>NZ_CP026121.1:8228424-8570609 GCF_003330845.1 Streptomyces sp. Go-475 | reverse complement strand
TATCTCTCCACGTACGGCTTGGCCAAAGGCTGGGTGTGGCCGCCGGATCAGGAGTCGGTGTGGTGCGCCGAGTACCGCTTTTACAGCACCAGCGGCTCCTACAGGCCGCATGCCCACGCAGGCGACGCCTGGGCCGACATGCGCTCACTGGTCGACACCGCCGTGCGCGAGGCGATGGACTGCTTCCTGGGCGGCCTGATCTGGGACGCGGATCCGGCCGTTGATCCTGCGCTGACCGGCGGGGGCGTCTTCCCGCCCGCCACCGACCGCTGGCACCCGCGCACTCTCCTCGTCTGCCCGCCGGAGGTGGTGCCCGGCAAGGTCCATGCCTGGCAGCGGGTGGAGCCGCGTCTGGAGGAGTTGCGCAGGCCGTTCAGCGCGGAGTGCGAGGGCTGGGCAGGACGCCCGGACACCTTCGAGGGATTTACCGCGCTACTGCGCGAATGGGCCGAGGTGGCACGGGAGACGGCCCGTCGCGGCTGGGGCCTGGTGGGCCTGCCGTAACCCTGATCAGCAGCGGGCGGGAGACCGCCCTGGCGCAGGCACGGTGGCGGGCGGCAGGCACCACGCTCATGACGTGCTTCAGCAGCTCGTCACTGGCCGCCACCATCACCGACCACGCTGGCCTTTTCTCCTGCCGCCGGCGTCGGACCCACCAGGCCGCCTGTCGCTGCGCCGGCCTGCACAAGCGAACACGCGCAAGGCTCAGCCTCGGTGAACTTCCCACCGCACCAGCCACACCACAGGTCACCCACATAGGGACAATACGCCCGGCTGGCTGTTCCAGCGCGTGCTCCAAGGCCGACAGCACGGCCGAACGGCCATCACCACGGCCCTGTGTCGTGAAGCTCGCATCGGCGCGCCAGGCGCGGGAGATCCGCCTCGCGCGCCTGGCGCGCGCGGGTTGCCCAACGCGGGTGCGCTGGCAGACGTACGTACGGGTAGGGCTGAGGAGGGGCCGGCCGCGGAGCCCGCTCGGAGTCAGATCCCGGTCGTAGGAGCGGTACGCGTCGCCTCCGCGTTGGGCACCGGCATGGAAATCGTCGCCCGCGCCCCGGGACCAGGGGCTTCACCCTGGTCCCGAAACGCTGGACCGTTATGGCACCCGGCTGACGCCCCGTCCGGTGCAAGACAGCCAACATCATCGGCCCAGCCACGCACCGCTGCCGGCGTACCGAGCCCCGCCAGTACAGTGGTTCGCCGACTGCACGGGCAGGGAGCCGTGCCGTGCGCTCACTGACGAGGCCAGGTGGTGGGAGTGATGCGAGCGGGTGTCCTGACGCGCTGCTCGGAGTGGGGACGACGGCATTCTCTGGCAGGTGATGTGCTGCTGGCGCTGGTGCTCTTCGCTCTTTCTGCCCTCGTGCTCCGGTACCAGTCGGCGGACTGCGACTGCCATGTGCCGGCCTGGGCGTATGTGGCGGCTGCCGGTCAGACACTGCCCGTCGCCGCTCGGCGCAGGGCTCCGTTCGCCGTCAACGTCGTCGTCGCCCCAAGTGCGTTCATCTACGGACTGGCGGCCTGGCCGGCGCCTCCTGCACCGTTGGGTGCACTGACAGCGATTCACGCCGCTGCCGCGTACGCCCGCCGCTGGCAGGCGGCGCTGGTTCTCGGGGTGGCGGTGGTGATGGTCCCGGCGGTGCTGCTCGGCCGCGAGGCCGCCACAACGTTCATCGAGGTGGCCTACACGTGGCTGATCATCGTGGTGGCCTGGCTCCTCGGCGTGGTGAGTCGCTATCGCCTGCGGGCGCTCAAGGACGCCGTGACACGCCAGGACTCCCAGCACCGCCTGCTGAAGGCGGAGGCCGGTCGCGCGGCCGCGGAGGAACGGGCCCGCATCGCCCGCGAGATGCACGACCTGCTCACTCACTCGGTGAGCGGGATGGTCGTGCTGGCCGAGGGCGGTGCCGCGGCCTCCGCCGACGCACACCCGTCATCCAGCGCGATCTTCGATTCGATCTCCCTGCGGGGTCGGCGAACCCTGCACGAGTTGCGCGGCATGCTCGCAGTGCTGCGGCACGAGGACGGAGCCGACACCGGATCGCGACCGGATGCCGACGCCGGCGAGGAGCGCCGCCCCCTTCCCGGTCTGTCCGACCTTCCCGCGCTCATCGAGGCCGTGCGGGAAGCCGGAATGGAGGTCACCCTCTCCGGCGTGGTCGAAAGCCACATGAGCCCCGCCGCGCAACTCGCGGTCTACCGAGTCGCTCAGGAGTCCTTGACCAACGCGCTCAAGCACGCGACGGGCAGCCCCGTGAAGGTCCTGGTCGCAGAGGATCACTCCGGGGTTCGCCTTGAAGTGTCCAACCCCTTGCCGAGCGGCTCCGCGTTCACCGGCCGGGGCCGGGGCCACGGGCTGAGGGGTATGCGGGAGCGGGCCGCCAGCGTCGGAGGCCGGGTTCACATCGATCACACTGACGATGTGTGGAGTGTCGAGTTGGTCGTCCCGCAGGTGCAGAGAGGCTGATCCGTGGTGATCCAGGTACTGCTCGTCGACGATGAGGAGCTCGTCCGTACGGGCCTGCGACTCATCCTGGAGTCCCAGCCCGACATCACCGTAGTGGCCGAGGCCGGTGATGGACTGGCAGCGGTGTCGCTGGCCGGACAGCACCAGCCGGACGTCGTACTCATGGACGTACGCATGCCGTTGCTCGACGGAATCGCAGCCACCGCGGAAGTCCTCCTCGCCTCCCCCCGGTCGAAGGTGATCATGCTGACGACCTTTGACAAGGATGAGCACGTGTTCAACTCCCTCCGAGCAGGCGCCGGCGGTTTCCTGCTCAAGGACTCACCGCGCACGGACCTCATCAGGGCAGTGAGGGAGGTGATGGCAGGGCGGTCGCTGCTCTCTCCCGGGGCGACCCGGCAACTGATTTCGGAGTACGTGCGCACCGCACCGACTCGGACCCACGCTGCGCCGCCGGAACTCGCTGTGCTCAGCGAGCGGGAACGGGAAGTGCTCGCCCATGTGGCGCGCGGGCTCACCAACGCGGAGATCGCCGCGACGCTCACCCTCAGCGAGCACACGGTGAAGACTCACGTCGGCAACATCCTGGCCAAGCTGCATCTGCGCGACCGTGTCCAGGCAGTGATCTTCGCCTACGAGACCGGCGTCGGGACTGGTACCACAGGCTGAGCCACTCACCCCACGGCACCACCGCGGGAACCCCTCCGACGAGCGATGTCAGCCGAAACACCGGTGCCTAGCGTCCTTTGTTATGAACACAAAGGGTGTGATCTCGCGGAAGCGTCTGCTGGCCTGTGCCGTCTTCGGGCTGTGGCTGGCTGCTCTGGCAGCGCTGTGGCCCGCTGCCGACCGTATGGGGGCGTACGAGTCCGACGGGGCCTCGATGGAGCTGGTGAGCGGCGCGGACAGTACGCGTGTGCACGAGCTGGTGGAGGGCACCGAAGCGGCAGGCGTCGGGAAACAGGCGGCAGCCGTCGTGGCTGCGCGTCCTGGCGGTCTGCGCGGCACGGATCGCTCATGGCTCGACCACCTCCGTCGTCGTACGGCAGCTGCGGTGTCCGGGCGGCAGGGAACGTCCGCCATCACCCTCGCGGCCGACGGCACCATCGCCGCCTTCACGGCGTCCGCGACGGACACAGACCGTCTCGTCGACACCGTGCGCAGGCAGCTCGCCTCGGCTCCCGACGGCCTGCAGACCTACGTCACCGGAGAGGCGGCGCTGGATGTGGACGCCGACCAGCTGGAAGCAGGAACGGACACGCGGCTGCTGCTGGCCACCGTCGGCGTGGTCGTCCTGCTGCTGATCCTGACCTACCGAAGTCCGGTGCTGTGGATCCTGCCGCTCGTCTCCGTCGTGGCAGCCCTCGTCGTCGCGCAGGCGGCGATCGCCCTGTACGGCGCTCTCGGCGGTACTTACTCGGACCTGACCGGGAAGATCCTTACCGTTTTGGTCTTCGGTATCGGCACGGACTACGCGCTGTTGCTCGTGGCCAGATTCCGCGAGGAACTCGCCGCACAAGACGACCCGTTCGCGGCGATGAGCCGAGCAGTACGGCGCACGGCGAGGTCCGTGCTGTGCTCCGCGGCAGCAGTGGTGGGGGGCGTTTGGTGCCTGCTGCTCACATCCGTGCCCGAGACCCGGGGGCTGGGGCCCACACTCGCGCTGTCGGTGGTGGCGACCTCCGTCGTCATGCTGACTCTGCTGCCGGCACTCCTCCTGATCAGCGGGCGTTGGATGTTCTGGCCGTCGCTTCCCCAGGCCGGCCGGGCCGGCTCGATGTCCAAGCTGTGGGAGAAGGTCTCCCGCGCGGTCACACGGCGGCCGGTCCGCGCGGCGTTCGTGAGCGGCGCCCTGCTGTTGGGCCTCGCGCAGGGAGTGGGGGCGGTGCAGTGGGGCCTGTCTTCCGTGGACCAGTTCCGTGACCAGCCGGAGTCCGTGGCGGGCCTGCGCGTTCTCACCGAGCACTTCCCCACCGGCCCCGTCGAGCCGGCCGTGGTCGCCGTGCGCCCCTCGGCTGCGCGCCAGGCCCGCACCGCACTCGCCGGACACTCTCAGGTGACCGCGGTCGACAGGACCGGGCGCACCGACGGATGGGACCTCTACGAGGTGCAGTTGAGGGCAGCGCCCTTCAGCCGCGCCTCCGAAAACGCCGTACGTTCGCTCAGGCGAACCCTGAGCGACGCTGTGGGCGCCTCCGCCCTCGTCGGTGGCACCGCGGCAGAAGCGGTCGACGCACAGGATGCGGCAGAACACGACCTCATGGTGACGGTCCCCGCCATCCTCCTGGTGGTGGGAGCCGTCCTGGTGGTGTTCTTGCGCTCCTGGAAGATCGCAGGACTGCTCTTGGCCACCGTCACCCTCACATCCCTCTCGGCAGCAGGCCTCACCTTCGCGCTGAGCCGGTACGTGTTCGGCTTCGGCGGGATCGAGCCCCGCATCCCGCTGTTCGCCTTCGTGTTCGTAGTGGCCGTGGGCGTCGACTACAGCATCTTCCTGCTCCACCGCTACCGCGAGGAGCGCAGGCGTCACGCGTGCAGCACAAGCCTGCACCGGGCCATGGCCTCCACCGGCACAGTGATCACCAGTGCGGGAGTGGTGCTCGCCGCCACGTTTCTCGTCCTGGCCGTCCTGCCGCTCGTTCCGCTGACTCAGATGGGGATGGCCGTCGCCATCGGGATCCTGCTGGACACGTTCGTGGTGCGGCCCGTGCTCATGCCCGCACTCCTGACGTTGCTGGACCAAGGTGCTTCCGGCTCGGAACGGGACGTCCGTGCGGACCACGGCGAACCCTTGTCCCCGGCAAGGTGAGCCAGGCGTGTGGCCTGTTCCCCGTTCGGTTGAGGCGGCGTACGACGCCGCCGACGGGTCGCCGGAGCCACTTCGCTACCGGTCAGCCATCGTCGGCACCCAGCTCCCGGCTCGCGGCGGCCACGATACCGTGCACCACATCCAAGGCAGGACGCCAGTTCGCGCCCAGTGCCACCTCCGCGCCGGTGGTCACCGTGACCAGGGCGAGCGACGGTACGACCACAATGTGCTGCCCCGCGTATCCACCGGCGAAGTAGGTCGCGTGGCCCGCCATTTCCGTCACCCACCACAGGAATCCGTACCCCGCGCACTCCGGCGGGCCACCGGCGGAATGCTCGCGGGTCGCATCGGCGGCGTACCCGGCGGTGAACAGCCGCCGACCGCCCGGAGCCGTACCACCCGCCAACCACAGTCGCCCCAGCGCGAGGAGGTCCAGCGGCGAGAGCTGGAGATGGCCGAAGCCGTAGGGCAGTCCGTCGGGGTCTCGAGGCCAGTGCCACCGCGTGATGCCCAACGGGGCAAAGAGGCGACGAGCGGCGTACACCTCCGGATCCTCCCCCAGCGCGCGGGCAAGACATGCCGCCAGGACGTGGGCCGCACCGTTGTCGTACCGGAACTGCGCACCCGGCGCGGACAGGCGAGGAGCGGACAGGAGAGTGTCCACCCAGCCACCCGGGAGTGCCATCACGGCGTCGATGTCACAATCGCCGGAGGGATCCGCGCCGCCGGTCATGGTCAGCAAGTGACGCATGGACACCTGCTTGACAGCCCCTGGCACGGACCGACCCAGCAGTTCACCGACTGTGGCCTCCAGCCGGAACCGGCCATCCAGGACCGCGCTGCCCACGAGCGTGGACAGCACGCTCTTGGTGACGGAGAAGATGTCGCCCGGTTCGTCGACCGCCCGTCGCCTGTAGGCATGCTCGGCCACCCTGCGATTGCCGTGCATGACCACCAGGTGCTCAGTGTGCGAGAACCACGATTCTTTCCTGATGCGTGCGTCAGCCACCGCGACGGCCTCATCAACAGTCAAGAAGCGCCCCTTCACCTCGTCCGATTGGCCGCATACTCGTCGCGAACCCGACCGGGCACAAACGATTTACGGCGGGGAGATCGTCCGGCCTGCCCATTGACCGGGTAAGACCGACGAGGCACCCACCACGCGTGCAGCCGCTGCCAGCCCGACCCCGGCGCCCTCACCACAGACGCCCGCGTAGAAGAAGAAGGCGAGAAGTCCCACGACGATCCAATAGGCGATGTTCATAGTTTCCGTTCATGGACCACCGCCTTCGGGAACCCGTCGATTGCGTCGGTTGCGTCGATTGCCACAACGGCCCTTGAAGAAAGCCCGGTCCGTCTGCTGAGGCCATCGGACAGACGGGGCATCCAGACCCATCGGCCTCGCCTTCCTCTGACTGGAACGCCTCATACAGCCACCACCGTCGGCATCGCGGCGGTCGGCACCTTCCCGACGCCCTCCCGGGGATCGCCGCGAACCCTCGGACGACATCGCCGACTGTGGTGATCTCGGCCAGGCACACCCCTCCATCCCGTCCCACTCAACACCACCACGAACATCTCCCGGACCAGCACGACGCTCCCGCTGCATGAGCACCCCGCACCGGCAGAGCCGGCCGTGTCGTTTCTCCGGTGCGACCATTGCACTCACACGAAGGGCGCACCCGCTGTCTCCGGCACGTGCGCCCCAGGTAGGCCGCTACCCACAGGTACATACGTAAGCTCTGCTCCGCGGCCTGCCCACCGCGCTCCTCACCGTCCTGGCCCGCACCGAACGAGCCCTGGAGCATCACGGCTACGACGTCGAGGTCACCGTCGGCCACATCCGCGACGGCATCGCCGAGGTCCTCACCGCCACGGACATCGCCCCCGAGCGGCTCCTGGGCGTCGGTATCGGTGTCCGTGATCGACCCGTTCTGCACACGAACAGGGCCTACCGGGGAAAGCCCGCAAGGACCATGCGTTTGCCGGATCCGCGAGCGGTCCAGGCCGGGCAGGGCGTAGAGGCGCCCCACCCGACCAGGTGTCATCGGATGTGCATCGCCGGCCTGGTGGCGGCGTCGAGCAGGTACTCCAAAGGGCCGCGGCGGAAAAAAACGGGACCAGAGGGCCGCGAACACGCTGGCCCCGAAGACGAACATCAGCAGCGGCACCCATGACTGCTGAGTGCCGGTCCTGGCAGGCACCGACAGCACGGACTGTGCGAGGAAGTGACGGACGCAGGCCATCAAGGACATCGTGTGCCCACAGCAATGACCGCAATGACCGCCTCGCCACACAGCGCAATCGCGGCACGCGCTCCATCACCACCATCGCGCCCACGATCACGGCAATCACAACCCCGACACTGCCGACGACGTCGAACGCAGCGCCGCTGTGCGGCCCCACCGAAAGAAACGACGACGCCGGCAAATCAACCCCCGCCCGCCGCCAAAGGACACCGACCCGCCTTCCGCCATACTCCTCAACACACCCGGGGCCGACCAACAGCAAGGACATGTCAATCCCGCGGTGCGAGAACGGGTGCCTTGGGACGCGACCGTATCGGCCCAGTGCCGGGCGATGCCGCGAACAACCGCTAGCCAGTGGTGAGTTCAACCCTCGTCTCCGGACAGCCCGGTTCCTCCATCCTGGCATCACACCGCGAGGTCGAGCCCTCGTCCCGACAAATTGGCGATCGTCGGCGCCCTGGGGCCGACAGGTGCGTCGGTAAGGCCAGCTGCCCTGCGGTGGCGACGGGCGCCCACAGTGAGCTGTTGGGCGCCGGATAGCGTACGGGCATGGCGTGGACGGGGAAACGACGGGTCCTGTATCGGCAAGGCACCGGATTCTGGCGGATGACGGCGAAGTGGGCTGTGGTCTTCGGGACCCTGTACCTGCTGGACGGCGGACTGCTCCGGTCGTGGGGCGACGCTTTGATTTGGCCACTGATCGGGATCCTGCTGTGGGTGCCGTTCGGGGTCGGCGTCGTCTGGTACCCGAAGAAGGACCAGCGCGTCGAGCTGACGGTGCGTGAACTGCGGGTGCGGCGCAAGCGGCTGCCGGTGGAGAACGTGAACCTGCTGCACGTGGCGCGCCTGTGGCTGGAGGGCCGGTCAACCGCGGACGACCAGCCGGTGCTCGAATGGAAACGCTCCGACCGGGTGGTGTGGGTGCCGCTGCGGGACGGGCGAGCATTCGGCGTGGAGTTCCGCGACCCGGCCGCATTCGCCAAGGTCTTCGGTGACTTCGCGGTCACGGCGTGCGGCGGTCCCGACATGGTCCGGGCGAGGGCCGCAGCGGAGATCTACCCGGAGCCAGTCCCGATGCGGCCCCGCCCCGCCGGTGACGCAGGCTCCTGGCTGGACGTTCTGGATTTCTGACGGTAGGAAACGTGGGCACGGCACGGCGCTCCATCCGTCCGACTGATCCAGAGCAGACGAGAACCGCTACGGCGTGGTGCTACCGGCCTTCAAAGGAGTACGAGACGCCGAGGAACTCCTATCCGTCGGCACCCTTCGCCATGTGTGCTTCCGATCCCTACACCCCGCTGAATGACAATGATGATGGCGATGCCGATGTCTGCGGCTCGGCAGGATCGGAAAGGCGTTGGAGAGGCTCACGGGATTCTCGTACGCTCCGCGCATGGACTGGCATAAGTGGCAAGACCGGTACGACACTGCTGACTCGCCCCTCGCTCGCCGGCTGGTCACCGTGCAGGAGCGCATTCGTCTCGCGCTGGAGGACTGTCCTCCCGGCCCCTTGCAGGTGGTGAGTCTTTGTGCGGGTCAGGGCCGCGACTTGCTGGGAGTGCTGCCCAGTCACCCGCGTGGTCAGGACGTGCGTGCGCGTCTGGTGGAGCTCGACCCGCGAAACGTGGACGTGGCGGCCGAGGCAGCCAGATCTGCCGAGCTGCACCGTATCGAGGCCATCGCTGCCGATGCCGCACTGCTCGATCACTACGACGGCATGGTGCCGGCAGACGTGGTGCTGATCTGTGGGGTCTTCGGCAACATTGTGGACAGGGATATTGAGCGCACCATCAACGCGTGCACGCAGTTGTGCAAGGCAGGAGGCCGGGTCATCTGGACAAGGAACCGCAAGACGCCCGACCGTGTGCCGTTGATCTGCGACTGGTTCGAAGAGCGCGGCTTCGAGCGCGAGTGGCTCACTGCCCCGGACGTGATCCAGGCCGTGGGAGTGCACCGTTTCACCGGCCGGACCCAGCCCCTCCAGATCGGCACGCGGCTCTTCACCTTCGTGGGGTACGACAAGCTGCAGTCAGCGACCTGAGCGTGTGGATCCCCGATCCGCTGTCGGCCGGCGCTGGTTTCCCCGGCCGGCTGGGGCCTCCTTGCGGGCGGGCGCCTGGTCAAGAGGGTACTTCGACTGGGAGATCCCAGTGCCGCCGAAGGCAGCACCTTCCTGGGCGAATTGCGTCAACCAGCCCCAAGAGGTGCCGAGCTCCTTCGGGCGCTTTATCGGCGTCCCTCCCCATGCTGAGAACAAGCTCCTGTGGTTGTGGACATGCGACGTATTGACATCGACGACGACGAGGTCGACATCGGCTTCGATCACCGGTTGCTCTATGCCGGGCAGCCCTATACAGGGGAGGTCGTGGAGCGCTTGGCTGGGCGTCCAGTGAGCCTTGTAACTTACACGGACGGACTCAAGGACGGCCCTTACCGTGAGTGGTACAGGGACGGCAGACTCCGGGCCGAGGGCATGATGCACATGGGATTCATGTCAGGAGAGTTCAAGCGTTGGCACCCAAACGGAGTCCTGGCCAAGCGCATGGTCAACAGCGAGGACGGAAAAGCTCCTGCTGCTGAACACGAATGGGATGAGGAAGGTCGCCCCACTCGCTCCTGGGAGCGCACGAGCCGTGATCAATGAAGTGAAGTGCAGCGCACTTCCAGAGGCCCATCTCGAGGACCGGGCCCAGGAAGCTATTGAGCCTTTTCCAACCTGACGTTGAGGGGGCGCGATGGCGAAGACCGCAGTCCTTCCTCGCATATGGTTGCCCGAGTGCGTCGTGACGTCGGCGCAGTGCCGGTGATCAGCTGCTGCCTTCGGCGCTGTTGTCGGTGATCGCTCGGAACAGCTCCCGCTCGCAGAACTGGTCCATCCGCATGCCGCCGTTCACCGCCCACGCCCGGGCAGAAGCCGACGGCCGCCCCGTCGGGGACGGGCGGCGGGGGCGGGATCGCGGTGCTGCTGCCTGAGTATCCCCTTGGGGGCGCATGGTCCGGTGCCGTTGGACGACGGGAAGTGTTTGCAGGGCATCCTGTTCGTCGGGCCTCCCGCGCTCACGGGTTGAGCCAAGTGGTCCAGGTCGGCATGGACTTGCGCATCATGGCCATCGCCGTCACCGACTCCCTGAGTGTCTGAGCGAAGCCGGCCTGGTACTCCGGACTTCCGCCCCGGTGGCCACAGGCCATCCACAGCTGCCAAGCCGCCGCTCCCACGCGTCCGGCGAACATGCCGGTGAACGCAGACTCATCGACCGCCCCGACTGCCCCTCCCGCTGCGACATAACCGGAGAGGCACGCTTCGACGACACGGCGCTCAGGCACTCCCCGGCCGCGGTCGAAGCCGGCGAGATGGAAAGCGGTGAAGACCAGCTCCCACCACGGGTCCTGTGCCCCGGCGGCATCGAAGTCCAACAGGACCGGTCCACCGGAGCCGGTCAGAATGTTCTGGTGCCGGATGTCGCGATGCATGACCAACTTGGATCGCCACAACTCCTGCTGGTCTTCGACCATTGCCTCGGTCTGCTCCACCGCCAGCCTGAGGGTGCGGACATGCTCGGCACTGAGGACCTCGAGGCGTTCGGCCTGAGCGAACCACTCCTCCCACTCTTCCTGGGAGTGCGACCGGTAGTCGCCGTCGACGGTCGGGTCGGCTGGAATGGCGCACCGCGCAAGGTCAGCGACGAGCCTGCCGGCCCACGCCGCCAACGGCTCCGACGTCGGCGCGGTCGGATGCGCGCCCTCGACGAAACGCACCGCACGGGCGTAGAAACCGTCCCCGACCGGCCGCCACAGACCCGCTTCGTGCAGAGTCGTCGATTGCGGCTCGGGCATCGGGACACCGACCTCCCAGGCGGCGGCTTCAAGCGCCCCTGCCTGGGCAGCCATGGGCAGCCAGAAGTCGCCCCAGGGCTGGGCGATCTTCACCACCCACGAGCCGGAGTCAGTAACGGCCTTCCACACCGGGCTCTGCTCGTCGTCCTTGAGCAGCAGCGGGGCCTCCAGCATCTGCCCCAACCCGAGCCGCTCGGCCGCCAGTGCCAGGTTCATGGCCAGTCAGTCAACTCGCCCGCCACGCCAGCGGCAAACGAATTACTCGCCCCACCTGACAATCTCTGACCAGACACCCGCCCTGCCCGACAGGGCCAGCAGCGCGCCCTGGCGGTGTCCGCGCCGACCAGCACCATCACACCCGCACCCTGCTCCACATCGACGCCGCAACCTGCGCCCACCACGACGGCGACGGCGAACACGCCTGCCACCGCACCATCGCCACCCTGACCGTGCCGCCGGACAGATGCCGTACCGGCCCGGTCCACCGCCGCGCCCAGGACTCTCGCCGCCTGCTTCCCGCCACCCGCCCTCTTCTTCGCGGCTCGCGCCTGCTTGGTCGCCTCACGCTGCACCTTGCCAGCCGGCATCTCCGCGCCCACGGCCGAGCGGGCCCCGTCGTGGTGGGCGCGAGTGACCGTGGAAGCCGCGCTGACCAGCGACAGATCCGCCTGTCCCCGCTGTGCCGCCTCAGCGATCAATACTCGGGGAACGGCAACGGATCCGTGACCCAGCCCGCCGCCAGCACGAGCCGCGTATGGCGATGCAGGGCGAGGAAGCCGAAGGGCCGGTCGAAGGTGGCGCTGATCTGGGTGGTGACGTAGCGGAGGTCGGGCAGGCCTCCGGGGACGGCGCTGAACGCCGTCACCGCGGCGGCCTCGAAACCCAGCGCGCCGAACTTCGCCCTGGTGTTCTGCTCGGCCGACCCGATGGCGAGCGGGAAGTCGCTGATGCCGGGGAAATGCCCGCGCGAGGAGTCCCGTGCCGTCGTGAGCCCGAACAACCCGTGCAGCTTCAGCAGATCGTGGCTCGCGCTCATGTCGTACGCCGCGGTCGTCACCTCCAGCGACGGCGGCTCGGGCCGGCTGCAGCGCACCTTCTCGACCCGCAGGCCGGGGCCCACGTCCCCGTAGGGCAGCCGCGGCCCCGGCAGGACCGCGTACCGGCCCGCGAGGATGCCGACTCCGGCTCCCAGCACCTGCCCCGGCTTCATTCCTACGTCACCGAGCAGCAGGTGTACGTCCAGGGCGTTGTTCCCCAGCACCTTCAGCTCGGTGACGTATCCGCCTGGTGTGTCCGCCAGCCCGACCCGGTCCAGCACGGCACTGGAGCGCCACAGCCCCAGCCGCGGCCTGGCGGCCCACGGCTCGTACGCCGTCTCCAGTTCCATTTCGTGGAAGGGGCTCAGCCACTGCGTGCGCAAGGTCAGCGCGCTCGCCAGCACCATCTGCGTGTCCTCGGTCAGCGTGACCGGCATACGGTCGATCAGCCCGTCGGTCCGTTTCACCGTCCAGGCGTCCAGCGCCTGGTGGTCGGCCACGGGGTCCCCGGTGAGCACCCCGTGGGTGTCGGCCGGCAGGCCCGCCTCCCACTCCCCCCTCAACTCCAGCGTGCGCTTCGTCCACAGCCTCAGAGCTGTGTCCAGTCCCCGCATGGCGCCCATCGCGGCGAGCAACTCGCGTGCTGCTTCCGCCGCTTGCCCGGCAGGAAGCCCGAGGGCCTCCGCCAGCTCGGCCCGCGCGGCGCCCTCGGCTCCGTCGGCCAGGTGAGCCAGCAGCGGCCACACCCCAGCCGCCGAGAACACCGTGCCGCTCTGCGAGACACCCGCCCACCGCACGGTCAACCCGTTCACCGCGTGGACCGTACTCATCGCCACTCCCATTCCGCCCGCATCGTCAGCGCAGCCCTCCCACATGGAGTGGTGAGGTCTCCTACTCGCCGGCGCGGGCCACGAGCAGCGGCTGGAAGAAGCCCGTCTCCTGCGGCATCCCCCACTCGGGGTCGACGAACCCGGCCTCGGCCGCGAGGCCGGCCAGCCGGTCCCGGCAGAGTGCCCAGTAAGTAGTACGGCGGACCTTGACACGCCATTCTCCGCCTGCTGGAAGGAGCTGGAAGTGCTCCAAGTCGTAGTGCTCGCCGTCGTCGTGCCAGTTCCAGAGCTGGAAAGTGACAGTTCGTTCTTCGCCGTCGGCGCAGTCGACGTTCTTGTGGATTTGCGGCGGTGTCGAAGTCGGGCGGTCGCGCAGCAGGTCGTCGTAGTGGCGTGTGCTGACCAGCAGCAGGCCGTCGGGGCGCAGCACGCGGCGCATCTCGGCCAGGGCTGCGTGCACATCCTGCTCAGTCAGCAGGTGAGGCAGCGAGTTGTCGGCGCAGACGACCGTGTCGAACCGGCCATCAGGAAACGGGAGATGTCGCATATCGGCAGCGGCCGTGCGCAAGCTCAGGTTCCGGCGGGCAGCCTCGTGGGCAGCGCGGGCAGCGGCGCGGGGGCTGAGGTCGGTCCCGGTGACCCGATGCCCGCGCAGCGCCAGGCCGATCGCCTGCGTGCCGATGCCGCAGGAACAGTCGAGAACCTCCGCGTGATCTTTGCCGATCAGGGCATCCAGGGCGTCCGCTTGCCGACGGATGCTCGTGTCCCAGTCGGAGTAGATCAGGTGGTAGTCGTCGGCCAGTTCGTCGTAGAAGCGCGCCACCGATGTCTCGGGCATGGCCCGAGGTTACCGACATGGCCTGAGGGAGGCGCAGGTGGCGGAGAATGTGCCAAAGCCTCCCGGCGTGATGCTGGCGGAGCTGTGGGCGGCCAAACCCATCGAATGGCGCCGGATCGTCGCGCTGCTTCAGGCCTCCGGGCAGGAGTCATACGATCCCGCCCAGGACGCCTGGGGCGGCCTGGGTCAAAGAGCGGGAGGCGAGACGGCAGGCGGGCCGTCGGCCGGCACGCCGCGTGGGTGAAGGGGCGCCAGGAGGCGAAGGACGAACTCCGGACGCAGGTCTGGCTGCCCGCAGAGACCAGCCGCCGTCTCCGCACCGTCGCGACCCGGGCCGGCGGGCAGGGTGAAGGCAGCGTGCCGTGGAGCAGGAACCGTCTGTGGCGGAGCCTGAGGTGTACGAACCGCCCGTGCTGAGCGAGGTCAGCGGGTTCGCGCAAGTGGCGGGGCCGGGATCTCGGTGTTCGCCCGGATCAGCGACGGTGTCATCCAGACTGCCCAGCATTCGGAGGCCATTTCGGACCCTCCTCGGCATCATCCTCACCCGGTGAAGCAGCCGCTGCGCGATGTTGGGCCAGTCGGCCGGCTCAGCGGACTCGGTCGTAGACGAGGGCCAGCGTGCCGTGCTCGCCCGCGGTGTGGCTGACGAGACTCCACTGCCCTGCGGGCAGACCGTCGTCGAAGAGGCGGGGCCCGCCGCCGAGGAAGACCGGGAAGACCGTGAGCGCGAGCCGGTCGACCTTGTCGGCCGCCAGCAGCGCCTTGATGACGCTCGCGCTGGAGAGCACGAGAATGTCGCCGCCGTCGGTTGCTTTCAGGTCCCCGACTACCTCCGCGGCCGGCTTGTCGACCACAGTCGTCCGCTCCCACGGCGCCTGGTCGAGTGTGGAGGAGAGAACCACTTTGTCGGTGTCGACGAGCCACTTCGCGAAGCCCTCGTCGCGCGGGTCGGCGCCGTCCATGCCGATGACGGTGGGCCAGAAGCCCAGGAACCCCTCGGCGTTGACCCGTCCGAGCAGGGCTGTCGTGGCCGACTCCCACAGGCTCGTCAGATGGTCGCGGGCGACGTCCGAGACGGCGTACGGCATCACCCAGCTCATGTCCTGCGGGTTGTCCGGCGCGGCGTAGTGGCCGTCGAGGGAGAGGGCCAGGTTGGTGACGACTCTGCGGCCGGTGAGCTGCGCTGTCATGTCGTGCTCCTCGTGTCGGTGCTGTCGGTGATGCGCCAGTGCGCGTCGAGGTCACTCCGTCGCGGCGAGTCGCTCCGCGTGGAGGCGGCTCTCGTAGCGGTCGTACGTCGCGTGCCGGCCGCTGAACCGTTGTCTTCTGCGGCTGGCGCGCCTCGGCGAGCTGGGCGAGTAGGCCGACCGGGCGGGGCCTCGGCTGCGGTGTTCGATCAACCGGGGGGAGCTTCCCAGTTGCCCGGCAGAAAGGCCAGCACCTTCCGGAGGTCGGCAGGCCCCTGGTAGTGCACACCGGTCATTCCGAGCGAGACGGCAGTCTCGACGTTCTCCCATCGGTCGTCCACGAACAGGCACCGGTGGGCGGCGACTCCGGCCCGCTCGGCTGCGATTCTGTAGATGGCCTCGTCAGGCTTGGCGACCCCCACCCGGGCACTGCTGACGACGTGGTCCGCGAGATCCGCCAGTCCCATCGACTCAAGGTCGCGCTCCAGTTCCAGGGTCGCGTTGGTCACGAGGGCCAGGGGCATGTGTTCCCGCACCCGGCGCAGCATGGCCACCACCACGTCGTCGGCCCGGAACGGAGCGTCGGCAAGGGCCAGTCCCAGCTCACGGGCGCGCGTCGGCGGTATCCGGCCGGACAGCGCCGACGCGATGGAGTCCACCCATGCCTCCTTGGTGATCTTGCCGAGGAGGAGCGGCAGGTCCACTTCAGGGGCGTAGGCCACCTCTGTGGTGGTGCCCTCGGCCACTCCCACGGCGCGTTCCAACTCGGCCAGTGGAGCCATGTCGTAGAAGCGAATCACGTTGTCGAGGTCGCACAGCACCGCGTCGAAGGGCCTGCTGGATGTCTCGGAAGCCGTCACCTGCCCAGGAGTAGCACAGCGCTCGGCCGCTGCTCGACCGCAAACAGAAGTTCCTTGTCACCGCCCACCCGGCGCACTACCTCTGTGCTACGACCCCGCCTTGCTGGTGATCATAGTCCCGCGTGGCAATGCCCGGGGCATCAAGGCCCGCCTTCCGAACGGGCCTTGAGCGTGCGATCCGCGTCCGGTCAGGCGGTGGCGAGGAGTTGCAGGGTGTCGATCACTCGGTTGGAGAAGCCCCACTCGTTGTCGTACCAGGCGACGACCTTGACGTGGCGGCCGTCGACGCGGGTGAGGGCCGCGTCGAAGATGGACGAGGCGGGGTTGCCCACGATGTCGGAGGAGACGAGCGGGTCGTCGGAGTACTCCAGGATGCCGGCGAGCGGCCCCGTGGCCGCGGTCTGGTAGGCGGCGAGCACGTCCTCGCGGGTCACGTCGCGGGCGACGGTCGTGTTGAGTTCGACGATCGAGCCCACCGGCACCGGTACGCGGATGGAGTCGCCCGACAGCTTGCCGTCCAGGCCCGGCAGCACCAGGCCGATCGCCTTCGCGGCGCCGGTCGTGGTCGGCACGATGTTGACGCCGGCGGCGCGGGCGCGGCGGGCGTCGCGGTGCGGGCCGTCCTGCAGGTTCTGCTCCTGGGTGTAGGCGTGCACGGTCGTCATGAAGCCGTGCTCGATACCGGCGAGGTCGTCGAGCACCTTGGCCAGCGGGGCGAGCGCGTTGGTGGTGCAGGAAGCGTTGGAGACGATCGTGTGCAGGCCGGGGTCGTAGGCGTCGGTGTTGACGCCGAAGGCGAGGGTGACGTCGGCGCCGTCGGACGGTGCGCTGACGAGGACCTTGCGCGCGCCTGCGTCGAGATGGGCGCGGGCGGCTTTGGCGGAGGTGAAGCGGCCGGTGGCCTCCACGACGATGTCGACGCCGAGTCGGGCCCAGGGCAGCTGCGCCGGTTCGCGCTCGGCCAGCACCGTGATCCGGCGTCCGTCGACGACGAGGGCGTCCCCCTCGGCGGTGACCGGACGTCCGAGCCGGCCGGCCGTGCTGTCGTAGGCGAGCAGCCGGGCGAGCGTGGCGGGCTCGGTGAGGTCGTTGACGGCGACGACCTCGAGAGTGCTGTCGCGTTCCAGCAGGGCGCGCAGCACATTGCGTCCGATGCGGCCGAACCCGTTGATGGCGATGCGAGTCATAGGTGATGTCCCTTCCCTTCGCTCCCCAGGCTCGCGTGCGGGCCGCGGCACGGACAGTGGCGCTATCGCCACGGTTCACAAGGATCTGGCCATGGGCGGGCGGGCGCTATTCGCCGCGGGTGAAGGTGCGTCGGTATTCGCTCGGGGTGGTGCCCAGGATGCGCTGGAAGTGCAGGCGCAGGTTTGCGCCGGTGCCGAGGCCGACGTCGGCGGCGATCTGTTCGACGCTGCGCTCGGAGCGCTCCAGCAGTTCGCGGGCGAGGTCGACGCGGGCCCGCATCACCCACTGCATCGGCGTGTAGCCGGTCTCTTCGACGAAGCGGCGGGAGAACGTGCGGGGCGAGACGCCGGCCTGCCGGGCCAGGAGGTCCAGGGTGAGGGGCTCACCGAGGTGGTGCAGTGCCCACTGGCGGGTGGCGCCGAAGCGCTCGCCGAGCGGCTCGGGAACGCTGCGTGGCACGTACTGGGCCTGGCCGCCGCTGCGGTAGGGGGCCGCGACCAGGCGGCGGGCGGCGTGGTTCGAGGCGGCCACTCCGAGGTCGCCGCGCAGGATGTGCAGGCACAGGTCGATGCCGGAGGCGGCGCCGGCCGAGGTGAGCACGCTGCCCTCGTCGACGAACAGGACGTTCTCGTCGACCAGGATGCGCGGATGTCTGGCTTTCAGTGCGCGTGTGTAGTGCCAATGCGTGGTGGCGCGTCTGCCGTCGAGCAGGCCGGTGGCGGCGAGTGCGAAGGCGCCGGTGGAGATGGCGGCGAGCCGTGCGCCCCGGGCGTGGGCGGCGAGCAGCGCGTCGGTGACGGGCTGCGGCGGGTCGTCGCGGTCCGGGTGGCGGTAGCCGGGCACGAAGACGATGTCGGCCCAGGCCAGCGCGTCCAGGCCGTGGGCGACGGAGTAGGACAGGCCGTCGCCGCCGGTGACGAGGCCGGGTGTCGCCCCGCAGACCCGCACCTCGTACGGCATGCTCGCGCGGGTCGTGAAGACCTGGGCGGGGATGCCGACGTCGAGTGGCTTTGCGCCCTCGAGGACGAGGACGGCGACGCGGTGGAGGCGGGAGGACGGCACGGGACAAAGGCTACGGGGGCGTGATGCCGATGCGCCCATGGCATGAGGAGGGCTGGCCGTGCGTGATCGTGGTCGCGCTGGAGACCGGGCGCCCCTTCGGGGACGGTGGTGTGGGGTGCGGGCCGTCCCGCTGCTC
The DNA here is from genome assembly GCF_003330845.1 of Streptomyces sp. Go-475. Taxonomy (GTDB): domain Bacteria; phylum Actinomycetota; class Actinomycetes; order Streptomycetales; family Streptomycetaceae; genus Streptomyces. The sequence goes on along the minus strand of NZ_CP026121.1, from coordinate 8,552,112 downwards.
CCGGAGCAGGCCTCGCCTCGGTGGCTACAGCCCAGCGGTACCAGGGCCAGCGGTACCAGGGCCAACCCCGCGGGCAGGTCGTGTCCGAGCGGGGCCTGGCCGACCGTGCCGTTCCACAGGACGGCCTGCAGGCATTCCTGGACGGCGCGCACCACTGGCCCCTCGCGCGGGCTGCCGCCGTTCCAGTACGACTGCCGGACGGGGTCGGTGCCCTGCGGGAACTGGAACCAGCGGTGGTCGTTCAGCTCGGCCAGCCGCAGTTGGCCGCGGCGGGCCAGCGGATCGTCGGCGCGCAGGACCACGCCGACCGGGTCGGTCCGCAGCGCACGCACCGTCAGGGCGGTCTCGTCGAAGGGCGCCCGGGTGAGGGCCACGTCGACCAGTCCGGCGCGCAGCCCGCACGTCGGGTCGGTCAGATCGGTGTCGCGGACGCGGACGTCGATGCCGGGGTGGCTCTGGCGAGCAGGGCCCCGACGTCGGCCTCCGACTGCTTGATCGCCCGGCTCAGCGGCGGCTGACTCATGTGCAGCCGGGTGGCGGCCCGGCCGAAGTGGTGTTCCTCGGCGACCGCCACGACGTAGCGCAGGGTCCGTGACTCCACGCCGCAACGATACCCACCGGGTATCGGCCCCGCGGGACAGGTCCTGGACATCGGCAGGGGGCGGGCGGTGCACTCGTGGGCATGACCGAAGAAGGCAGGACCAGCCAGCCGCAGACCGAAGGTGGTGCGTCCCGGCGACGGCGAGACGATCGTTCTGGGCGCCACGCGCATGCGCGTGCTGGAGGACGGCAGCCACACCGGGCACCGCCTCGCGATCGCCGAGTCCGTCCTTGCGCCGCACACCCCGGGGACCGCCGCAGCACCGCCACGCCCGACACGACGAGGGCTTCTACGTCCTCTCCGGCTCCGTGCGCTTCACCGTCGGGCAGGAGGACCACGACGCCACCGCCGGCACGCTCGTGATCGTTCCGCCGGGCACGCCGCGCACCTTCGCCAAGGTGACCGACCGGCCCGCCGTCATGCTCAGCACATTCACGCCCGACCTGTACGTGCAGTACTTCCGGGGCCTCCAGGAGGTCCTCGCCGGCCGCCGGCCTCGGTGGCGGCGCCCGGGGCAGGGCCTGACGTGCGTCGAGGCCGCTCCCGACAGTTGATCTCCCTCGGTGATGGCACGCGGTCAGCGCATGCCCCGGCGCTGCGTCAGGGGGCCGGGGTGGGCTGAGTGAGGTTCACCGGGTTGCCGTCGGGGTCGAAGATGTGGGCGACGCGTTGTCCCCACGGCATGTCGGTGGGGCCGCTGCGGACCGAGCCGCCCAGCGCCGTCACCCGGCTGAGCGTCTCGTCGACGTCGTCGACACCGATGCTGAGCAGGAGCCGCGGCGCCGCTCCCGTCCCCGGGGTCGCCTTGGCCACCAGCCCGAGATCGGTGTCGCCGATGCGCAAGCCGAGGTAGAAGGCCGGGCCCTCCGCCGGTACCCGGAAGATCTCCTCGGCGCCGAACAGTTTCGTATAGAAGTCGAGCAGGACGTCCTGGTCGGCGGTGAGGATCACCGGCTGGATGGTGGACATGGCACTCCTGTCGGGAACGGTCGGGGCGCTGGGTAGACCGTTCGTGGACGGTGAACTCATCGGCGGCGGGTGGGGTGGCGGTGGGCCCCGGGCGGCCTGTGCCGTGCCACGCCATTGGCACCTGGGTGGATGGCGACCAGAGTCGCGCCTACGGCTCGTCCGCGAGAGCCCCGAAAAAATCTTGGGCGGCGATGTCGAGAACCCGTGGCCTGCTTCGTCCCTGGGGTGAACGCGACCACAATGGGCCGCACCAGCACCCAGGAGAAGACAAAATGGCCAAGTACCTGCTGCTCAAGCACTACCGCGGCGCTCCGGCGGCCGTCAACGACGTGCCGATGAGCGAGTGGACGCCCGAGGAGATCTCGGCGCACGTGCAGTACATGAACGACTTCGCGGCCCGGCTGGAGAAGACCGGCGAGTACGTCGACAGCCAGGCGCTCGCCCCCGAGGGCGCCTGGGTCCGCTACGACGGTGAAGGGCGCCCGCCGGTCACCGACGGCCCGTTCGCCGAGACCAAGGACCTCATCGCCGGGTGGATGGTGATCGACGTCGACAGCTACGAGCGCGCCGTCGAGCTGGCCGGGGAGCTGTCGGCCGCCCCCGGGGCGGGCGGGAAGCCGATCCACGAGTGGCTCGAGGTGCGCCCCTTCTACGGCACCACGGCCACCATCACGGAGTGACCTCACCCATGGACGAGGCCCTGCTCCGCAGCCTCACACCCGGCGTGCTCGCCCTCCTCGTCCGCCGCGGAGCCGACTTCGCGGCGGCCGAGGACGCCGTGCAGGAGGCGCTGGTGGAGGCGCTGCGCGTGTGGCCGGCCGACCCGCCGCGGGACGCGAAGGGCTGGCTGGTCACCGTGGCGTGGCGCAAGTTCCTCGACCAGACCCGGGCGGACGCCGCCCGTCGCCGGCGCGAGGACCTCGTCCTGCAGGAGCCGGCGCCCGGGCCCATGCCCGCGGCGGACGACACGCTCCGGCTCTACTTCCTGTGCGCCCACCCGTCGCTGACGTCGTCCTCCGCCACCGCGCTGACGCTCCGCGCGGTCGGCGGGCTCACCACCCGCCAGATCGCCCAGGCCTACCTGGTGCCCGAGGCAACCATGGCCCAGCGGATCAGCCGGGCCAAGCGCACTCTGGCCGGTGTGCGGTTCGACCAGCCCGGCGACGTCGCCACCGTGCTGCGCGTCCTCTACCTGGTCTTCAACGAGGGCTACTCCGGTGACGTCGACCTCGCCGCCGAGGCCATCCGGCTCACCCGGCAGCTCGCGGCCGCCATCGACCACCCCGAGGTGGCGGGGCTGCTCGCCCTCATGCTGCTGCACCACGCCCGGCGCGCCGCCCGGACCGCGCCCGACGGCAGTCTGGTGCCGCTCGCCGAGCAGGACCGCGGCCGCTGGGACACCGGGTTGATCGCCGAAGGCGTTTCGATCCTGCAGGCGGCCCTCGTCCGCGACCGGCTGGGCGAGTTCCAGGCCCAGGCGGCCATCGCCGCCCTCCACGCCGACGCGCCCAGAGCGGAGGAGACCGACTGGGTGCAGATCGTCGAGTGGTACGACGAGCTCGTGCGGCTGACCGGCAGCCCCATCGTCCGGCTCAACCGCGCGGTCGCCGTCGGCGAGGCCGACGGACCGCGCGCCGGGCTGGCGGCGCTCGCGGCACTGGACGCCTCGCTGCCCCGCCACACCGCGGTGGCCGCGTACCTCCACGAGCGCGACGGCGACCTCGCGACGGCGGCACGGTTGTATGCCGAGGCGGCCCACAGAGCACCCAGCCTCCCCGAGCGCCAGCACCTGACGCGGCAGGCCGCCCGGCTCAACGCCCGCCTGCGCCGCTGACGGATCGCGCCCGGCGTGTGGGCGTGTGCCGCGGCCCTGGGCGCGGTGCGGCCCCCGCGACCGGCCAGCATCGGTACTGGAGGAAAGGGGCGTCGGCCTGATCATCCGTCAGGCCTCGGGTGCGGCGCTCCTCGACCAGCCGCGTGCCTCGCCCTCGTCGATGAGGCGCCGCCCGGCCTTCCACAACGAGGACGACGCGTCCCCGATGACCGCCTTGCGGGCTCGGACATCGTCGGCGGTGACGCCCGGAGTGCGCCAAGTGCCGCCGCGCGCCATCCAGTTGAGGAGCAGCGGCTGCAGCCGGTCCATGGCCTTGGCGAATCGGGCTTCGGGGGTGCGGCGTTCCTCGAATTCGTCCCACAGAGCCCGCAGGCGCCGGGCCTGGTCCGTCGGGAGCAGGTCGAAGAGTTCGTCGGCCGCGACGGCTTCCCGCTCCTGCTGGTCCATCCCCGCAATGGTGTCGTAGAGCGGGGTGTCGCCGGCGTAGATCTCCACGAGGTCGTGCACCAGGACCAGTTCGATGGTGTGAGCCACGTCGATGGGCTGGTCGGAGTGTTCGGCGAGCAGCACCACCATCATCGCCAGGTGCCACGAGTGCTCCGCGTCGTTCTCACGGCGGTCCGCCGCAGCGAGAGGCGACTGGCGCAGGACGGTCTTGAGCTGGTCCACCTCCACGAGGAAGGTGAACTGGGCGCGCAGCCTTTCGTCGAGATCGTCGGGGAAGGGCGTCTTGTCTGCGAGCAGCCTGCGGCGTTCGTCCTTCATGCGGTTCATCGTGGCACGCGGGGCCCCGGTGCACAGGCAGTCGGGAAGATCGAGGACCCGGGCAGAACCAGTGCAGGCAGTGCGGGGAGCGGTCGGTGCCGGCGAGGGTGGCGCGTCCGGGTGGTGGGCCCGGACGTGTCCGGCACGTACGCGCGTGCTCGGGGGGTGCCGGCATCGGTCGAGTAGCCGAAGAGGGCTGTGGAATGCCAGGGACGTCACGGGAGTTGAGCGGAGCATGACTCAAGGACCAGCGCCGCGTTCCCTGTCCGACGAAGCCCTCTCCGACCTGCTCGCCGGGCAGCAGTTCGGGACCCTCGCCACTGTCAAGCAAAGTGGCCATCCGCACCTGACCACCATGCTCTACAGCTGGGACCCCGAGGCCCGCATCGTCAGAATGTCGACCACGGCCGACCGCATCAAGGTCAAACACCTGCAGCGCAACCCCCGCGCGGCGCTGCACGTGCAGGGTGGCGACGTCTGGTCGTTCGCCGTCGCCGAGGGCGCGGCGGAGGCCTCGGAGATCACGACGGTTCCCGGGGACGCGGTCGGGCGGGAGCTGCTCGCGATGATCCCGGCGGCCGCGAAGCCGGAGGACGAAGACGCGTTCCTCAAGCAGCTGGTCGCCGAGCGCAGGGTCGTCATTCGGCTGAGGGTGGAGCGGCTGTACGGGACGGCCCTGGACATCAACGGCTAGGGGCGACCGTCCCGGTCATCGCTCGTGCGGTGGCGATGACCGGGCAGCGGCTTGTGTCCGTGCTCGACCGCCAAGCACAGTCGTAGGCCCCCAGCGGCCTTGATCCACTTTCGCGGCGCTCCCTAGCGCGCCACCCGGTAGCGGAGGTAGGCGAATCTCGAGTGGAAGGTGCGGGTCTCGACGAGTTCGAGATCCACCCGGCGCTCGTTCCGGGGAAAGAACGGAATGCCACCGCCGACCAGCACCGGGTAGACCACGGTCCGGTACTCGTCGATCAGGTCCGACGCGGCCGCCTCGGCGGCGAGGGTGGCGCCGCCGATCGCGATGTCGCCCTCCCCCGGCTCGGCCCGCAACCGCTCGATCTCCTCCACCAGGCTGCCGGAGGCCAGGCGGGCATGGCCCTGGACCGTCGACAGCGTGGTGGAGAACACCACCTTGGGGAGCGGCTTCCAGAGCGCCGTCCACTCGAGTTCCGAGTCGTCGAGCGATGGATCCTGGTCCGCGGTCTCCCAGTACAGCATCGTCTCGTAGAGCCGCCGTCCCATCAGGTGGACGCCCACTTCCCTGATCTCGTCGATCCAGAAGCGGAAGACCTCCTCGTCGGGCGCCGTCCAGTCGAAGCTGCCGTCCGGTCCGACGATGTAACCGTCGAGCGAGACGCTCATCGAATAGGTCACTCTGCGCATCGGCAGTCCTCCTCGGTAGCCGGTTCGACCGTACGGTCCGGACGCCGCAGGACTCGTCACGGCTCGCGGGGTCCGCTGGATCCCCTGGACGTCAGGCGTCGGCGGTCGCGGGCGGGGACGGAGCCGGTTCCAGGCGGACGCAGCAGTGGCCGGGGCTCGGGGCCAGGCATGCCTGGAGGGTGCCGTCACCGCGTCCTTCGAGGACGCCGCTGAGCAGGTGGAGGTTCATGCCGCACACGGTCTGGGTGTGCTCGCGGGCCAGTTCGTGGAAGGGGCAGTTGCCCAGCACGATCGCCTCGCCGTCGAAGCGCGGCTCGAAGCCGTACCGCTCCAGGAGGTCGAACACGCTCGCAGCGTCCTGCGCGGCGAGCTGCGCGCCGAGGGTCCGGGCCTTTCGGTGCAGGACGGTGCGGACCGGTTCGCCGGTGGTCTCGGCGTCCTCCAGGGCCTGGGCGAGGAGCCGTCCGGCCAGTTCGTAGCGGCGTTCCGGCAGGCTGACGGTGACCTGCTTCGCGGAGCGCTTGTACAGCTTGGCCGGCCGTCCGGCTCCCGGGCCGGTGCGGCCGCTGCGGCGCTCGTAGACGACGTCCAGGAGTGCTTCGTCCGCCAGGCGGTCCAAGTGGAAGGCCGCGGTCTGGCGCGCCAGGCCGAGGGCGGCAGCGGCTTCCTCGCGGCTGACCGGTCCCGGCTGCCGTACGACGTGGTCGTACAGCCTCCTGCGGGTCGGCTCGTCCAGAGCGGCGACGGCGGAGACATCGGACGGGGGTGCCTCATTCGGGTGGTCCACGAACACCAGTGTAAAACCCACAGCTCTTGACTAAAGAAGCGTCGCGTACTTCTATCGTTAATGAAAGTTGTCGATAGAAGGGACGGGCGTCATGTCGTCCGCAACCACCACCACACCGTCCACCACCCCCAGGCGCGGCGCGCTCGGCGATCCCGGCTACCAGGCGTTCGTCGTCCTGCGTACGGGGTTCACCGCCGCGCCGATCCTGTTCGGGCTGGACAAGTTCGCCAACCTGCTCGTGGACTGGCCGGTCTACCTCGCGCCGTGGATCAACGACGTCGTGCCGGGCAGCGCCCAGGCGGCCATGTACGCCGTGGGGGTGATCGAGATCGTCGCGGGTCTCGTCGTCGCCGTGGCCCCTCGTTTCGGGGGCTGGCTGGTGGCCGGATGGCTGGCCGGCATCATCGTCAACCTGCTGACCATCCCGGGCCACTACGACATCGCGCTGCGCGACTTCGGACTGCTGCTCGGCGCGGTCGCCCTCGCCCGGCTCGCCCAGCGCTACCGCGGAGAGCGGCGACCGCACTGACCGCCGACAGCGGCCCGGGCGGCGGCAGGGCCGGCGGAGGGGAGGCCGGCTCCGAGCGACTTGGCGTCTCGCACCTGAGGGCGGGTTCTCGATCGCTTGCCCGGTCCGTACGGTGTTCGCGTGAAGGACACGCTGATCGACGATCTCCGTACCGCGTATGACACCCGACTCCGGGGCGTCGCCCCGCCCGGCGGCGGCGCCCGCGTCGAGCGGGACGGCCCGTTGACCCGTGTCGTCGGGTGGCACCGTGGCTTCGTGACGGGACCACGGGACCTCGGTGTGCGCGGGGAGGAACTCGACACGCTCACAGCGCGGCAGCGGGACTTCTACGCCGCCCGGGGTGAGGCGGTGGAATGGAAGACCCGCGCCCACGTTCTCCCCGCCGACCTGACCGAGCGGCTCACTGCGGCCGGCTTCGTCGCCGAGGACACGGAGACCGTGCTCATCGGGCGGTCCGCGGACCTCGCCGCCGACCCCGTCCTGCCCGACGGCGTGACCCTCCGCCGTGTCACCGCCCGGTCAGACCTCCAGCGCATCGCCGCCCTGGAGAGCACCGTCTGGGGCGAGGACTGGAGCTGGCTCGCCGACGAACTGACCGCCCGGATCGGTCACGACCCGGAGAACGCCGTCGTCCTCGTCGCCGAGGCACGCGGTGAAGTCGTCTGCGCGGCGTGGCTGGTGTTCCAGGACGGCGTCGACTTCGGCGGCCTCTGGGGCGGTTCCACCCTCGCGGAATGGCGTGGCCGGGGCATCTACCGGGCCATGGTCGCCCACCGGGCCCAGCTCGCCGCCGAACGCGACGTCCCCTACGTCCATGTCGACGCCTCGGCCGACAGCGCCCCGATCCTCACCCGCCTCGGCCTGCACGCGGTCACCACGACGACGCCGTACGTCTGGTCGCCCTGACACCGACCGACCTCGACGCGGTGTCGATTGTCCGGTCCTGATGGGGCGCGGCATGCTGCTCCCATGCCGTTGAAGACGATCCCTCCGCTGACCCGCCGCACCCTGATCCGCGCACTGGGCTCCGGGGCCGTGCTCGGTGGGCTCGCCGGGTGCGGGGTCCCGGCGGCGTACGTGCGTCCCGGTGATCGTGACGCCACCGACCTGTCCGCGACCGACCGGCGGCTGGTCTGGGCGAACTGGCCGCTGTACATCGACGTCGACGAGGAACAGCCGTCACGGCGGCCCACCTTGGAGGCCTTCGAGAGGCGGACGGGGATCTCGGTGGACTACGTCGAGGAGATCAACGACAACGACGAGTTCTTCGGCAAGGTCAGCCCCGCGCTGATGAACCATCAGTCCACCGGCCGGGATCTGATCGTCGTCAGTGACTGGATGGCCGCGCGGTTCGCGCGGCTCGGCTGGGTGCAGGAGATGGACCGGGCGCGGCAGCCGAACGTGTCCAGGTACCTGGACCCGCAGCTGCGTTCGCCTGCCTTCGACCCCGGCCGCAGGTGCACGGTGCCGTGGCAGTCCGGGATCACGGGGATCGCGTACAACCGGCGCCGGACGGGCCGCGAGATACGGCGGGTCGCCGATCTGTGGGCGAGCGACCTCAAGGGCCGGGTCACCCTGCTGTCGGGCCTGGACGAGGCGTTCGCGCTGCTGATGCAGGGCAACGGGGTCGACATCGGCAGGTGGACGGCCGACGACTTCCACACGGTCTGCGACCAGGTGGAGAAGCAGGTGCGGCGGGGGCAGATCCGGCGCTTCACGGGCAACGACTACATCAAGGACCTGTCCAGCGGCGACGTCCTGGCCTGTCAGGCGTACTCGGGCGACGTGATCCAACTCCAGGCGGACGACCCGGACATCGAGTTCGTCGTCCCCGAAGAGGGCGCCGAGCTGTGGGCCGAGTCGCTGATGATCCCCAACCTCGCCCGCCACAAGGCGAATGCCGAGCGGTTGATCGACTACTACTACGAGCCCGAGGTCGCCGCCGAACTCGCCGCCTGGGTCACCTACGTCTGCCCGGTCCCCTCCGCCCAGGACGTCCTCGCCTCCGCCGGGGACCCGGAGACCGCGGCCCTCGCCGAGAACCCGCTGATCTTCCCCGACCGGGAGATGCGCGGCCGGCTCGCCATCGCGCGGGACATCACCTCGGCGGAGCGGGCGGAGTTCGCGCGGCGGTGGAACCGGATCGCGGGGTTGTAGGCGCAGCCAGGGCTGCTGGACGGGTCAGGGAGTGAGTTCCTTGCGGACCAACAACGTGAACGCGGTGGCCGACGCCTCCCGTTGTACGTCGACACTGGGCGCTGGTCCGCTCACCGCCGGGAGCCTCAGTGCCTTGACGTCAGAGGCCGGGAAGTCCTCCCGGGCCAGGCCCAGGGTGACGTGGGGCCAGAAATCGTCCTCCACGATGTCCAGGTACTGGGTGATGTCCTGCTGGATGCGTGCCAGCTCGGGAGTGTGTTCGATGCCCAGGCGGATCTGTTCTCCCTTCTGGACGGTGTCCTCGTCGTACCGGTAGCTCGGGTTCTTCCTGAGGGTCCAGCTGCCGTGGCGTACTTCGCCGGTCAGGCGGATGGCCGGAGCGGACCATGCTCCGTCGGTGATGAACGAGCGCGCGTCGTCCAGTTTCCGTTCGTCGGCGCCGTGCAGGAAACCCAGGGTGATGTGGATGTGCTCCGGGTACTGCGGGTCGACGCGGTCCTGGCACTGCCGTTGCACGTCGACGAGGTCGTCGACGAGGTCGGGCGGGACCCTCAGGCAGATGAAGGCGTTCGTCCTCTGTCCACCGGCCATGGCGTTCCTCCGCGTGTCGGTCGATCCGGTCACCAGTCGGCGGTATGCCTTGCCCCTGGGCGGCATGGGCCGCTCATGCCGGACGCGGTTTCACCCGGACGGCCGGACGGCCGCACCGCGTGACCACCCCGCTCAGCCGAGGTCCAGGTCGGTGTGCAGCACGTGGTGGTCGGAGGCCGGGGTCGGCAGCACGCGGTGGTCGAGCGGGGTGATGCCTCGCAGGAAGACGTAGTCGAACTTGAGCTGCCAGTCGGTGGTCGGCTTGCAGGTGCCGGTGGGCGAAGGGCCGCACTGGGGGTCCGTATCCGTGGCCAGTGCCCACATCGGGGCGAGTTCGGGGGCGTCCGGCACGGCGTTGAAGTCGCCGAGGAGGATCGCGCGGTCGTGCCGGGCGGCCTCTGCCGCGAGGACGCGGACCTGGCCCGCCCGCACCTCCTCCTGGCGCCGTTGGGCGAGGTGGGTGTTGAAGACCCGGACCGAGCGGCCGCCCACGGTGGTGGTGACCGCCACGTACCCGCGGTCCTCGGAGCCGCCGTCGGGATACTCCTCGGTGACGACGTCTGCCATCGGTGCCGCCGACAGGACCGCCTGGCCGAAGGCCCCCGGGTTCCACGGCGCTCCCCCGCAGCGGCCCCAGTTGCGGAGCACCGTCCCGTACTCGACGTGGTACACGAGCCCGTGGAGGTTCTCCAAGTAGTCCCGGATCAGCTCGACATCACGGACGCACGCCTCTTGCAGGCCGATGACCTGGGGGGCGTACGCGGCGATCTCCGCCGCCCGGTCGACGTTGCTCGTCTCGCAGGGGTTGCAGATGTTCCACGTCATGACCCGGTTCGGTACGACATCCCTGACGGGCTCGACGAGCGGGGTCCCGGCGGAGACCGCGCCGCTCGGCGCGCTGGGGCCGATGAGCACCATGCAGACGACGGTCAGGACACCCGCGAGCAACCGCATACCGCTTCTGAGCACCGTCGCCTCCTCCAGGTGGACACACGTGGCATCCGAGGTTCCTTGGACGAGGTTATGGGACGGAGTCGCGGAACGGGATCACGGATCCGGTGGTGGGAGTGGGAAACCCGGGCGGACGGCGACCGCCCGCCCGGGAAGTCAGCCGCTGTGGACGCCGACCTCGTAGAGGGAGTAGCCCCAGTCCGTGGCGCGTTCCAGGCCCTGGATGCGTACGTGTCTGGCCGGTGCGGCGGTGAAGTTCGCGGTGTCCAGGCCGCCGTCGCCCGCTGTCGTGGACCAGGCGGTGCGCCAGTTCTCGCCGTCGGTGGACAGCTCGACCCGGTACGACTTCGCGTACGCGCGCTCCCAGTCGAGGGTGACCCGCCCGACGGTCCGCGTGGAGCCGAGGTCGAGCCGGTACCACTGGTCGTCGCTCCAGTCGCTCGCCCAGCGGGTCCCGCCGTCGCCGTCGACGGCCCGGTGCGGCTTGAGGTCGGTGAACAGGCTCCACTCGGAGGAACTGGCCGACGGGGTGGCGCCTGTGGCGAGATCGGTCCCGGCCTCGTGGGTCTCGGAGGCCCTCCACGTGTCGAGGTAGGACTCCGCGCCGCGCAGGAGGTCGTTCACCACGTCCTGGCCGCCGACGCGGCGGATGTCCTCGATCCAGTCGGGGACGAGGCCGTAGTGCGCGGCTCCGTCGGTGTTCAGGTCCCAGGTGCGCTCGCCGGTGACCTGCCGGTCGAGGACGGAGCCGCCGTCGGCGCTCTTGAAGGGGTACTCGACCTTGTTCGGGGCGTCGGCTCCGCGCGGGGCGGGCCAGCCGCCGACGCCGTTCATGTCGGTGCCGTAGCCGTAGCCCACGCCGTACTTGTCGCGCAGGGCCTTGGTGCGCCTCGCCTCCGCGACGAAGTCCTCCGAGCCGTGCATGTACTGGGCGATGAAGCCGCCCAGGCCGTAGACCCGTTCGGTCCACTCGGCGTCCATCCAGCTGTGCGAGGAGAGCACACCCGGGTAGGAGGCGGCCTCGAAGAGATCGAGCACCCGGCCGGTGGCCTTGACGCTCATGTGGTCGATCTCCAGCATCATCCCGCGCCGCATCATGCCGCGCACGGCGTACTCGCCGAGTTCGGTCAGTCCGCGGACGTTGCACCGGGCGTCCGCGCTGTAGCCGGGGACCTCCACGCCCGCCGGGAGCTTCGCCTCGGCTCCGGCCGCCGGCGCGTTGCCGATGGGGTTGTCGGCCTGGGGGCCGGTGCACTTCTCCGTCATCCAGAAGGTGCCGGTCGACAGGAACTGGCCGACGTTGATGGCCGTTCCGAGCGTGCCGGAGTCGAAGCGGACACCGCACAGGGCGTTGTCGAACTTGTGGCACAGGAACATGCTGCGCACGCCCAGGGAGTGCAGTTCGTCCAGGCCCTTGTCGATGTCGGCCCTGCTGCACTGCGCGATGTCGAGGACCTGCTTGCAGCCGAACGGCTCGGAGGTCTCGACGCCCAGGACGACGGCCAGTTTGCCCTGCTCGATGACCTGACGGGCCTGTGCGCTGTCGGTGACGATCCGGAAGAAGCCCTTGCCGGGCCCGCCGTAGATCTTGTCGATGTAGGCCTGCATGTCGTACGTCAGCTTGGCCTGGAGGCGGATGGACGTCATCTCGTCGCAGCCGCGGTCCTTGAAGAAGTACACGGAGCAGATCACGCCGTTGGTGACGAGGTCGTTGACGAGGACCCGCTGGCCGCCGCGCCAGGCCCGCTCCACCCAGGCGTAGTAGTTCTGCTGGTGGGTCAGGGAGTCGTGGGCGGGCCAGTCCTTGAAGGTGGGCCAGCCCACCGGGTCGTGTGTGCCGTCGCCGCCACGCGTGATGAAGTCGAAGACCGCGAGCGAGCCGTCCGGATAGTGCTCGGGGCAGTCCTTGAGCGCGTCGGCGACACCCTGTTCGGAGAACGGCTTCCCGCAGATCAGGCGTCCGCCGAACGCCTCGTTGGCGAAGATGTGGTCGTGCGCGTCGACGAAGCCGCGGACCTCTCCCCCGGCGTCCGTGCCGGTGAAGGGCGCGCCGGTGACGTTGATGCCGGAGTCGGGGGCGGGCCGTGCGGTGGGGTTCCACCAGTCGGTGCCGGCCGCCGAACTCGGCGCGGGGCCCAGCACGACGGCCAGCACGAGCAGCAGGAGCGACACCACGGTGACGTTCTTGCGCCCGTGGTTGCGGCGTTCGGCACTCGTCACGACCCACGTCCCTCGGTCAGCGGGAGGCGGGGTCCACGGCCAGGCAGCCGATTGTCATGACCTCGCCCAAAGGTGCGACGAGGATCACCCCTGCCGCTTGACGAGTCAAGCCTCAGGGAGAGATGAGCTACTGACAGGTAATCACTACGTCCCGCCGTCGGTGTCAGCTCTTGCCTCCGACGTGGTCGGCCGGGCGGCGGGAGCGGGTCAGGGCCAGTCCGCCGAGGGCTGTGGCGATCAGCCCGACCACGAGGGCCACGTAGGCACCGCCGAGTCCGTTGCCGGTGCCGAGGCCGCCGTCGGCGGTGGCCGCGACCAGGCCGCCGAGAACCGTGCCGGTCAGCGCCGTCACCAGGGCGAGCCTGGCCCCGAGGGAACCCCGGGCGGTGCCGAGACGACCGGCCGGGCGGGCCAGTGCCAGCCAGGCGAGGGCCACACCGGCCAGCCCCAGCAGGGCGCCGGTGGCTGCCCCGAGGCGCCCGAGGCCGAAGTCGTAGACGTCGGCCGCTGCGGGCGGGGCCGAGGGCCGGGCGGCCGCCGGCGCGGCAAGCGCGATGCCGGCGACCAGGGCCGCCGCAGTGGCAGTGGGCAGGGCGGCCGCTGTGGCGGTGAGCAGGCGGCGAACAGACATCCCGGTGCTCCTTCTCTTGCTGCGAGTGGGTGCCGCCCGAGCATGTCCGGCGGACCCGCGCCCGGTCGTCCGGCGGACGCGGACACTTCGCACTGCCGCCGGTGCCGCACCGGGCTACCGCGATCGCCGCAGGCGGCCCGCGGGTACCGCGTGTGCGGTAGCCGGCCGTCGCCCGCGAGACGGACTCGCCCGTGGCGGCGGCCGGTTAGGGTGCCCGTCATGAGTGACGGGGGGAGCGGCGTCCGGGCCCGTGTCGTGGACTGGGGCATCGCCGGCGGTGTGGCGGCGGCGCTGCTGGTGACCGGGCTGTTCGGGCAGCGCTCCGCCGCGAGCCTCGATGTGCTCGGCTACGCGCTGCTGGCCGCGGGCGGGCTGGCGCTGGCCGCGCGCCGCCGGGCTCCGATCGCCGTCCTGGCCGTCACCGGGCTGTGCGCGGTGGGGTACCAGGCGGCCGGTTTCGACGTGCCCGCCGTGGCGTACCTGTTCGCCGTGCACGCGGCCGTGCGGACGGGGCACCGGACCGTCACGGTGGCGGCGAGCGTGGCCGTGCTGGGGCTGCTTCCGCCGGCGGCCCTGATCTCGGGTCTGCACGACACGGGCGAGGCGTTCGCGCGGGCCCGGGGCGCCCTGGAGATCGCCTGGCTGATCGCGGCCGGCGCCGCGGGTGAGGCGCTGCGGCAGGCCGAGCGACGGGCGGACGAGGCCGAGCGCACCCGGGAGGAGACCGCGCGGCGCCGGGCCGACGAGGAACGGCTCCGCATCGCGCGGGAGTTGCACGATGCGCTCACCCACCAGATCTCCGTCATCAAGGTGCAGGCGGAGGTCGCCGTGCACGTGGCGCGCCGACGCGGCGAGGAGGTGCCGCCCGCCCTGCTGGCGATCCAGGAAGCCGGGCGTGAGGCGGCCCGTGAGCTGCGGGCGACGCTCCAGGCCCTGCGCGACGACGACACGACCCCGCCGCGCGGCCTCGACGACGTCCCGGACCTGGTGGCACGCGCCCGCGCCATCGGCCTGGACGCGACGCTGACCATCGAGGGGCGACGACAGGACGTGCCGGCCGCCGTGGGCCGGACCGTCTACCGGATCGTCCAGGAGTCGCTCACCAACATCGCCCGGCACGCGGACGCGAGCACGGCGTCGGTGCGCATCGACTGCGGTCCGGACGCCCTCGCCCTCCGCGTCGACGACGACGGCAGGGCGACTCCGGACTCCGCCCCGCCGCCCGGTCTCGGCCTGCTCGGCATGCGCGAACGCGTCACCGCCCTCGGCGGCCGGCTGCGCGCGGAACCGCGGGGCGGTGGCGGCTTCACCGTCCAGGCCGAACTTCCCGTGGAGCACACGTCATGATCCGGGTCCTGCTCGTCGACGACCAGCCGCTCATCCGCAGCGGGTTCCGCGCGCTCCTCGACCTGGAGGACGACATCGAGGTGGTGGCCGAGGCGGCCGACGGGCGGGAAGGCTTGGAGCTGGCCGTGAAGCACCTGCCCGATGTGGCTCTCATCGACGTCCAGATGCCGGTCGTCGACGGCATCGAGGCGACCCGGCGCATCGCCGCCGACCCGGCCCTGGCCCGGGTGCACGTCGTCATCCTGACCAACTACGGCCTGGACGAGTACGTCTTCGACGCGCTGCGCGCCGGCGCCGCCGGGTTCCTCGTGAAGGACATCCTGCCGGAGGACTTCCTGCACGCCGTGCGCGTCGCGGCGCGCGGCGAGGCCCTGCTGGCGCCCTCCATCACGCGCAAGCTCATCCACCGCTACGTCACCCAGCCGCTCCCCGCGACCAGGGGGAAGGGACTGGAGGAGCTGACCGGCCGTGAGCGGGAGGCCGTCGCCCTGGTGGCGCGGGGCCTGTCCAACGACGAGATCGCGGGCCGGATGGTGATCAGCCCGATGACGGCGAAGACCCACGTCAACCGGGCCATGGCCAAGCTCCACGCCCGTGACCGGGCCCAACTCGTGGTGTTCGCCTACGAGTCGGGCCTGGTGGTCCCGCCCGGCTCCTGACGCGGCCACGGCCTGGGTGCCTGCCGCGACCCCACTTGCGCGCTCCTCGGCCGCGCCTTCGGGGCCGGGGTGGGTCAGGAGCCGCAGCAGCCGTCCGCCGGTGCCTGTGCGGCAGGAGCCGGGGCGGCGGCCGGTGTGCCGAGCTGGACGAGCCGGGGCACCGGTGCGCAGCAGCCGCCGCCGTCGGCCCGGTCGGCTTCGGGGGTGTCGAAGAGGCCGACGCCGCCGCACACGCCCGTTTCGGGGAGGGTGAGTTCGACCCGGTCGGCGGCCTCCAGGTCGCCGGCGATCGCCGCGGCGACGGAGCGGACCTGCTCGTAGCCGGTGAGGGCCAGGAACGTGGGCGCGCGGCCGTAGGACTTCATGCCGACCAGGTAGACGCCCTGTTCGGGGTGGGAGAGCTCGCGGTGGCCATGGGGGCGGACGGTGCCGCAGGAGTGCTGGTTGGGGTCGATCAGCGGGGCGAGCCTCACCGGGGCCTGGAGGCGCTCGTCCAGGCCGAGGCGGATCTCGGAGAGGAAGGACAGGTCGGGCCGGAAGCCGGTCAGCACGATCACCTCGTCCACGGGATCCAGGCGGCGGCCGTCCTCGCCCACCAGGACCAGGCGCCCGTCGTCGTCGCGCTCGATGGCGTCGGTCCGGAAGCCGGTGACCGCGTCCGCGTGCCCCTCGTCGACGGCGGCCTTGGCCGCGAGGCCGAGGGCCCCGCGCGCGGGTAGCTGGTCGGCGGTGCCGCCGCCGAAGGTGGAGCCGGAGATGCCGCGGCGCAGGAGCCACACCGCCTTCGTCCCGGCCCCGTCGCCGGCCCGGGCCAGGTCGGCGAGCCGGGCCAGGGCGGTGAAGGCGGAGGCTCCGGAGCCGAGCACGGCGGTGCGCCGGCCCGCGTAGCGGGCGCGGACCGGCGGGTCGTCGAGGTCCGGGACGCGGTAGGTGACGCGGTCGGCGGCCGCGCGCTCGCCGAGGGCGGGCAGACCGCTGCCGCCGGCCGGGCCCGGAGTGGTCCAGGTGCCGGAGGCGTCGATGACGGCGCGGGCGAGGAGCCGCTCCTCGGTTCCGTCGGTGCGGGTGACGTGGACGACGAACGGCTGTGTGTCGCGGCCGGCGTCGATGATCCGGTCCCGTCCCGCGCGGGAGACGCCAGTGACGCGGGCGCCGGTGCGGACGCGCTCGCCGAGGGCGTCGGCCAGGGGCTGGAGGTACTGCTCGGCCCAGTCGCCGCCGGAGGGGTGGGCCGAGGGGTCGGGCCTCGTCCAGCCGGTGGGGGCGAGGAGCTTTTCGGCGGCCGGGTCGACCAGTTCGCTCCACGGCGAGAAGAGCCGGACGTGTGCCCACGCGCGCACCGCCGCGCCGGCGGCCGGCCCGGCTTCCACGACCAGGGGTTCGATGCCGCGGTCGACGAGGTGCGCGGCGGCGGCCAGACCGGTGGGTCCGGCTCCGATCACGACGACGGGCAGCTCGGTGGTGGCGGGCGCGTTCACGGCGGCTCCTTGGTTGTTTCGACGTTTGTCGATGGCCTGTGCGGCCAGGATGGCAGCTGCATCGACAAGCGTCAACATAGACATTCATCGAACCAACGAGGATCGACATGATGATCCATTTCCGACCGGGCCACGACCATTGGTTCGACGCATGTCAACATAGACACATGTCGAATACGAAGGCGCTGCCGCTGCTCGAATCCGGCGGACGGGACGGACAAGGGGCGGCACCCTGCTGCCCGCCGCTCACGGAGCGTCCGATGAACGCCGAGGAGGCCGAGACGGCCGCGCGGATGTTCAAGGCGCTGGGCGATCCGGTGCGGCTGCGGCTGTTCTCCGCGGTCGCCTCGCACGCGGGCGGCGAGGCGTGCGTGTGCGACATCTCCGACGTGGGCGTCTCCCAGCCGACCGTCTCCCACCACCTGAAGAAGCTCAAGGAGGCCGGCCTGCTGACCTCCGAACGGCGCGGGACCTGGGTCTACTACCGGGTCGAGCCCTCGGTCCTCGCCGCCATGGGCAGGCTGCTGACCGCTTCTCCGGCCGTCTGACGCCGGCAGCGGGGCGCCGGCGGCACCTGCTCTTCACCCGCTGTCGGCCTGTTGGCCACCTGACCTCTCCTGCGCCTTGACGCGGTCACGTATCGTCTGCCGATATCGGATTCCGTCACATGCGGCCGGGCCGCTGAGGGAGCAGGGCATGGGCAAGCCGTCCACCACCGCGGGACTGCCGGACGAGTTGCGCCGGCGACTGGGCGTACCGGACGCGGTTGTCATCGGGCTGGGGTCGATGATCGGGGCGGGCATCTTCGCCGCGCTCGCCCCGGCCGCGCACGCGGCCGGCTCCGGCCTGCTGATCGGTCTCGCGCTGGCGGCGGTGGTCGCGTACTGCAACGCCACCTCCTCCGCCCGGCTCGCCGCCCGCTATCCGGCCTCCGGTGGCACCTACGTCTACGGCCGGGAGCGGCTCGGCGCGTTCTGGGGCTACCTGGCCGGATGGGCGTTCGTGGTCGGCAAGACCGCCTCCTGCGCGGCGATGGCGCTCACGGTCGGCTCGTACGTGTGGCCGGGGCAGGCCCACGCGGTGGCGGTCGCGGCGGTGGTGGCGCTGACCGCGGTGAACTACGCCGGGGTGCAGAAGTCCGCTGTGCTGACGCGGGTGATCGTGGGCGTGGTGGTGGCGGTGCTCGCCGCTGTGGTGGTCGCCGCCCTGACGTCGGGCGCCTCGGACGCGGCCCGGCTGGACATCGGCGACGACGCGACCGCGGGCGGGGTGCTCCAGGCGGCGGGCCTGCTGTTCTTCGCCTTCGCCGGATACGCGCGGATCGCCACGCTGGGCGAGGAGGTCCGTGACCCGGCGCGCACCATCCCCCGGGCGATCCCGATCGCACTGGGGATCACCCTGGTCGTCTACGCCGTCGTCGCCGTCGCCGTGCTGACCGTCCTCGGCGCGGACGGACTGGCGCGGGCCACGGCACCGCTGTCGGACGCGGCCCGGGCGGCGGGGGCCGACTGGCTCGTGCCGGTCGTGCGCGCCGGCGCGGCGGTGGCGGCGCTCGGTTCCCTGCTCGCGCTGATCCTGGGCGTCTCCCGCACCACGCTCGCCATGGCCCGCGACCGGCACCTGCCGCACGCCCTGGCGGCGGTGCACCCGACGTTCAAGGTGCCCCACCGGGCCGAACTCGCGGTCGGCGCGGTGGTGGCGGTCCTCGCCGCCACCGGGGACGTGCGCGGGGCGATCGGCTTCTCCTCCTTCGGCGTGCTGGCCTACTACGCCGTCGCCAACGCCTCCGCCTGGACCCTGACCCCGGACGAGGGGCGTCCGGCTCGGATCGTCCCCGCCGTGGGCCTGGCCGGCTGCCTCGTCCTGGCGTTCGCCCTGCCGGCGGCCTCGGTGCTCTCCGGTGCGGCGGTGCTGGCGCTCGGCGCCGCCGTGTACGGAGTACGCCGTGCCGTGGCCGCCCGGAACTCCTAGGCGTATGGAGCACGAGCGGTCGGCGCCAGGCGGTCTCCTTCTCGGCGCCGCCCCCTACGGGGCCTCCTCGCCGAGGAGTTCACGGGCGAGTTCCCTGAGCGCTCGACGGTCCTCGGCCAGGGCCTGCCTCCCGGCTTCCGTCGCCTTGTAGACGCGCCGGGTGCGGCCGTCGACCACGCGCTGCTCGGAGACCAGCAGCCCGTCCGCCTCCAGCCGGTGCAGCGTCGGGTAGAGCGTGCCCGGGCTGATCCGGTAGCCGTGCGAGGCCAACTCCTCGGACATCCAGGCTCCGTGGATCTCCTCCTCGGCCGCGTGGTGGAGGATGTGCAGCCGCACCGCGCCCCTCTGGAACTCCCGCACCCGACCCACCTCCGTGCCCGCCGGACAGTGACGCACCCGATATCGGGAACCGATCCTAGCCGGGCCGGGCCGGATCGTCCGGGGCCGCCGCGTGCTCGCGTCGGGCACCACGCGGGGGTATCAGGCGCGTGTGCCAAGTGCTGGCGCCAGACGCGGGTGCTGGGCGCTGGTGCTAGGCGCGGGCGAACTTCCGGCGCCAGGCCAGGGACACGTACACCAGGGCCACCAGCACCGGCACCTCGATCAGTGGGCCGACGACTCCGGAGAGGGCCTGGCCGGAGGTGACGCCGAAGGTGGCGATGGCGACCGCGATGGCCAGCTCGAAGTTGTTGCCCGCGGCCGTGAAGGCGAGCGTGGCGGTGCGGTCGTAGGCCAGGCCGATGGCCTTGCCGAGGGCGAACGTGCCGAACCACATCAGCGCGAAGTAGACCAGCAGCGGCAGGGCGATGCGGGCCACGTCCAGCGGCTGCGAGGTGATCGTCTTCCCCTGGAGGGCGAAGAGGATGACGATCGTGAAGAGCAGGCCGTACAGCGCCCAGGGGCCGATCTTCGGCAGGAAGCCCGTCTCGTACGTCTCGCGGCCGAGCTTCCGCTCGCCGATGCGGCGGGTGAGGAACCCGGCGAGCAGCGGGACGCCGAGGAAGACGACGACGTTCAAGGCGATCTTCCCCATGGAGATGTCGAGGTGCTCGCCGTTGCCCAAGTCCAGCCAGCCGGGCAGCAGGTCGAGGTAGAACCAGCCGAGCAGGCCGAAGGCGAGGACCTGGAAGACCGAGTTGAGCGCCACGAGCACGGCGGCTGCCTCGCGGTCGCCGCAGGCGAGGTCGTTCCAGATGATGACCATGGCGATGCAGCGGGCCAGGCCGACGATGATCAGGCCGGTGCGGAACTCGGGCAGGTCCGGCAGGAAGATCCACGCCAGCGCGAACATCACCGCGGGGCCGACCAGCCAGTTGACGGCCAGTGACGAGACCATGAGCCTCTTGTCGCCGGTGACGGCGTCGAGCCTGTCGTAGCGGACCTTGGCGAGGACCGGGTACATCATGACCAGCAGGCCGATGGCGATCGGGAGGGAGATGCCGCCGATCTCGACCGCGGCCAGGGCGTCGTTCAGGCCCGGGACGGCGCGCCCGAGGCCCAGGCCCACGGCCATGGCGAGGAGGATCCAGACCGCGAGGAAGCGGTCGAGGGTCGACAGCTTCGCGACGACCGAGGACTTCTCGGTGGCCGCAGGCGCTTCGGTGCGGGTCACGGGCAGGCCCTCTTGTCGTCGGCGGCGGCCCGGGCGGACTCGGCCAGGTCACCGAGTTGTTCGGCGAGTTGGGCGATGACGTCCGGGCGCAGCCTGTAGTACGTGTACCGACCGCACGGCTCGGTCTCGACCACGCCCGCCTCGCGCAGCACTCTCAGGTGGTTGGAGAGGTTGGTCTGCCGGGCGCCGGTCTCCTCCACCAGGTGGGTGGTGCACAGCGTCTCTTTGGCGAGCAGGGTCACGATCCGGAGCCTGAGCGGGTCGGCCAGCACCCGGATCAGGTCAGTGTCGACTGACGTCATCATGGACTGATACTGTCACATCATCCATGGCTGATAACAGCCGGGGGTGACCTGATCGTCGAACCGCTCGTCTCACGCTGTCACGAAGGATCAACCGATGTCCTCCTCCAGCCCGCTCACCTCCGTGCTGTTCGTGTGCGTCCACAACGCCGGACGGTCCCAGATGGCCGCCGGATTCCTCGACCACCTCGCGGGCGACCGGGTCGAGGTCCGCTCCGCCGGTTCGGTCCCGGGCGACCGGGTCAACCCCTCCGCCGTGGAGGCCATGCGGGAAGTCGGCATCGACATCTCCGCGGCCGAGCCGAAGATCCTGACCACGGAGTCCGTCCAGGCGTCCGACTACGTCATCACGATGGGCTGCGGCGACGCCTGCCCGGTCTTCCCCGGCAAGAAGTACCTCGACTGGGCCCTGGAGGACCCGGCGGGCAAGGGCGTCGAGGCCGTCCGCCCGATCCGCGACGAGATCAGGACCCGCGTCGAGGCGCTGATCGCCGAGATCGACGCCCAGCGGAGCGTGTGATCCCTGCGGGGCCCGGCCGCGGTCGGTTCGCACCTCGGTCATCAGCACCCGCGGCTTCGGCGATCACCGCGGACCGCTCTTGCCGGCGTCACTGCCGTGCGGGTTCTCACAGGTCGAACTCGAGGTGCTCCACGTCCGTGAACTCCACCAGCAGGCCCTGGGCGCGGCGGCCGTGGTCCTTGAAGTAGATCTCCTGGAGGCCTTCCGCCGCGATGTCCCGCAGTTGCTGTTCCGTGCCGCCTGCTTCCTGCGTGTCGAACAGGCGGGCGGCGTACTCGGGGGGCAGGGCCACGGTGAGGTGGCGCAGGCGGGCGTCGTCGGTGGTGCCGGGGGCGGCGGTGTAGCCGAAGCGGGCCCGGGTGTCGATGACGATGCCGGCCGTGGTGGCGGCGGCCCGTCTGGCCTGGGCCCTGACCCTGGGCTGCCACCGCTTGACGACCTCTCGCTCCAGGCGCTCCGCCAGCTCGGGGCGAGGGTGTCTGATCTGGTCGCGGACGTACCGCTCGACCGTGCGCCGGGTGATGCCGAGCAGCTCCGCCACCGGCCCGGTGCCCCGCAACTGCCGCACCAGGAACCGCATCCGTGCACCCGCGCTGCGCGGGACGGGGCGTGTGAACGCCTTGCGCAGCGCGGCGTCCAGACCGTCGCCGACCCTGTCCACCGGTCCTCCCCCTCTACTCTCCGTCGTCCCCGGCGGCGACCTCGCCCGTCTTGATGTAGCGCGCGAGGTTGAGGTCCTGGCCGTACTTCTCGCGCACTTCCTCCGCCCACAGCGTGGTCTGGGTGCCCTCGTGCTTGACCATGCCGGGCGACACCCCGATCCGGAAGGAGCCGGGGACCGTCCTGCCGTCGGCGCCGTAGGGCAGCACGTCCAGCGGGGACGGGCCGTCAGCGGCGTAGACGGCGCAGTCGGAGAGTACCGCCACCGGGTACCGGCCGGTCGCCGCGGCCAGGTTGAGCATCTTGCGGTGCATGTTGACGCGGGCCCGGGAGATGACGGCGGCGCGGATGTCGGGGCGCCATGTCGGCCGGGACAGGGCGGGCCAGGGCTGCCCCGGCTTCCAGCCGCCGCCGCGCGCCCGCTCGCGGAGCTTGCCGATACCGCCCTTCACGGTCGACTTGACCGCGTCCAGGACCATCGCCATCTCCGGGTCGCGCCGCCGGTAGCCGTCCATCGCCTCCAGGAACTCCGCGGGCGGCAGTTTCTCGCCCACGCCCAGGTCGGTCATCGTCTCGACGTAGGCGTCGCGCAGCCGCTTGTACCAGCCGTCGAGGAACCTGCCCTTCTCCTCGCGGACCCAGGCCTCGACGGGCGCGACCTCGTAACCCAGCTCCACCGCGTAGGCCACCGTCGGTGTCGCGTACCAGGCCGGGCCCGCGGGGTGCTCGCCCGTCGGGGTGAACGGGCTGGGCAGCAACTCGCCCCGCACCCGCTGCCACCGCTTGCCCACCAGCACCCGCGAGAGGTCGACGTGGGAGAGGTCGACGAGCCAGGCCCCCGGCAGCGCCGCGTCGAAGGCGGGGCGGGTGACGTGCACGGGCGGGGCGGCCAGGCCGACCACCGCGCCGTTGGCGGCGGCCCCGAACGCCAGGTTGACGTCGATGCCGACCAGGTAGCGCTGCATGCACTCGGCGTCGGTCAGCTGCCGCGCCCAGTCATAGGCCTCCTCCAGCAGCATCTCCTCGGGGCCGCGCTGGTGGAAGCGGGGCAGGTGCGCGAGCAGCGGATGGCCGTCGGGGGCTTCGCAGGGGGCGCACTCGACGGGCCGCTCCCCCAGCGAACCGGGCCGGTGCTCCTTGTGCCGCCGGCCGGACTCGTCCGGCTCGCCCGCGCGCGTCGGCGGGTTCACCGCCGTCATCAGCTCCAGGCCCGTGACGGCCGCCGAGCCCCGCGGGGTCAGCACCCGCACCGCGTAGGTGCCCAGTACCCGGGCCAGTTCCGCCGGTTCGAGCTGTGCGGCCCCGCCCCAGGTGCGGGGGTCGAGTGCGTTCCAGGAGGGGACGCACAACTGCACGCACTGGCGCAGGCGGCCCTCCGCGGGACGGTAGATGCGCGCCCAGGGGCCGAAGCCGCGCTGGGTCAGCTGCCAGTTCGCCTTGTGGAGCTGCTTGACGACCTTGTGGCCGTCCGGGAGCCGCCCGGCCAGCCGCTCCGGCTCCGACAGGCGCGCCGGGAGGCCGTAGCGCTCCAGCGCGGACTCGGTGAGCACGAGCAGCGGGTCGGCGTCCTTGCCGCTGCCGTGCAGCCGCGGGGCTCCCAGGCGCGCTTCGGTCAGTGTCCATTCCACCAGCGCGGGCAGCGACTTGGCGGGGACGTCCAGCATCAGGCCGCCGACGCCGTGACCGGTCACCCGTCGTTCGGCGTCCGCGTCGAGGACCAGCAGCGGGCCGTTCGCGAACCGGTCGGTGCCGGGCTGCGGGGGGCTCGGCTGCGCCGTCCGCCCGGCGTCTCGGCGTCGCCTCGCCGGGGACGAGCCGGACGGGCGCGCCCCGGGAACCGCCGCCTGCTCGCGGTCCGGTGGCGCGGCCGGGGGGCCGGGGGGCGTGGGGGGCGTGTCCGTTGCGGGAGCGGCCGTGTCGGCGTCGGCGTCGACGGGGTAGAGCCGGGCCAGTTGGTCCAGCAGGCGGGCGTACGCGTCGCGTTCCGGCGGGCGCGGTTCGGTCTTGCCGGCTTCCCAGCCGCTGAGCGTCGCGCGCCGCACCCGCAGGGCCGTGGCCACCTCGTCGAGCGTCAGCCCGTGTGCCTGCCGCAGGCGCTTGCGCTCCGCCGGCGGCGGCAGGGGGGAACGGGAAGCGACCAGCGCGTCGACCGCGTCGAACAGCTCGGACATGCAGTACCTCCTGTCCGGCACCGTATCGCGAAGCGCACATCTCGCGTACGGAACACGCACCTACGGCGCACCTATCACACCGGACACCGGGCACCTGTCACACCGGATGCCGGTCGCGGGCCGGTCGTTGGAAGCAGGAGAGGACGACCAGGAACGGCCAGACCGACTGGATCGTCGTCACGGCGCGCTCGGCGGCGCCCGCGGCACCCCGTTGGTGCAGTTCGACCAGGAACCATGCCGCGCCCAGGGCCATCACGGCGGTCGCCCCGAGGGAGGGCAGGGGCCGCAGGGCCCAGGGCACGGTGCCGCTGGTCCTGGCGGCCAGGACGGGCCAGGCCGCCAGGAGGACGAAACCGACGGCGGCCACCGAGCCGTGACCGAGGGAGCCTCCGCTGCTCGGTGCCGGGACCAGGGCCACCGTCAGGGCCGACACGCCGCCGGCCGCGAGAGCCACCCGTCCGGCGGTCGCGGCCGGCCGCAGTCCCCAGGCGGTGAGCAGGTGGCAGACGCCCAGGGCGATGAACGCGGCTGTCATCACCCAGTAGCCCGAGCCTCCCGGGGCCGCCAGGACGCTGATCGTCTGGGCGGCCGGGTCGTAGGCCGGGCCCTGCAGGGACGCGGCCACCAGCCAGCCCATGATCAGGACGACGGGCGCACACCCCGACGACACCAGCGCCCAGACAGGAACAGATCGCATCAGGACACCGTAAAGCGGGGCATTCGCCGACGGTCGTGTGTGCGTGTCGGTCGCCGGGTTCCGGGCGCGGGTTGGCCCCGCGTGGCGTAGTCGCCCGGCCCCCGTGCGGCTGCGGGGCGCACGATGGAACCGTGCGGTGCGCGGCGAAAGGTGATCGGTCATGGAGCTCACTCTGGTGGTGCTCATCATCATCGTGGGGCTGACGTTCGACTTCACCAACGGCTTCCACGACGCCGCGAACGCGATCGCCACCTCGATCTCGACCCGGGCGCTGACGCCGCGGGTGGCACTGGCCATGGCCGCGGTGATGAACTTCTGCGGCGCCTTCCTGGGGACCGAGGTCGCCCAGACCGTCGGCAGCGGCATCATCGGCGCGCCCGAGGAGCTGTCGGGTCTGCTGCTGGTCGTCTGTGCGCTCGTCGGCGCCATCGCGTGGAACGTCTTCACCTGGTGGCGGGGGCTGCCGACATCGTCCTCGCACGCCCTGATCGGCGGGCTGGTCGGTGCCGCGCTCGCAGCCTCCGCGACCGTGCACTGGTCGGGCATCGTGGACAAGGTCGTGCTGCCGATGCTGTTGTCGCCGCTGGTCGGCGTGGCTCTCGGGTACACGCTGCACGCGACGATCCTGTGGGTGTTCCGGCGTGCCATGCCCCGGCCCACGATGCGCCGGTTCCGCATGGCGCAGACCGTCTCCGCCGCCGCCATGGGGCTGGGCCACGGACTGCAGGACGCGCAGAAGACCATGGGCGTGATCGTGCTCGCCCTGGTCACGGCGGGGTGGCAGGACGACTTCTCCGTCCCGGTGTGGGTGATCGTCGCGGTGGCGGCCGCGATGGCCGCCGGTACGTACAGCGGAGGGCGCCGGATCATCACCACCCTCGGGCGGCGCATCGTGCATCTCGATCCGCCGCGCGGGTTCGCCGCCGAGACCGCCGCCGCGGCCGTTCTGTACACCACCGCGTTCCTGGTGAAGGCGCCGATCTCCACCACGCAGACGATCACCGCGGCGATCCTGGGCGCCGGTGCCACGCAGCGCGCCTCGGCCGTACGCTGGCAGGTGGCCCGTTCCATCGTCACCGCCTGGATCCTCACGTTCCCCGGCGCCGGGATCCCCGCCGCGGCGATGTACCTGTTCCTGCACGCCGTCACCGGCCTGTGAACCCAGCCGGAGGCCGTCCATGATCGCCTTCCCTCCGCGCCGGCCGTCCGAGGGGTCCCGTGCCCTCGCTCCGGACGGGCTTCCGGTGCCCGGGCGCTTCGCCCACCTGCACCCCGACGACGGCGCCTGCCTGATGGAGGCCGCCGCCCTGCTGGCCGGCGGCCGGTTCACCGACAGCCCGGCCGGTACGCACCCGGCGCTCGCGGCGCTGGCCCGGGCGGTCAACGACAGCGTCACGGACGCCGCCCGGCGCGCCCTGTGGCCGCTGGCCGCCGACCTCGCCGACGCCCGCCCCGAGAGCCGGGCCTACGCGCCGCTGCTCGTCGGCGCGGTCGTGGACGCGGCCCGTTCGACGCGGCCCACGTCCCGGCGCTTGGCGCGGGCGAGCCGCGTGTGCCGCCGCCGGGCCGAGCGGCTCGCCCGGACCCGTGCGGGCGCGCTGCCGGGGCGCGTCGCCGATCTGCTGTGGTGGCGCGGGCCGGGGCGCCGCTCCCTCGAGCACGCGCTCCGGGTGCTGTGCGCCGCGCCCGACGCCGACCAGCGGCTCTCCCGGCTGCTGCGGCAGGCCGTGGCGGACGCCCGGGGCGAGGCAGGACGGGCCGGGGCCCGCGAGGTCCGCAGCGAGCGGCCCACGTGAGTCGTCGCCGGCCCCGTCCGCTGAGTATCATCCTATGGACGTAAATCGGGTGATTTGCCTTCGAGGGTCGTCACCGACCGTGGCCATCCTCGCCGGAGTGATCCATGTTCCGCACCGGCACGACGGACGACGGCGACGAGCTGCTGACCAGGCTCGGGGCCCTGACGGCTCAGGCACGGGCGCAGGCCGAGATGCAGCGGTCGCGCCTCGAGCTGGCCATCGCGCTGCAGCGCGGCATGCTCCCCCGGGACCTGCCCGTCGCCCGCAGGCTGCATCTCGCCGTGCGGTACACGCCCGCCTGCCAGGGCCTCAACGTGGGCGGCGACTGGTACGACGCCTTCACACTCGGCGACGGCCGGATCGGGCTGTCCATCGGTGACGTCCAGGGCCACAACATCGAGGCGGCCGCCTTCATGGGACAGGTGCGGGCCGGACTGCGGGCCCTGGCCTCCGTCACCAGCGAGCCGGGCGAGGTCCTGGCCCGGACCAACGAGCTGCTGCTGTCGCTGGGCTCCGACCTGTTCGCCACCTGCACCTACATGCGGCTCGACCCGTGCGCGGGCGTCCTGGAGAGCGCGCGGGCCGGGCATCTGCCCTGCGTCTGGGCCACGGCCGACGGGAAGTCCGGCGTCACCGAGGACGAGGGCGGCCCGCCCCTGGGGATCCAGGCCGGGACGCCGTACCCGGTCACCCGCCACGAGCTCACCACGGGTGGCGTGTTCGTGCTGCTCACGGACGGTGTCGTGGAGGGGCCGTCCATGCGGCTCGAGGAGGGCCTGGACCAGGTGGTCCGGCTCGCGGGCATCGCGGCGGTGGCGGGCATGGACGTGGACGCGCTCGCGGCCGCCGTCATCAAGGGCGCCGAGCGGGTCGGGCACGACGACGACGCCGCCGTCCTGGTGGTCGGCCTCGACGGCCCCGAAGCTCAGCCATAGGGCCGCAGGGCCCCGCTCTCGCCTCGCCGACGCGGCGGCCCCGGTGTCTCATGGCTGCTGTGGTGGGCACCCAGGATCTGCGTACGCCGGTCGTCATCGCTCTGCAGACGCTGGCCGTCGCCGCCTGCTATTACGTGTCGGGGCAGCTCGGCCTGATGCGGGAACTGGTCGTCGAGGGCGCGGTCGTCACGCCCGTCTGGCCTCCCACCGGCGTCTCGGTCGCCTTCCTGCTGATCTTCGGGCTGCGCTGCTGGCCGGGGATCGCCCTGGGCGCCTTTCTCGTCATCCTGTCCCTCACCTCCCTGCGGCCCTCGGCGTTCGGCGTCCTGGCAGGCAACACGGCCGCGCCGATCGTCGGGTACCTGCTGCTGCGCCGGGCCGGTTTCCGCACCGACCTGGCGCGGCTGCGGGACGGTCTGGCCCTGGTGTTCCTGGGCGCGTTCACCGCGATGCTGATCAGTGCGACCGTGGGCGCCGGTCTGCTGATCGCCACGGGCCGGCTCGACTGGCCGAGCTTCTGGGCGGTGTGGCTGGCCTGGTGGGTGGGTGACGCGATGGGCGTCCTGATCGTCACGCCGGTGCTGCTCCTGCTGTACCGCCTGCGCCGGCCGCTGCGGCTGTCGCGCTGGAAGGAGGCGTCGGGCCTGGCGCTGATCGCGTGCTGTGTCGTTCCGCCGGCCACGCACAGCCCGGTCAGTCTGCTCTTCCTCGTCTATCCCCTGCTGATCTGGGCGGCGCTGCGTTTCCAGCTGGCGGGCAGCATGCTGTGCGCCCTGTTCGCCTCGATCATGGCGACGGTGGCGGCGACCGACCGGTCCGGGCCGTTCGAACGGCTGACCAGGGTCGAGGTGATGATCAAACTGCAGGCCTTCAACGGGGCGATGGCCCTGACCGCGCTGATCCTGTCGGCCGTGATCACCGAGCAGCTCAACACCCGGCGTTCCGTGGAACGGGCGTGCCAGGAGCTGGTCGAGGTGCTGGAGCACCTGACGGCGGGCGAGGCGGCGGACGGCCGGGCCTCGCTGGAGGAGGGGAGGATCGGGCGGCGACAGGACGAGTGACGGGCCGGGGCCTGCGGCCGCGGGGTGGGGCGACGGGCGTGCGGCCGGGCCCGGCTGCCGCTCGGCCCGCCGGGGGCAACGGGTCCGGTTGCCGCCACGCCCGCGGGGATCGACGGGCCCGGTTGCCGCAGCGCCCACAGCGACCAACGTGCCCGAGTCCCGCAGCGCCCACAGCGCCCAACGTGCCCGAGTCCCGCAGCGCCCACGAGGGGCGACGACCTCTCGGCCGGGACCGGTTACCGCGTCGTAGGGTGGGGCCATGACCGAGGTCGAGGTGCTGCAACTGCTGGTGTCGCCCTCGCACCGGCTGGCCGGACGGCCGTCGGACGGCCCCTCCCCCGGTCCGGTCGACGAACGCGTCGCCCGGGTGGAGGTACGCAGGGGCCTGGGGCTGGTCGGCGACCGCTACTACGCCCGGCCCGCCCACCGGAACGCGGCCGTCACCATGATGGCCTCGGAGGGGCTCCCGGCGGACGCAGACCTCCGGCACACCCGCCGGAACGTCCTGCTCAGGGGCGTCGACATCGACGCGTACGTCGGCGCGACGATCGCCCTCGACTGCGGCACCGGGCCGGTGGTGTTCGCCGTGAACCGCCCGGCCCGGCCCTGCGCCTGGATGGACGTCACCATCGGCCCCGGCGCGCACCGGGCCCTGCGCGGCCGGGGCGGTGTGCGGTGCACGCCCCTGAGCGACGGGGTGCTCACGGTCGGCCCGGCCACGTTCCGTGTCGTGGCCGGGGGCGAGCCCGTGTCCTGAAGCGGCTTCGGCGGTCAGCCGGAGGACGGTGCCGTGCGGATGGCGGCGATGTCGAGCTGCAGGCGCACCTTCTCGCTCACCATCGCGCCTCCCTCGGCCAGCCTGCTGTTGTAGGTCAGGCCCCAGTCGGAGCGGTTGATGGTGGTGGTGCCGTCGAAACCGACCCGGTCATAACCGAAGGGATCGGTGACGTGCCCGATATAGGTCATGTCCAGTACGACGGGGCGGGATATTCCTTTGATGGTGAGCTCCCCCGACATGCGGTACAGGTCGGTGCCCGCTTGTTCCACCGCGGTACTGGTGAAGCGCATCCGCGGATAGGTGGCCGCGTCGAGGAAGTCGCGGCCCACCAGATGGGCGTCACGCTGTTCCACTCCGGTGTCGACACTGGAGGTGAACAGGGTGATGTCGGCCCGCGACCGGGCCGGGTCGTGCGCGTCGAAGTAGAGCCGGCTTTCGTACTCCAGGAAACAACCGCGCACGGTGGTCACCATGGCGTGCCGGACGGAGAAGCCGATCCTGCTGTGCGCGGGGTCGACGACCCATTCACCGGTGAGATTCGCCAGGCCGGGGTCCGGCAGCACGGCGGTGGGGGAAGCCGGTGCGCCGCCGGGGCGCTGTGGGGGGACGGTCGGCGCCTGCCGGCGGGACGGCACGACGCGGTTGAACAGGTTCATGATTCATCTAGTACTTGAGTTTGGTTATGGCCGCAAGTCCCCTTGCGATGTGGGCCTGTTGAAAACGAGCGCCTGACCTTTTTGCCGCCGCTTCGCACAGAATCCACACATGACTGTCGCTTCCCGCTTCCGAAATAACCATCCGAAGCCCTCTGGATTTTCATTTCGGGCATATCGGGGAATGGGGCTTCTTCTCTTCGATCGCGAGGTCGTTGTCGACGGTGTAGTAGGGGCGCAGGGACGATCCGTCGCGGGTGACCGCCGGGTAGACGTACACGTGCTTGCGGTCCGCCACGTCGTCGAGCAGGCGGCCGATCCTGATCGGCGCCGCGTCGGCGGTGGGCCGGACGAAGGCGTCCCAGATCCGGTCCGCGCCTCCGTCGTCGGCCGTCAGGTCCTCGGGGCCGGCGGTGAAGGAGAAGCCCTTGGCGTCGTCGTCGATCCGCGGGCTGAGGCACCGTACGGTGTCGGTGCCGCGCAGGCGCAGGCGCACGGTGGCGTCCTCGTGGAGGCCGGCACCGTGCAGGCGGGCGGTGACCGTCATCGCCCGGTCCGTGACGTCGATGGCGCGGGCCTCGGCGTGGGCGGTGCGCAGCCAGGCCCGCAGGGCGAGGAAGCCGTCCTTGGTGACGTACGGGATGCGGACGGCGACCGGCGCGGGCCGGTCGCGCAGGTGCCCGTCGACGAGGGCGCGCAGGTCCCGCAGGCCGGGGCGCAGCCGTCGGCGTTCGGCTCCCGGTTCCGGCAGGAGGTAGACGTCCCAGCGGCCCTCGGCCAGGGCCGGGTCCGGTTCCAGTACGGCGTGCAGGTGGGTTCCGGTGTGGTCCGGTGCCAGGTCGAGGAGGTGGCGGACCGTCTCGGGGCTGCCCTTCTTGGGGCGCAGCCGCAGCAGCAGCTGGGGGCGGGAGGCCGGGACCGGCGGGAGGCGGAAGGTGATCCTGCCGTCCGTGTCGATCGCGCAGTCGGTGCGCGGCTGGGTGTCGTGCGGGGTGCCCATCGTGGTGCCTTCCGGCGCGTTCGTCGTCATGGTCGTCGGTTCCGGCGCGCTCATCGCCGGCCCTCGCGGATGCGGATGCGGCGCAGCACGCCGGTCGCCACGGTGTGGGCCGCGTCGCGGGCGGCGTGGCCCCGGCCGGTGAGCGGGCTGCCGGCCCGGGGCTCCCGCGCGGTGCCGGGGTGCCGGCCCGTGGTCCTGGCCGTCGCGGTCTCCTCGAGGATGCGTTCGGCCTGTGCGACGACGGGGCCGGGGGCGTAGCGGCGGGCGTTCTCCAGGGCGGCGCGGCCCATGCGGCGGCGTCGTTCGTCGTCGCCGACGAGTTCCAGCAGGGCCGAGGCGAAGGCGTCGCGGTCGCCGACCGGCACCAGCCGGCCGTCGGTGCCGTCCTGGATGATCTCGCCGGGGCCGTAGGGGCAGTCGGTGCTGACGACGGGCAGTCCGCAGCGCATCGCCTCGACGATCGTCATGCCGAACGGCTCGAAGTCGGAGGCGGCCGCGCCGATCGAGGCCTTGGCCCACTCCGCCTCCATGGGGGTGGCGGCCCCCATGAGGAACACGTTGTTCCACAGGCCGAGCTGTTCGATGAGCCGCCGCAGCCTGGGCTCCTCCTCGCCCTTGCCGTAGATGCGCAGCTGCCAGTCCGGGAACGCGGCGGCGACCTGGGCGAACGCCTCGATGAGCAGGTCGTAGCGCTTGACGGGGACCAGCCGGCCGGCGGCGACGACGATCTTGGCGTTGCCGTCCGCGGGCGGCAGGGCGGGGTCGGGGACGCTGTTCGGGAGGGCCTCGACGTGGACGCCGGGCAGCCACATCTTGCGCCGGTAGGCGGCGGCGTCCGCCTCCGTGACGGTGGTGACGACGTCGAGGTCGCGGTAGGCGCGGCGCAGTGCGGTGCGCAGCCGCGGCGAGTGGTTGTCGAGTGTGAGGTGCTCCTGGCCGACGCGCAGGACGTGACGCGGGGCCTGTCGGGCGATGTGCACGTTGAGGCCCGGGCGGGTGCCGATGACGACGTCGGCGTCGAGCGCCTCCAGGTGCGCGCCGATCCGCTCGTCGGTCAGCTCGCTGTACTGGTGGTGGCGGTACTCGGCGGGCGGGAAGACCTTCGCCGGTCTGGCGTGGAGCGGATGGTCGGCCTCCTTGCGGAGGTCCACCAGGGCCCGCAGCCGCACCCGGGGGTCCGGGGTGAGGTTGGGGTGTTCGCGGTGGCGCAGCGCGGAGACGATCTCCACGTCGTGCCGTTCGGCGAGGGCTCCGGCCAGGTTGAACGTGGTGGTGATCGTGCCTCCGATCCCGTAGGCGTTGTGAATCAGGAAAGAGATCTTCATGGTGGCCTAGACGGTGTCAACCACCGGACAGTTGTTCGCCGTTACCACTCCGTTGCCGGGCCCGGCGGTGCGGGCCGGTCCGGCCGGTCCGGGCGTGATCTCGGACATAAGTGGTCTGGGACATACCGGATTGCCACCAGGTGTGCATAGCTTGATGTGTTTGCCCGCAGCAGCGTCGCGTCATCGGGTGCCCCTTCGTATTCGATCTCCAGGAGACCCATGCGCCCCCGAACAGCCTCCGTCCCGCGCATCACCTCCCTCCCGCCCCTCGCCCTGGCCGGCGGCGCGCTGGCCGTCGGGGTCGGCGGCCTGTACCTCGCGGGGCTGGTCCTCACGGGCGGGGAGATCGACTCCGGTACGACGGTGCGCGGCGTGGAGATCGGAGGGCTGAGCCGCGCGGAGGCGGTGCGGAAGCTGGAGCGGCGGCTGGGCGCGGCCGGCGCGCGGGAGCTTACGGTGAAGGTCGGTGACCGTACGGGCACGGTCGATCCGCGGCGCGCCGGGCTCTCCTACGACATCCAGGAGACCGTCGACCGGGCGGCGCGCACCGGCAACGACCCGGTCGGCGTGTTCGAGGGGTTCTTCCGCTCGGGCGGTGCCGTCGAGCCGGTCGTACGCCTCGACGAGGGCAAGGCCCGGGCCGCTCTCGGGCAGCTGGCGAAGGACCTCGACCAGAAGGTGCGGGAGGGCGCCGTCGGCTTCGACGGCGGACGGGTGCGGCAGGTCGCGCCGCGCACGGGTCACGCGCTCGACGTGGACGCCGCGGTGGCACCCCTGCGCGCCTCCTTCCTGCGCGGCGACGCCGCGGCGGTGACGGCCCTGCCCGCGCGGGAGACCCGGCCGGAGGTCACGGCCGAGGAGGTCCGGCGGGCGGTGCGGACGTTCGCGGAGCCGGCCGTGTCGGCGCCCGTCACGCTCACCGCGGCCGGCAGGCGGTTCACGGTCGGCCCGGACGTGCTGGGCGAGCACCTGGCCATGCGGCCGGACGACAGCGGCAGGCTGAGACCGGAGCTCGACGCGAAGGGGCTGCGGGCCGCCTCCGCCGTCGCCGGTCCCCTGGACGAGGTGACCACGACGGCCGAGAACGCCAGGCTGCGGGCGGACGGCGACCGGGCCGTGGTGACCGAGGACGCCGTACCCGGCCGGGAGGTCACCGACAAGGCGCTGGGCAAGGCGGTGCTGCCGCTGCTCACCAGGTCGGGCGCCGACCGCGAAGGCGAGGTGGAGGTGCGCGGGATCCAGCCCGAGGTGACCCGCGAGAACGCCGCGGAGCTGGGGCTGACGGAGAAGATGTCCTCGTTCACCGTCCACTTCGAGCCGGCCGAGTACCGCACGAAGAACATAGGCAGGGCGGTGGAACTCATCAACGGCTCCCTCGTCAGGCCGGACCGGACGTGGAGCTTCAATCGGACCGTCGGGGAGCGCACCGAGGAGAACGGCTTCGTCGAGGGCATCATCATCCTCGACGACAAGTTCACGAAGGCCTCCGGCGGCGGTGTCTCGGCCGTGGCGACGACGGTGTACAACGCGCTGTTCTTCGCCGGGGTCAAGCCCGTGGAGCACGGCGCGCACTCCTTCTACATCGAGCGCTACCCCGAGGGCCGCGAGGCGACGGTCGCCTGGGGCAGCCTGGACCTGCGGTTCACCAACGACTCCGGCAAGGCGATCTACATCCAGGCCGAGTCCACCGACACGTCCGTGACCGTCTCCTTCCTCGGCACGCGCAAGTACGACGAGATCAAGTCGGTCAAGGGCCCGCGCACCGAGGTGAAGAAGCCGGAGAAGAAGGTGAGCGACGACAAGGAGTGCGTGCCGCAGACGCCGCTCGAAGGGTTCGACGTCACCGTGGAGCGGGTGTTCTACGACGGCGGCCGGGAAGTGAGGCGGGAGCCGTTCCGCACGCACTACACGCCGCGTGACGAGATCGTCTGCGAGTAGGCCGCTCGCTGTTCCTCTCCCTCCGCAACTCTCCTTTCGGAGCTGGGCGTTGACCCGCCCCCGGGGTGCCAGCACAATGAGCGCGCACTGGCTGAGAGCGCTCTCAAAGGGAGATCCATGACTGGCAGACAAGGCCCGGCGGTCAGCCGGCGTTCGCTCATCGGTGCCGGACTCGGCATCAGCGCCGCGGGGCTCACCGCCGTCGGCTCGGCACCGGCCCTGGCGGCCGGCCGGGCCGGGGCACGTCCCGCGTCGGCCCCGGCCCGGGGGTACGCCTTCCTCGCCGCCGCCATGGACGCCTACCCCGGCCACGGCGGCATCCGCCTGGCCCAGAGCTACACCGACCAGGCCGGGCTGTTCAGCACGGCGTTCACGTACGACAACGCCCTGGCCGTTCTCGCCCACCTCGCCGCCCGCACCGCGCACGGCCTGACCAGGGCCGAGGCGCTGGGCGACGCCCTGCTGTACGCGCAGCTCCACGACCCGGCGTACGACGACGGCAGGCTCCGGCAGGCCTACAACGTCGGCCCGTACACCTTCTACGACGGCGCGCCGCAGCCCGACGGCTTCGTACGGCCGGACGGCACCGTCAACGTCGGCACCCAGTTCGGTTTCACCGGCACGGCGGTGGGCGACATGGCCTGGGCGGGTATCGCGCTGAGCGCGCTGGCCCGCCGCACCGGGGCGCGCCGCTTCCTCACGGCTGCCGTGCGGATCGGCGAGTGGATCGAGCGGACGGGCCGGACCGACGAGCCGCTCGGCGGCTACAAGTTCGGGGTGGACGGGGCGAACCAGCCGTTGCCGTTCACCTCGACCGAGCACAACACGGACCTGGTCTGCCTGTTCGGCCGGCTGGCCCGGCTCACCGGCGACCGGGTGTGGCTGGAGCGGCGGGCGCGGGCCGAGGCGTTCGTGCGGCGCATGTGGGAGCCGTCCGGGGGCTTCTTCTACACCGGGACCAACGACGGCGTGACGGTCAACCGGTCGCCGGTTCCGGAGGACACCCAGACCTGGACGCACCTGGCGCTCGGCTCCGGCCGGTTCTCCCGTTCGCTGGACTGGGCCGCGGCGGAGCTGGCGGTCCTGGACCACTCCGGCCGCACGAACAGCACGGTCCCCGCCGGGCAGTCGTACGAGGGGGTCACCTTCAGTTCGGCGAGCCTCCTCGCGGACGAGGACGCCCCGATCGCGGCGGGGCAGCCCAAGCCCGACCGCAACGGCGTGTGGTTCGAGGGGACGGCGCACCTCGCGCTCGCCCTGCGGGACCGCGGGGCGCGGGGTGACGAGGCACGCGCCCGGCGTCTGCTCGCGTCGGCCGAGAAGGCCCAGGACCTGCTGGGCGGCGGTCAGACCGTGGGCGGCGGGGCACTGCCGGAGCGCTGTGGCGTGGTGTCCGCGAGCAGCCCGCTGGACACCGGGTTCGGCTTCGGCTACTACCCCTACCGGCACACGGGCGCGACCGCCTGGTACCTGATGGCGGCGGCGCGGTACAACCCGCTCAAGGCGTGACGGGACGGCCCGGTCCGCCGTGGTGTGCGGCGGACCGGGCCGGTTCTCAGGCGATGCGGTGGACGGCCTGGGTGCTCAGTTCGTAGCGGGCACCGACGATCGCCAGCCGGCCGGTGTCGACCTTGGCGGCGAGGTCGGGCTCCGCGGCCAGCCGGGCGCGCACGAGCCGGACGTTGGCGTCGACGGTCGCGTCGACGCGCGCGTCGCCCTCCTTGCCGTGGTCTATCGCGGGGCTGATCTGGTCGGCCAGGTACTGGATGTGCGCGGGCAGGCGGCCGCCGGACTCCTCGGCCTCGACGGCGGCGCGGACCGCGCCGCACGACTGGTGGCCGAGGACGACGACCAGGGGTATGCCGAGTTCCAGGACGCCGTAGGCGACGCTGCCGAGTACGGCCTCGTCGAGGACCTCGCCGGCGGTCCGGACGGTCATCAGGTCGCCCAGTCCCTGGTCGAAGACCAGCTCCGGGGGCACGCGCGAGTCGATGCAGCCGAGCACGACCGCGAAGGGGTGCTGGGCCGTCGTCAGCGTCCGGCGGAGCTCGGGGTCTTCGTGCGGGTGGCGTTCGCGGTAGTCGCGCCAGCGGCGGTTGCCGGCGGCCAGCTCCTTGAGGGCCTCGCCCGGTGTGGCGGGCCGGTGACCGGTGCCCGGGCTGTGGGGGCGGCGGTGGCGGGCCGGGCAGCGCCGAGGCCCGCGCCGAGGGCTGCGGCCCCGGTCAGCGCGGTGCGCAGCAGGGTGCGGCGGACGGGGCCGCCGGTGGTCGGCCGTGGACCGGCGAAGGGGTGCGGTGCACGGCCCGGGCCTCTGTCGGCAAGGGAATCAGTATTCACGGCCAGAACGTATGACCGAATCCGCGCGGGAGTGCGTTCCTTGCCGTTTCATGGTGAGAGTTGGGTAAGTGATGTTCTTACCTTGAACGGTCTTTGACGATCCATCAGGACAGACACGCGGACGCCCCGGGCCGGCCGGCCCGGGGCGTCCTGTCACGCGGGGTTGATCAGACCAGGTCGAACCGGTCCAGGTTCATGACCTTGACCCACGCGTCGACGAAGTCCTTGACGAACTTCTCCTTCGCGTCGTCGCTCGCGTAGACCTCGGCGAGGGCCCGCAGCTCGGAGTTCGAGCCGAAGACCAGGTCGGCGCGGGAGCCGGCCCACTTGACCTCGCCGGTGGCGGCGTCGCGGCCCTCGAACGTGGTCTGGTCCTCGGACGTCGACTTCCACGTGATGCCCAGGTCGAGCAGGTTGACGAAGAAGTCGTTGGTCAGCGAGCCGGGCGTCGTGGTGAACACGCCGAGCTGGGACTGCTGGTAGTTGGCGCCCAGCACCCGCAGGCCGCCGACCAGGACGGTCATCTCGGGGGCGCTCAGCGTGAGCAGGTTCGCGCGGTCGAGCAGCAGGTACTCGGCCGGCAGGCGGTTGCCCTTGCCGAGGTAGTTGCGGAACCCGTCGGCGGTCGGCTCGAGCGCCTCGAAGGACTCGGCGTCGGTGTGCTGCTCCGTCGCGTCCACCCGGCCAGCGGCGAAGGGGACCTCCACCTGGAAGCCGGCTTCCTTGGCGGCCTTCTCCACGGCGGCGGAGCCACCGAGGACGATCAGGTCGGCCAGGGAGACCTTCTTGGCACCGGCGCCGGAGTTGAACTCCTGCTGGATGCCTTCCAGGACGCGCAGGACCTGGGCCAGCTCGTCGGGCTCGTTGACCTCCCAGCCGCGCTGCGGCTCCAGGCGGATGCGGGCGCCGTTGGCGCCGCCGCGCTTGTCGCTGCCGCGGAAGGTGGAGGCCGACGCCCACGCGGTGGACACCAGCTGCGAGACGCTCAGACCCGACTCCAGGAGCTTGGTCTTGAGGGTCTTGATGTCCTCGGCGTCGATGAGCTCGCCCTCGGGCTCCGGCAGCGGGTCCTGCCAGATCAGGGTCTCCTCCGGGACCTCCGGGCCGAGGTACAGGGACTTCGGGCCCATGTCACGGTGGGTCAGCTTGAACCAGGCGCGGGCGAAGGCGTCCGCGAACTGGTCGGGGTTCTCGTAGAACCGGCGGGAGATGGGCTCGTAGATCGGGTCGAAGCGCAGCGCCAGGTCGGTGGTGAGCATCTTCGGGCGGTGCTTCTTCGAGGAGTCGTGCGCGTCCGGCACGATCTCCGGGGCGTCCTTGGCGACCCACTGGTGGGCGCCGGCCGGGCTCTGCTCCAGCTCGTACTCGAACTCGAAGAGGTTCTTGAAGAAGCCGTTGCTCCACTGGGTGGGCGTGGCCGTCCAGGTGACCTCCAGGCCGGAGGTGATGGCGTCGCCGCCCTTGCCCGTGCCGTAGGTGCTCTTCCAGCCCAGGCCCTGCTCCTCCATGGAGGCGGCCTCGGGGTCGGCGCCGACGTGGTCGGCGGGGCCGGCGCCGTGGGTCTTGCCGAAGGTGTGTCCGCCGGCGATCAGGGCGACGGTCTCCTCGTCGTTCATCGCCATGCGGCGGAACGTCTCACGGATGTCGCGGGCCGCGGCGATCGGGTCCGGGTTGCCGTTCGGGCCCTCGGGGTTGACGTAGATGAGGCCCATCTGGACCGCGCCGAGCGGGTTCTCCAGCTCACGGTCGCCCGAGTAGCGCTTGTCGTCGAGCCAGGTGGTCTCGGGACCCCAGTAGACGTCCTCCTCCGGCTCCCACACGTCCTCGCGGCCGCCGGCGAAGCCGAAGGTCTCGAAGCCCATCTGCTCCAGGGCGACGTTGCCGGTGAGGATCATGAGGTCGGCCCAGGAGATGGACTGGCCGTACTTCTTCTTCACCGGCCACAGCAGGCGGCGGGCCTTGTCCAGGTTGCCGTTGTCCGGCCAGCTGTTCAGCGGCGCGAAGCGCTGCTGGCCGGCGCCGGCGCCGCCGCGGCCGTCGCTGATGCGGTAGGTGCCCGCGCTGTGCCAGGCCATACGGATCATCAGCGGGCCGTAGTTGCCGAAGTCGGCCGGCCACCAGTCCTGCGAGGTGGTGAGCACCTCGGCGATGTCGCGTTTGACGGCCGCGAGGTCGAGGTTCTGGAACGCCTCGGCGTAGTCGAAGTCCTCACCGAGGGGGTTGGCCACCTCGGGGTTCTTGGCGAGGATCTTCAGGTTGAGCCGCTCGGGCCACCACTGCCGGTTGCCACCGCCCTGGGTCGGGTGCAGCGCGCGGCCGTGCGCCACCGGGCAGCCGCCTCCTGCCTCCTCCGACTTCGGGTCGGTGACGATCGCGTCGTGGTTCTCAGTCATGGAAATCCTTCCGGACGGGGTGGATCACGGTGCTCGGGTGGATCACGTGCTCAGGAACTGCGAGCGGTGGAACAGGCGGGGCACAGGCCCCAGTAGATGACCTCCGCCTCGTCGACGGCGAAGCCGCGGTCGTCGGACGCGGTCAGGCAGGGGGCGTGGCCGACCGCGCAGTCGACGTCGGCGACGGCTCCGCACGACCGGCACACGAGGTGGTGGTGGTTGTCGCCGACCCGTCCCTCGTAGAGGGCCGGGCTGCCGGGTGGGTCGAGGCGGCGTATGAGTCCCGCCGCGGTGAGTGCGTGGAGCCCCTCGTAGACGGCCTGGACGGAGATGTGGCCGACGCGGCCGCGGACCTCGGACGCGATGGCCTCGGCACCGAGGTGGTCACCGTCCCGCACGGTCTCGAGCAGCGCGACGCGGGCTGCCGTCACCCGCAGGCCGGCACCGCGCAGCTCCTCGGCGGTGGTCGGGGTCCCGGATGCGGTCATGCGGGACAACGTAGCGGCACAAACACGACTGATTCAAGAAAACGAACGGTTCAATTTTGGTGTCGTGCGGGTGAGGCCTTGCGGGGCGGCCGTTCTGGCAGGGATCTGTGAGTCATGTCACAGGGGCCGGGTGCGACAACCACGTGGCCGACCGGGCGAGGGGCCCCAGGGGGTGTCCGCAAAGTCCCGCCGTCCGCCCGGAGGGCGGGCCCCGCGGCGTTCGGCGCGTTCTCTCGGCGTGCCGGGCGGACGCCCGCGTACTGGTTGTACTCGGGTGTTCGCCCGGTGCGGCGAGAGGGCGTGCCGGGCGTCGCGGGGCAGGCGGGACTTTGCGGACACCCCCTAGGTCAGGCGGGCGAGACGGGCCGCGGCCGTCGACGCCCGGCGGTCGGCCTCGCGGAGGCGGCGGTCGGCGTCGCGGGCGCGCTCGCGGGCCGACCGCTCGGCGAAGCTGGCCTGCTGGTGTTCGCCCCTGGTGCGCTCCAGCTCCTCGGTGAGCTCGTCGACGCGCCGCTGCAGGCGTTCCACCTGCTGCTTCGCCTCCTCGGCGGCCTGTTTCGCGGCCGCTGCCTCGTCCTTCCGGGTCCGCAGTTCGCGCTCCGCCCCCGCGGCGTCCTGGCGGGCTTCGGCCAGCCGTCTGCGCTGCCGGTCGTCGGCCTTCTTGTCGGAGCGGCTGTCGTCGGCCTTCGTGCCGGAGCGGCCGCCTTCGGCCTTCCCGTCGCGGCGGCCGGGGGCCTCGGCGGGTGTGCGGCGCCGCGGTCCGGCGCCTTCCGCGGCGGCCGGGAAGCCGACGGTGGCGCTGAGCGGCTTGGTCAGCCGGCCACTCGCCCAGGCCTCGGCGGCCTCGGGGTCGGCCAGGACGGCGTGCAGAGTGTTCTCGACCTCGCGGAGCACGCTGTCGCCGATCGGGTGGCCGGCCTCCTGCGCGAGCTGCCGGGTCTGCGCGGACAGGGCGCGGATGAGCGCGTGCTGCCGACGGCTCAGCTCGCGCAGCTGGGTGCCGTCCAGGTCCTGGTGGGCCCGGCGCAGGCCCTCCCCCAGCCGGAGCAGCGGCTCGACCTCGCCGGGCCGGCTGCGGACCAGAAGGTTGCCGGCCCAGGCCGCGAGGCTGGGCTTGCGCAACGCCCCGATGCGCTCGGCGAGTTCCCGGTCGCCGGCGGTGCGGGCGGCCGCCACGGCCGCGGCCCGGGCGGCGGTGAACTCCTCCGGCCGCAGGGCGTACAGCTCGTCGGCCACGGCGTCGTAGTCCATGCGCGTCCCTTTCGCGCGGAAGCTCCGTTCCGATCGTCTCAGGCCGGGCCCTCCGGGGCGCGCGGGGAGCCGGCCGAACGCTCCGGAGACCCCCGTTCATGATCAGGAAATCGACGGTTTAACATATGAGCGCCACCTAGCTCGAAAGATGGATTCGTGACTGCCAACGAGGACTCGTTCACCAATTGGAAGAACCGCGAGGAGATCGCGGAGTCGATGATCCCGATCATCGGGAAGCTGCACCGGGAGCGGGACGTGACGGTCCTGCTGCACAGCCGCTCCCTGGTGAACAAGTCGGTGGTCAGCATCCTCAAGACCCACCGGTTCGCCCGGCAGATCGCCGGCGCGGAGCTCTCGGTCACCGAGACGCTGCCGTTCCTGAAGACCCTCGCCGAGCTCGACCTCGGGCCCTCCCAGATCGACATCGGCATGCTCGCCGCGACGTACCGGGAGGACGACCGCGGTCTGTCGGTCGCGGAGTTCACCGCCGAGGCCGTCGCCGGGGCCACCGGCGCCAACAAGATCGAGCGCCGCGAGGGGCGCGACGTCGTCCTCTACGGCTTCGGCCGCATCGGCCGGCTGGTCGCCCGGCTGCTCATCGAGAAGTCCGGCTCGGGCAACGGCCTGCGCCTGCGGGCCATCGTCGTGCGCGGCGGGGGCGAGCAGGACATCGTCAAGCGCGCCTCGCTGCTGCGCCGCGACTCCATCCACGGCCAGTTCCAGGGCACGATCACCGTCGACGAGGCGAACAGCACGATCGTCGCCAACGGCAACGCCATCAAGGTGATCTACGCGAACGACCCGTCCGAGGTCGACTACACGGCGTACGGCATCAAGGACGCCATCCTCATCGACAACACCGGCAAGTGGCGCGACCGCGAGGGCCTGTCGCAGCACCTGCGTCCCGGTATCGACAAGGTCGTGCTGACCGCGCCGGGCAAGGGCGACGTCCCGAACATCGTGCACGGCGTCAACCACGACACGATCAAGCCGGACGAGCAGATCCTGTCCTGCGCGTCCTGCACCACGAACGCCATAGTGCCGCCGCTGAAGGCGATGGACGACGAGTTCGGCGTCCAGCGCGGCCACGTGGAGACGGTCCACTCGTTCACCAACGACCAGAACCTGCTGGACAACTACCACAAGTCCGAGCGCCGGGGCCGGTCCGCGCCGCTCAACATGGTCATCACCGAGACCGGTGCCGCCTCCGCCGTCGCCAAGGCGCTGCCCGACCTCAAGGCGAAGATCACCGGCAGCTCCATCCGGGTGCCGGTGCCGGACGTCTCCATCGCGATCCTCAACCTGCAGCTCGCGCGCGAGACCACCCGGCAGGAGGTCCTCGACTACCTGCGCGAGGTGTCCCTCACCTCGCCGCTGAAGCGCCAGATCGACTTCATCAGCGCCCCCGACGCGGTCTCCAGCGACTTCATCGGCTCGCGCCACGCCTCGATCGTCGACGCCGGCGCCACCAAGGTCGAGGGCGACAACGCGATCCTCTACCTCTGGTACGACAACGAGTTCGGCTACTCGTGCCAGGTGATCCGGGTCGTGCAGCACGTGTCGGGCGTGGAGTACCCGACGTACCCGGCTCCGGCGGTCTGATCCGCGCGGTGCCGGTGCAGCGGTGCCGTGAAAGCGCGGGGCGTGCGGGCCCCGCGCTTTGGCGCGTCAGCGGCGGGTCAGCTCGATCCGGTACTCCCGTGTCTGTGAGCCGTCCTCGCCGGTGACGGAGACGACGCGGGCCGTCCTGCCCCGGGAGGTGTCCTCGCGGACCGTCACCTTCGCGTAGGGGTCACGCGGGGTGGCGGTGACACGGGCCCGGTCCGGGCGGTCGACCGCCGTCCGGTAGCTCGTCCGGTCCGGGTCGAAGCCGCTCAGCGGCGTACCGTCCACCTCGATCGAGGCCGCGGCGGCGTCGGCGGAGGTGCCCGGCGCCTTGGCGTACACCTCGATCTCGCCCAGGGTGATGTAGCCGCCCGGGCGTGCCGTCATGACCACGCGCACTCCGGTCACGGGGCCGCTCGCCCGCACCGGCACGTCGGCCACGGGCGTGCCCTCGGTGCCGACCGGGACCGTGTCGCTCGCGTCGGCCCAGGTGCCGTCGGCGCCGCGCACCTGCACCTTGAGGGACTCCGCGAAGCTGACGTTGGCGCCGTCGCGGTGGAAGTGG
The DNA here is from genome assembly GCF_003330845.1 of Streptomyces sp. Go-475. Taxonomy (GTDB): domain Bacteria; phylum Actinomycetota; class Actinomycetes; order Streptomycetales; family Streptomycetaceae; genus Streptomyces. The sequence continues at coordinate 8,509,155 of NZ_CP026121.1, read as the reverse complement.
GTCACGACCCGGGTCAGATCACGGGCCTGCGGCAGGGTCAGGGTGATGGTGTCGGACGGGTTCTTCGTGCCCGACTTCCAGTTGGACCAGGCCTTCTCGGAGGTGTTCCCGTTGCGCAGGCCCTCGGCGGAGTAGCCGCTCTCGGTGTACGTCGCGCCGACCGTCACGCCCTCGTCGCGCGCGGCGTTCGTCTCCCGGGGCGCGGTGACCTGGACGCGTGCGGTCGCCGCCGCCGCCGTCCCGCCGGGGACCCGGGCGGTGCCGCGCAGGGTCACCACCCCGGCCTCGTCGAAGGCGCCCTCGGGTGCGGCGTCCCAGGTGACCGGCAGGTCGGCGGTCCCGCCGTGCCGTCCGACGCCGGTGACCGTGGCGGGCAGGGCGGGCCGTCCGCCGGTGTAGGTCTTGGCGCGGGCCGGGAGGGTGGCGGCGACGGTGTCCACGGTGACGACCGCCTCGGCGGGGACGGTCCGGCCCAGCGCGTCGGTCGCCCGGCCCTTCACCCGTACGGTTCCGGGTTCGCGCCAGCGTGACGCCGAGGGCAGCGTCCATTCGACGGGGAGCGCGCCCCGGGCGCCGTCGCGGAAGACGGGCGTCACGGTCGCGGGCAGTTCGGGCGCGTGGCCGGGGACGGTGAACGCCTTGGCGGGCTGCGTACGGAGCACCGTCTCGTCGGTCACGCCCCACCGCTGGTTGGCGGCGGAGGTCGGCAGGAAGGCCGAGACGCGGGCGCCGTCCGCCGTGGACTGCCCGACGACGTCGAGCAGCCGGCCCGTGGCGGCGTTCACGAAGGTCCAGGTGCCGTCCCCGGTGGTCGACATGATCCACTGGGCGGCCGGTGCGTCCGCTTCCTGGAGTACGGCCTCGTTGTCGCGCACGGCGAGGCGCCTGCCGTCGGAGGCGTTGACGAGGGCGTAGCGGTCACGGTTGCCCTCACCGCGGGTCAGCCGCTTCACGGACCACAGCTGGGACTTGGCGGCCGGGTCGTTCGTGCGGACGACGACGCCGTCGCCGTCGGCGGCCGGGGCCAGGGACTTGCCGCTCTGGGCGCCCTGGAGGCGGTAGACGTGGCCGGGCTGTACGAGCGCGGCGTCCTCGGCGGTACCGGACACGCCGTCGACGAGGAGGGTCGTGACCGACTTCGGCGGCACGGTCAGCGTGGCGGAGGCGTCCTTCACCTTCACGGGCGTGCCGCGGACGAGTGCGCCCTCGGCGCTGGTCACCACGGGGGTCACCGTGGCGCCGGGGGCGACGCGCCGGAACTTCGCGAGGTCCAGGGTGACGGCGCGCGGGGCCGTGCCGTTGTTGACGTGCACCACGGTCGCCGCGCGGCCGGACTTGCGTACGGCGGCGACGCTGGAGGAGTCGTCGGTCTTCACGAAGTGGTCGCCGGGCCGGATGTGGTGGGTGAAGTTGCGCAGGGTGTGGAACTTGGTGTTGGCCCGGATCGGGCAGGTCTCCAGGGTGTCCTTCGCGGTGCAGTTGAACGGGATGTGGATGCTGCCCCAGTTCTTGCCGGCCGCCGCCTGGGGGATGGAGTCCTCGATCGGCTGCCACAGCACCCAGGCGGACGGCTCCAGTTCACGGATGTCGTCGACGACCCGGGTGGCGATGCCGAGCCCCGGTTCCATGCCGGTGAAGTCGGTGCCGGTCCCCCAGGTGCCCTCGACCTCGCTCATCCAGAACTTCTTGTCCGCGGCCTTGGCGCTGTCGCGCGCGCTGGTGCGCATGCCGGTGCCGTAGGTGTGCACGTTGAGCTGGTCGACGGCGGCGCGGGCGGAGCTGTCGTAGGCGTTCCAGTTGCGGACGAAGGTGCTCGGGTTGGTCTCGTCCATCGCGGAGACGGTGGCGCGGGTCCGGGCGTTCTCCAGTGCGCGGTGCAGGGCCAGGACGACCTTCTGCTGGAGTTCGGGGCCGGCGTGCGCGCCCTCCTGGCGACCGCCCGTGGGCTGCCCGTCGGGGCCGAGCTGGGTGCCCCAGTAGTTGGTGTTGGGCTCGTTGAGCGGGGCGATGGTGTCGAAGCGGATGCGGTGCTTCTTCTCCAGCTGCTCGGTCACCTTGACCAGGTAGGTGGCGAAGTCGTCGACGCGGTCGGCCCGGATCTGGTCGGTGTTGGCGTCGAAGCCGCCGGAGACGTAGCCGCTGACGGTCTGGAACCAGGGCGGGGAGTTGCTGAAGGCCTCCCAGCGGGTCACCTTGCGCTTGACCTGGTCCACCCACCAGCGCTGGTTGGCGTCGGCGGACCAGTCCCAGTGGTCCGGGTCGTCCGGGTTCCACCAGTCGGTGTCCTCCCGGGTGGTGCCCTCCGGGGCCTTCCAGAAGCCCTCCATGGTCGCGCCGGTCTTCATGTAGTCCTTGCGGACGTCCGGGGCGTTGCCGCCGCCGATGTTGTAGCGCGCGATGTTGAGGCGGAGGCCGTCCTCGCCGAACAGCATGTCGACGAGCTTGCGGCGGATGGGGTCCGGATAGCCGCCGGTGATGTTGGCGAACCAGACGAGGCTCGTCCCCCACCCTTCGAACTCCTGCTGCCGGTACGACGGGTCGATCCGTACCGTGACCGCGCTGCCGGGGGGATCGGCGGCAGCGGCGGGCGGCACGGCCACGAGCCCCGCCCCGAGCGCCAGGGGGACGGTGGCCGCCAGGACCCGGGCGAGGCGACGTCTGCTGGACATGAATTCCCTTCGGGAGCGAACAGAACCGCGCAGAACCAATCGAGCTTCCCGAATGTTTTAGGACGGCAATCAACACGTCAAGAGGCGGGACGAGTTGGGAATCGACGCACGCCCCTTGACGCCCTCCGGCCCGCCACCCCAATAATGACCGTCCACATATCTAAACGACGTTCTCTGTTGTGTACGGGAGCGAACGCGGAGGCCCAGTGGCCGGTACAGGCGCAGCCCGCAGTCGTCCGATCGTCACGTCCCTCGTCGTCCTGCTCGCCGCCTCCGGTTGCTCGGTCGCCGGTGCCGACCCCATCGGCGGCGGACCGGACGCCTTGCGCATCGTCCTGCCCGAGGAACCGCCCACGCTGGAACCCTGTGACGCCTCGCTGACCGCGACGGGCCGGGTGACCCGGGCCAACATCACGGAGGCACTCACCGAGCGCGACGCCTCGACAGGACGCCTGGAGCCCGCCCTCGCCACCAAGTGGACGCGTACGTCGGCGACTTCGTGGACCTTCACCCTCCGCGAGGGCGTCACCTTCCACGACGGCTCGCCGTTCACGGCGGCCGCGGCGGCGTTCTCCGTCCAGCGCGCCACGGACTCGGGGATCGACTGCAACGTCGACGGCTACATCTTCGCGGACAGCGAGGTGACCGCCACGCCCGTCGGCGGGACCACGCTCCGGGTCACCACGGCGAAGCCCGACCCGATCCTTCCGCTGCGCCTGTCGTTCGTCGAGATCGTGCCGACGACCACCGACCCCGACTCCCGCGTGCGCGAGCCGGTCGGCACCGGCCCCTACCGGATCGACGAGTGGAACCAGGGCCGTTACCTGCGGCTGAAACGCTTCCCCGGCTACTGGGGCAAGACCCCCGACTTCACCGCGGCCACCTACGTGTGGCGCGCCGAGGGCAGTGTCCGGGCGGCGATGGTGACGAACGACGAGGCGGACGTCGCGATCGGGCTGGCACCCGAGGACGGGGCCGGTGACCGGGCGGTGGAGTTCGCCACCAACGAGGTCTCGTACCTGCGCATGGACGCCGGCAAGCCGCCCCTCGACGACATCCGCGTCCGGCGGGCCGTCAACTACGCCATCGACCGGGAGGGGCTGACCACGGCGGTCTTCGCCGGACGGCCCAGCGGGCAGCTCGTGTCGAAGGGCGTCACCGGCTACAACGCGAGCGTCCGGCCGTGGCCGTACGACCCGGAACGGGCCAGGGAACTGGTCGCCGAGGCCCGCGCGGACGGGGTCCGCACCGACACCACCCTCACCCTCATCGGCCGCAACGGCATCTACCCGAAGGCCGCCGAGGCGATGGAGGTCGTCCAGGACGGCCTGATCAAGGCCGGGTTGAAGGTCAGGATCAGGATGCTGGACGTCAACGCCTGGCTGGAGTACCTGCTGCGCCCCTTCCCCGCCGGCGACACCGGCCCCACCCTGCTCCAGGCCCAGCACGGCAACCAGGCGGGCGACGCCGCCTTCACGATGGGCCAGATCTACGGCAGTAAGGGCGCCCAGAGCAGCTACGGCACCGCCGAGTTCGACGCGCTCATCGAGCGGGCCGAACTCGCCTCGGGCGGCACCCGCCAGAAGGCGTTCGCGGCGGCGTTCAGCCATCAGCGCGACAAGGTCGTACGGGACGCCGTGATGGCCAACATGACCGGCCTGCTGGCCCTCTCCCCCAAGGTCCGCTACCGGCCCGACTCCGCCACCAACGACGAGATGCGGCTCGCCGACATGCGCCGCGCGGACTGAGGGAGGACGTCACGTGCTGACCCTGCTGCGCCGCCGCGCGGTCTCCAGCGTCATCCCGCTGCTGTTCGTGGTCCTCGGCGTGTTCTTCCTGGCCCGCCTCACCGGAGACCCCGCCAACCTGTACCTGCCGCTGAGCGCGACGCCCGAGATGCGGGCCGAGTTCGCCGCCCGCAACGGCCTGGACGACCCGCTGATCACCCAGTTCGGCGACTACCTCGCCCAGGTCGCGCACCTCGACTTCGGGGAGTCGCTGCGCACCGCCCAGCCGGCGGGCGAGGCCGTCCTGCGGGCGTTCCCCGCGACCCTCCAACTGGCCGGCTGGACGATGCTGCCGGCCCTCGCGGGCGCCGTCCTCATCGGCAGTCTGGCGGCCTACCGCCCGAACTCGGCCACCGACCGGATCGCGACCTTCCTGTCGTCGACGGCCGCCAGCGTCCCCGACTTCTGGATCGCCATCATGGGCGTGCTGGTCTTCGCGGTCACCCTGGGCTGGCTGCCCACCTCCGGCACCAGTGGCGCGGCGGCCTGGGTGCTGCCCGTGGCCACGCTGCTGATCCGCCCGTTCGGGGTGCTGGTCCAGGTGGTGCGGGGCGCCATGGTCTCCGCGCTGTCCGCCCCGTACGTGAAGGTGGCGCGCGGCAAGGGGGCCTCCGAGGTCCGCGTGGTGTTCGGGCACGCCCTGCGCAACGCGGCCGCGCCGGCGCTCACCGTCGCCGGTGACCTGGCCGTGGGGCTGGTCAACGGGGCGGTGGTCGTCGAGACGATCTTCGGCTGGCCCGGGATCGGCAAACTCATGATCGACTCGGTGCTCCAGCGGGACTTCGCGGTGCTGCAGGCCGCGGTGCTCGTGACCGCGCTGGCGATCTTCGCCCTCAACATCCTGGTGGACCTCTGTCACGCGCTCCTCGACCCGCGGGTACGGCAGCGGGCGGCGGCATGAGCCAAGGACGGGACATGCTCGACACTTCCGAGGCCGGTGGTCCGGCCGTACGGCGGCGGTGGTTCGCCCTGCTCCTCCGCGACCGGTTCGCCTGCGCGGCGGCCCTGGTCCTGATCCTCGTCGCGCTGTGCGCCGTGCTCGGGCCGCTGCTGGCGGGGGATCTGGCGACCCGTCAGAACCTGCGCGCTCCGGGCCGGCCGCCCTTCAGCCTGGAACACGGCTGGGCCTTCGTCCTCGGCAGCGACTCCCTCGGCCGGCCCGTCGCCGCGCGGATGCTGGCCGCGGCGGGGACGACCCTGGCCGTGGCGGTGCCCGCCGTGCTCTGCTCACTCGTCGTCGGCTCGGTGTGGGGCATGTGGGCGGGCTACCACGGCGGTTGGCGCGAGAACGTGTCGCTGCGGGTGGCCGACGTGATCCTCAGCTTCCCCTCGCTGCTGCTGGCCGTGGTCGTGCTGTACGTGTTCTCGCCGAGCGCCGCGAGCCTGGTGCTGGTGCTGGCCGTGGCCCGGATCCCGGTGTATCTGCGCACGGCCCGGGCGGAGGCGGCGGAGCTGCGCAGCCGGCTGTTCATGGACGCGGCCCGGACGTTCGGCACGGGCAGTTGGGCCGCCATCCGGCGGCACGTCGCGCCGGGCGTGCTGCCCACGCTGCTCACCGTCGCCGCGCTCGACTTCTGCTTCGTGATGCTGGCCGAGTCGTCGCTGAGCTTCCTGGGCATCGGCATCCAACCGCCGGACGTCAGCTGGGGGTTGATGGTGGCGCAGGGGCGGCAGGAGTTGCAGAGCGCCTGGTGGATCGCGCTGTTCCCCGGGCTGGCGATCGTCGTCACGACCGTCTCGGCGACCGTCCTCGCTTCCTGGGCCCGGCTGACGACCGACCCGGGGCAGCGGTGGCGGGAGGGACTCGGGCGGCGGTCGAGGGAGCGGGGCGCGAGGCGGGGGCACCGGGGGCTGCGGGGCGACCGGGTGCGGTGGGGTGACCGGGGGCTGCGGGGCGACGAGGGGCTGCGGGGTGACCGAGGGCTGCCGGGTGACCAGGAGCCGCGGGGTGGCCCGGGGCGGTCCGTGGCGGGCGGTTCGGCCGCAGGCGGCGAGCCGTCGGGGCCGGGTGACGCGGCCGGTCCCGGCGCCCTCCCTTCGGGTGCGGGCACGGACGCCGGTGTCCTGGTGGTGGACGGCCTGTCGGTCGACGTCCACACCCCGGCCGGTCCCGCGCACGTCGTGCGCGGGGTGGGGTTCGCCGTGCGGTCGGGCGAGACGCTGGCGCTGCTGGGCGAGTCGGGCTGCGGCAAGAGCATGACCGCGCACGCCGTCGCCGGTCTGCTCGATCCGGTCGCCGAGGTGGTGGGCGGGCAGGTGCGCCTGGACGGCGTGGACCTGCTCGGGCTCGGGGCACGGGCCCGGCGCCGGCTGGCCGGGCCGGGTCTCGCCATGGTCTTCCAGGACGCGCTCAGCGCGCTCAACCCCGTCCACACGGTCGGAGCGCAGCTCGCCGAGCCGTTCCGCATCCACGAGGGCCTGTCCCGGCGTGCGGCCCGGGCCCGGGCGGTGGAGCTGATGGAGCGCGTGGGCATCCCGGAGGCCCGCTCCCGGGCGGACGCCTACCCGCACCAGTTCTCCGGCGGGATGCGGCAGCGCCTGCTGATCGCGACGGCGGTCGCCCTGCGGCCGAAGGTCCTGATCGCCGACGAGCCCACGACGGCCCTGGACGTCACCGTGCAGGCCCAGATCATGGACCTCCTGGGCGAGTTGCGCGCCGAGCAGCGGACGGCGCTCGTCCTCATCACCCACGACCTCGGGCTCGCCGCCGAGCACGCGGACCGGGTCGCGGTCATGTACGCCGGGACGGTGGTGGAGACCGGGCCGGTCACCGAGGTGTTCGGCCGGCCCCATCACCCGTACACCCGTGGCCTGCTGGCGTCGGTCCCGGCCGAGCGGCACCGGGGCGCCCGTCTGACCTCCATCCCCGGGAGCCCGCCGGAGCCGGGCGCCGTGCCGGCCGGCTGTGCCTTCCGTACGCGCTGTCCGCTGGCCCGGGAGCGCTGCGCCACGCACCGTCCGGCGCTGACCGGCACCGGGACCGGCCGGGCCGCCGCCTGCCACTTCGGGAAGGAACTGGCCGATGCCTGAGCACGCGGCACTGCTGGAGGCCACGGGTCTGGCCAAGAGCTTCACGGTCCGGCGGACCCTGCGGGGCGGCACGCGGCTGCGGGCGCTGGACGGTGTCGACCTGGCCCTCGGGCGCGGGGAGACCCTCGGACTCGTCGGCGAGTCCGGCTGCGGCAAGTCCACGCTGGCCAGGGTCCTCCTGCGGCTGGAGCGGCCCGACGCGGGCAGCCTGCGCTACGACGGCGTCGACCCGTTCGCGTTGTCGGGGGCGGAGTTGCTCGCCTGGCGCCGGCGGGTGCAGATGGTGTTCCAGGACCCGTTCGGCTCGCTCGACCCGCGCCTCACCGCCGCTGATCTCATCGGCGAGCCCTGGCTGACCCACCGCGCGCTCGTGCCCGCGTCGCGGCGGGCGGCGCGGGTGGCCGAGTTGCTGGAGATGGTCGGCCTGCGCTCCTCCGACGCACGCCGCCTGCCGCACGAGTTCTCGGGTGGGCAGCGGCAGCGGATCGGGATCGCCCGTGCCCTCGCGCTGGAGCCCGAGGTGATCGTCTGCGACGAGCCCGTGTCCGCGCTGGACCTGTCGGTGCAGGCACAGGTGCTCAACCTCCTGTGCGACCTGCGGGACGAGCTGGGACTGTCGTACGTGTTCATCTCGCACGACCTGTCCGTCGTGCGGCACCTCGCCGACCGGGTCGCCGTGATGTACCTCGGCAGGATCGTGGAGACGGGTCCGACGGAGGAGGTCTACGAGCGGCCGCGGCACCCGTACACGGAGGCGCTCCTGTCGGCGGCCCCGTCCCCCGTGTCCGGCGGCGGGCGCCGCAGGCAGCGCATCGTGCTCACCGGTGAGATCCCGTCACCGGCCGACCCGCCGTCCGGGTGCCGGTTCCGGACCCGGTGCCCCCGGGCACGGGACCTGTGCGCCGAGGCCGTTCCCCCGCCGGTGCCGGGCGCGCCGCTCCACGGCGCGGCGTGCCACTTCCCCCTGGAGGTGGCTGCGTGAGTTCGGGCACGCGGACATGCCATGGCCGGTGCCGCGCCCTCCACGGGGACGCGGCACCGGCATTCGTTCGGCGGGGTCCTCGCCTCAGTGCTTGAAGACGTCCTTCGTCTTCTCCTTGGCCTGCCGGGCGTCGCCCTTCGACTGCTGCGCGCGGCCCTCGGCCTCCAGCCGCTCGTTGCCCACCGCCCGGCCGGCCGCCTCCTTGGCCTTTCCCTTGGCCTGCTCGGCCTTCGCCTTGGCCTTCTGCTCTCCAGCCACGGTTCCTTCACTCCCAGCCGTGTCCGACTTCGGTGTCACGGCCCGAGTTGCCTTGAGGAGGCAGCGCAAACGTGCCGGGGTCGCCGACGGTCAGTTCAGGAGTTCGCGGGCCAGGGCCGCGCACCACCACCGCTCCACGCGGTCGGGCGACCACCCGCGTTCACCGGTCAGCACGGTGTAGACGTCGATGTTGCACAGCGCGGCGTAGACGTCGACCGCGGACGGCACGTCGAGGCCGGGGCGCAGGACTCCGGGCGGCCAGGAGGAGAAGACCTGCACCCTGGTCCGGTCGCCGCGCAGACGGCTGTCGTGGTAGAGCGTGGCCAGCTCCGGCTCGGACCGGCCCGCTTCCCGGACGAGCGTGATGACCTCGCCGGCGCGCTCGTACAGCCGCCGGTCGTAGCCGGCCATCGCGGCGAGCTGCCCGGCGGGGTCCGTCGTGGCGGCCTCCAGCTCGGCGACCAGCTGCGGCACGCCGGCCGAGAGGTCCGCCGCGTCGGCCAGCGCCCGGGTCAGTCCGGACTTGTTCCCGTAGGCCGCGTAGACGGTCGGCACGGACACCCCCGCCTCGCGGGCCACGTCCCGCACCGTCGTCGCACCCCACCCGTGGGTGACGAACAGCCGCAGCGCGGCACGGGCGATGTCGGCCCGGGTCTGCTGCGCCTGCGCCGTCCGGCGCAGGGAGTCGTACCGCCGCCGCCCCGGTCCTTCGGTCATGCTCCGCCCCTTCGCCACATTCACCCTTCCCCCTCTTCACTTGACGCTCCTTATAATCAATATATGTTACGTACACAACCGGGGACTCCCCCTGCTCTCATGAACTCCGCCCGGGTCAGCGGCCTCGCCGCCCTGGGCTTCGCCTTCCTGATCGTCGCGGGGAACGTGGTCCTGGTACCGGCCGGCCTGCCGCGCACCGGCACCGGCGTCGCGGAGGTCGAGGAGTTCTTCCGCGCGCACGGGGACCTGGTCGGCGTCGGCTCCGCGGTCACACCCGTCGCCTGGATACTGGCCACGCTGTTCGGCGCGGGCGCGGTCCGTGTGCTGTGGCGGTCCGAGCGGGACCGGGGCGAGGCCTGGGCCCTGTTCGGCTTCGCCGGGCTCGTCCTGCAGAACGCCGTCTTCGCCGGGGTCGTCGCGATCCGGCTGGCGCTCGCGTCGACAGCCGCGGATGACGTCGGCGCGGACCGCGTCGGCGCGGCCGGCGGCCTGTGGGCGCTGCACGACGCCCTGTTCACCCTCAACGGCACGTTCCTGGCGGTCGCGCTGGTCGGCCTGTCCCTCGCCGGCGTGCGGGCGGGACTGATCCGGCCGTGGCACGGCGGCTGGGGGCTGGTGTCGGCCGCGCTGCTGTCCTGTTCGGCCGTCCTCACCCCGCTGGTCATCGACCACGACGGCCCGCTCGGACTCCTCGGCCTCGCCGGCTGGCTGATGTGGGTGGTGTGGCTCGTCGTCTACGGTCTCGCCCTGATGCGCCGGGTGCCGGTCCCGGGGCCGCCGACCAGCCGTTGAGCGGGGGCCTTCGGGCCAGGGGCCGGGTCTGCCGACAGCAACGGAGCCTGGCCCGGGCCCTGTGGAGTCAGCGGCAGCACCCCTCGGGCCGCTCGGGGCCGGGCGCGGTGTCCAGGCGACAGAAGCAGGACGCCTGGATCGGTACGTCGGCCAGCGCGGTCGCCAGTTTGAGCTGCTGGGCCACGAGGGCCGCCTCGCCGGTCCTGCCCAACCGCAGCAGGCACTCGTGGAAGCCGTGCAGGGACCAGACGTTGCCGGGGTGCTGCAGGGCCCGGGGCAGGGTGTCGTCCAGACCGAGGTCCGCTCGGTAGACCGCCTCGGCCTCCGCCACCCGGCCCTGCTCCAGCAGCAGCGCCCCGTAGGCGTGGCGGGTGGGCTGCATCCAGCCCCAGGGCTCGTCGTAGGGGAGGTTGTCGTCCAGTGCGATGGACCGCTCCAGGGCGGCGAAGGCCAGGTCGTGGTTGCCCCTGCGGTACTCCAGCTCCCCGTCCAGCATGGCCGCCGCGATGGCGAGGATGTCGTGGCAGGTGTTGTTGAACAGCATTAGTGTCTCGGGCACCCGGCCCACCGCCGCGCGGAACAGCTCGCGCTCGGCCTCGGCCCGGGCGACCTCGCCGGTCGCCGAGAGGGCGACGCCGCGGGCGTAGTGCCGCAGGGCGGTGGTCACCGAGTAGAGGTCCGGGTCGGTGGGGGCCGGCAGGGCGAGGATGTCGGTCCAGCGGCCGAAGCGGATCAGTACGTGGACGCGCATGCCCAGGAACGCTTCGAGCCAGTCGGCCATCGGCGGGCTCTGCACGCGCAGCAGGTCCTCCGGGATGGCCGCTTCCAGCTGGGCGGCGGTGTCCAGGGCGACCCCCTCCTGCCCCAGGAACATCGCCCCGTAGATCTTGAAGTGGTAGTTGTGCACCCGGTAAAGGGTGTAGAAGTTCATCGCGCCGGACCGCCGGCGGAACTTCTCGTCGGCGGCGATCGCGTCGCTGTTGGCCGCCACGACCCGGCGGTAGTCGCCGCACAGGACGTCGAGGTGCGAGGGCATGTGGAGCAGGTGCCCGGCGTCGGGCACGATGCCGCGCAGGCGGTCGGCGACGGTGAGCGCCTGCTCCGGCGTCGGTGACATCTCCATCAGGTGGATGTAGAGGTGGAGGACGCCGGGGTGTTCCGCCCCGGCGTCGGTGCCGAGCGCGCTCTCCAGTACGGCCCTGGCCTCCAGGGTGCGGGCGCCCTCGGCCGGCTGTCCGGTCCTCAGGTCCCACAGCTGCCAGGGGGTGAGGTTCATCAGGGCGTCGGCGTGGAGCGTGGCGATGTCCGGGTCGTCGGAAGCCAGTTCGTACACCGCGCGCATGGCGTCGGCGTAGGGCTCGTTCCACACCGAGCAGTCCTCGACGGCCTCCGACTGCGGGTAGCGGGCGCGCAGCGCGCCGATGAGGGCCCGTTCGACCGGGGTGGCGCGGGCGGCGGCCTTTTCGTGGGCCCGTTCGACGGCGGTGTGCGTGCGTTCGACGGTTCGCACCAGCTCCTCGTCGTCGAAGAATTCCCAGGGCTTGTTGTAGTTCGGGCCGAGCGCGTAGGCGATGCCCCAATGGGCCATCGCGCACTCGGGATCGGCCGCGGCCGCCTTCTCGAAACAGGCGACGGCCTCTTCATGATGGAAGGCGTACGTCCACACCAGGCCGCGGTCGAACCAGAGTTGGGCTTCCGCCGAGGAGGTGGTGACGGGACGGCCGTGGGTCCCGAGGTCGTAGTAGTCGCCCATGGGTTTCTCCTGGGAATGATGCACCAGTGACGCAGAGGTGATGAAGCGTGACACAGCGGACACGTCACGGCGGCGAGGGCGATCATCGTGTCGTTCGATCGTGGGCACGTTCGCCACTGGGCTGGCACCGCCCAACTCCCGCTCCCTAGGATGTACTTCCTGTCCAGCCAGTCCGTTGGCGCGGCACCTCGCAGGGGGAACGATGCAATCCGACAAGCAGTTGTCCACCGAGATCGACGCGACCGTGCCGACGGCAGCGCGCATGTACGACTACTACCTGGGCGGCAAGGACAACTACGCGGCCGACCGCGCCGCGTGCGAGGAACTCGACAAGGTCGTGCCCAGCACGCGCCGTCTGGCCCTGAACAACCGGCGTTTCCTCCAGCGTGTCGTGCGGACCCTGTCCGAGGAGTACGGCATCCGGCAGTACCTCGACCACGGCTCCGGCCTGCCCACGCAGGACAACGTCCACCAGGTCGCCCAGCGCATCGACCCCACGACCCACGTGGTGTACGTCGACAACGACCCGATGGTGCTGGTCCACGGCCGCGCCCTGCTGGAGCAGGACGAGCGCACCACCGTCATCCACGCGGACATGCGCGCGACCGACCTGATCCTCGACCACCCCGACACCCAGCGGCTGATCGACTTCTCCGAGCCGGTGTGCGTGCTCTTCAACTCGGTGTTCCACTGCATTCCGGACAGCGACACCGACGGGCCGCTCGCGGTGGCGCGCCGCGTCCGGGAACGGCTCGCGCCGGGCAGCTTCATGGTGATGTGCCAGCTGGTCAGCGAGGACCCCGAGGTCCGCGACTTCGTCACGAACTTCATGGACCAGGCGACCCAGGGACACTGGGGGCGGGTGCGCGAGGAGAAGGACGTCGCCACCTACTTCGAGGGTCTGGAGATCCTCGAACCGGGCCTGGTGGAGGTGTCCACCTGGCGTCCGGACACAGAGGTGGCCCCCCGTCAGCTCACCCACGAGTGGATCGAGTTCGGCGGCGTCGGGCGGGTTCCGCTGGAGAAGTGACCGCGAGGCCTCTCGCGGGGCGGCCGGCGTCCCGCGAGAGGCACACGCACGTCAGGGGTAGCGCTGCTCCATCGTCCGACGCAGCATGTCGAGGGAGTCGCGCGGCTTGAGCGCCTCGTCCGCGAGGCGGTCCAGCGCGATCCGGTACTCCTCCGTCTCGTCGCGGTCCTCGAGGAAGTTGGCGCTCCGGATGTGCTCCAGGTAGACCACGTCGGGCAGGTCCAGGCCACCGAAGCGCAGATACGTCACCGGGATGGCGGGCGCCGAGGCGTTCGTGACGCTCAGGGGGACGATCTGCACCGTCACATGGGGACGCTGCGCCATCTCGACCAGGTGCGCGAGCTGTTCCCGCATCACGTCGGTGCTGCCCAGGACACGCAGCAGCACGGACTCGTCGATGATCGCCCACAGCTGCGGGGCGTCGGTCCGGGACAGCAGCCGCGCCCGGCGCGTGCGGAGTTCGACGCGCCGCTCCACCTCGCCGGCGGGCGCGTTCGGCAGGCCGCGCTCCACCACCGCCCTGGCATAGGCGGGGGTCTGCAACAGGCCGGGCACGTACTGGATCTCGAAGGTACGGATGGTGGCGGCGGCCTCCTGGAGTCCGACCAGGCGGTCGAACCACTCGGGCATCAGCCGCTTGTCGTACCGCTGCCACCAGCCCGGCTCACCGGCGCGCCGCAGCAGCTTGAGCAGCACCGAGGCTTCGTAGGCATCGGTGCCGTACAGCTCCAGCAGCGCCCGGACGTCGCTCTCCGTCGGCGGGCGGCGGCCCTTGCCCGCCTCGATGCGGGACAGTTTCGCGGCGCTGAAACCGACAGCGCGCGCCGCCTGGTCCTGGGCGAGCCCGGCGTCCTCACGGAAGCCTGCCAGCTGCACACCGACGAGCATCTTCAGCAGAGTCGGCGCCGGCTCGGGCCTGTCCAGGTAGGGTTCCAGACGGGAGATGCGATGCGACGCGGCGGACATCCTGACTCCCAGCAGACCGGCACAAGGGCGACTTACACTATCGCACCCGGCCGGGCGTCTCCGCATCAGCCCGTACGAGCCCATGGGCGGGGGGAGTTGGATTCCACTCCCCCCACCAGGGCTTCACGCCGCGTTCGCGTCGGCATCCCCGCTCACACCAGGTGGTCGAACTCTCCGTCCTTGGCCCCGGCCAGGAACGCCCGCAGCTCCGCGGCCGTGTAGACCAGGGCGGGCCCGTCGGGGTCGCGGGAGTTGCGCACGGCGATGCCCCCGTCGACGAGGGGAGCCACCTCGACGCAGTTGCCCTCGGCGTTGCTGTGCCGGCTCTTGATCCAGCAGGCGTCCAACGAACTCGCCTGCACTCCGTTCCGCACTGGTGGCACCGCAGTCTCCTTGCTCTCCGGCCGTGTCCGTCCCGGCTTGCGTACCCGCAACGGCTTGATTTTCACGCAATTTCTCGTGCAATTGCACGCGAGCGCCGTCAGCGTGGATAATAGCTGCGGCGTCAACCCCTGTGCTGGCGCCACGTCCTGACGTCGCATCGGGGAGATGCCGTGTCATCACCTGCGCAGCCTGTGCTCCGGCAGCCGAGTGGGGCTGCGGCACACGCAGGCGCATCGGCGACGGCCCCCGGCATCCCGCCCGGCCCGCTCACGGCGCCGCCGTACGAGGCGGCGACGTACGAGGCGACGCCGTACGGGTCCCCGCCCCCGACGCCGGAGACGGTGCCGGCGCCCCCGGCCGCCCCGGCCCCCCTGTCCGCCTCGGCCACCCTGCGTGTCGAGTGCAGTCGGGAGGGCTTCGCACGCGTCCGGTCCTTCACACGTGACACCCTCCACGTGTGGTCGCTCGACCACTGCTGTGACGACGCCACCCTCGTCATCACCGAGCTCACCGCCAACGCCGCGACGCACGCGGCGGCGGGAGCACCGGGCACGCCGGAGATCCGGCTCGGGTTCCTCCTGGACCCGACGCACCTGCTGGTCACCGTCTCCGACCCCGACGACCATCCGCCCGTGTACGCGCCCGCCGGCTCCTCCCTGGAGGAGAACGGCCGCGGCCTGTGCATCGTCGACGCCCTGTCCGAGGAGTGGGGCTGGACCCCCAGCCCTCCGGCGGGCAAGACGGTCTGGGCCAGATTGTCGACCTGTCCACCCCTCTGACACGACTGCCGCGGAAAGGCCCCTCGCCATGCGCAGCGCTTCGACGGAACACCCGGGCAGCGAGCGCCCCCAGCGCCCCGACACCCCGACCGGGGTGGCCCGGACCACGCCGCTCACGGCACTGGACCGCGTGCCGTGGGGCGACATCCAGGACTCCACCGGTTCGGCGGCGGCCATTCCCCTGCTGCTCAACGGCATCGCCTGGGGCGACGCCGACACGGCCCGCGCCGCCCTCGGCGACCTGCGGAAGCGGATCTGCCAGTTCGGCTTCGTCGTGGAGCAGGCGACCGCCGCCACGGTTCCGTTCCTCTGGGAGCTGGCGAAGCTGCCGCAGGTGACCTGCCGCGCCGAGATCATCCAGCTGCTCAAGAGCATCGCCGACGCCCGGCAGTGGGAGAGCACCGCCGCCGTCTATCCGAAGCTGATGAACCACCGGGAGAACCCGGTGGCGTGGGAGCGCGCGGCGCGGCAGGCGGTGCGGGCCCGGCGCGGCGACCTCGGCCGGCTGATGGCGGACGAGGACACGGAGATCGCCCGGGCCACCACCGAGCTGGCCCGCTCCCTCGCCACCTGAGGCCGTCGCGCGCCGGCCGAGGCCGTCGGACGTTTCCCACGGACCGGGAGGCGGTGCGGGCCCGGAGTCGTGACGATACGGTGAGGGCCCCCTGTCACCATGGGTGATGCCCCTCGCCTCGCCGGGCCCGGCAGTGTAGACATGGGCACATGGTCCGACTCTTGGGTCGATCCGGGACTCGATCGCCCCTGCGGCCCGGCGCTGCGCCGTCCGCACGGCAGCGGCGGGAGGCGGGCCCGTCGCGGTGGCATCCGGTGGCGGGGCTGCGGTCGGCGCTGGGCGGGCGCAGCGTCGCCGGGCAGGTGTTCCTGCTGGTCGTGGTGATCGTGCTGCTGCTGGTCGTGGCGGCCGTGGTGGCGCTGCTCCTGCAGGTGCGGCACGACACGACGCTGGAGGCCCGCAACCGTTCGCTCGCCGTCGCGGAGACCTTCGCCAACGCGCCGGGCACCGTCGAGGCGCTGCGCAGTCCCGATCCCACGGCCGTGCTGCAGCCGCGGGCCGAGGCCGCCCGCGAGCGGTCGGAGGTCGACTTCGTCGTCGTCATGAACACCGACGGCATCCGCTACACCCACCCCAAGACGGACCGCATCGGCAAGCGGTTCGTCGGGACCATCGCACCGGCCCTGGCCGGGAAGGCGGTGACCGAGGAGATCGAGGGCACCATCGGTCCCCTCGTGCAGGCCGTGGTGCCGGTGAAGGACCCGGACGGCCGGGTCGTGGGCCTGGTGTCGGCGGGGATCACGACGGCGAAGGTCGGCGGGACCGCCGACGAGCAGCTGCCGCTCCTGCTCTCCGCCGCCGCGGCGGCGCTCGCCCTGGCGACGGCGGGTGCCGCGCTGGTGAGCAGGCGGCTGCTGCGCCAGACCCACGGCCTCGGGCCGCACGAGATGACCCGGATGTACGAACACCACGACGCCGTGCTGCACGCCGTCCGCGAGGGTGTCCTCATCGTCGACGACGGGGGCACGCTGGTGCTCGCCAACGACGAGGCGCACCGGCTGCTCGGGCTGCCCGCCGACGCCGAGGGCCGGCACG
Organism: Streptomyces sp. Go-475; assembly: GCF_003330845.1. Lineage (GTDB taxonomy): Bacteria > Actinomycetota > Actinomycetes > Streptomycetales > Streptomycetaceae > Streptomyces. The sequence goes on along the minus strand of NZ_CP026121.1, from coordinate 8,492,399 downwards.
TCCTCAGCCTGGGTCTCGACCCGGGCACCGCCGACCTGCTGGCTTCCGGGCGCGTCGCCACCGACGAGGTGCACCTCGTCGGGGACCGGCTGCTGGCCGTCAACCAGCGGACCACCGACCACGCGGGCGGCCCGCCCGGCAGTGTCGCCACGCTGCGCGACTCCACCGAGCTGCGCGCCCTGTCCGGCCGGGCCGAGACCGCGCGGGAACGGCTCAACATGCTGTACGACGCCGGCGTGGGCATCGGGACGAGCCTGGACGTGACCCGCACGGCCGAGGAACTGACCGAGCTGGCCGTGCCCCGGTTCGCCGACTTCGCCACCGTGGACCTGTTCGACGCGGTGCTGGGCGGCGGGCAGCCGGACGCGGCGGCCGCGCTGAGCCGCACGGCGCTGAGCGGCATCCGCAAGGACGCTCCGCTGTACGCCGTCGGGGAGCGGATCAGGTTCGTCGAGTCCTCCCCGCAGGGCCGCAGCCTCGCCACCGGCCGGCCGGTCCTGGAACCCCGGCTGAGCGAGGCACCGGGCTGGCAGGCGCAGGACCTCGAACGCTCGGCGCAGATCGTCGACTACGGCATCCACTCCCTGATCACGGTGCCGCTGCGGGCCGGCACCCTGCTGCTGGGGGTGGTCAGCTTCTGGCGCTGCGAGAAGCCGGAGCCGTTCGACGAGGACGAGCTGGCCCTGGCGGAGGAGCTGGTCGCGCGGGCCGCCGTCTCCATCGACAACGCGCGCCGCTACACCCGCGAGCACAGCATGGCGGTGACGCTCCAGCGCAGCCTGCTCCCGAGGAACCTGCCCGAGCAGGGCGCGCTGGAGATCGCCTACCGCTATCTGCCCGCGCAGGCCGGTGTGGGCGGTGACTGGTTCGACGTGCTGCCGCTGTCGGGGGCCCGGGTCGCGCTCGTGGTCGGCGACGTCGTCGGCCACGGTCTGCACGCCGCGGCCACGATGGGGCGGCTGCGCACGGCGGTGCACAACTTCTCCGCCCTCGACCTGCCGCCCGAGGAACTCATCGCCCTGCTGGACGAGTTGGTCGGCCGCATCGACCAGGACGAGACGGAGGCGGAGGGCAGCGCCCCGGTCACCGGCGCGACCTGCCTGTACGCCGTCTACGACCCGGTCTCCCGGCGGTGCACCGTCGCGCGGGCCGGACATCCGCCGCCGGCCCTGATCCACCCCGACGGCAGCGTCGAGTTCCCCGAGGTGCCGGCCGGGCCCCCGCTCGGCCTCGGCGGTCTGCCGTTCGAGACGGCGGAACTGGAGCTGGCCGAGGGCAGCCGGCTCGTGCTCTACACCGACGGGCTGGTCGAGGACCGGGAGCGGGACATCGACGTCGGCCTGGAGATGCTGCGCGAGGCCCTGAGCCGGTCCGGGAAGTCCCCCGAGGAGACCTGCCGGACCGTGCTGGACTCACAGCTCACGGCCCGCTCCAGCGACGACATCGCGTTGATCGTCGCGCGCACCCGGGCGCTCGCCGCCGACCGGGTCGCCGAGTGGCCCGTGCCGGCCGACCCGGCGGCCGTGGGCGAGGTGCGGGCGGCGGTCAGCCGGCAGCTGGCCGAGTGGGGCCTGGAGGAGCTGACGTTCACCACCGAGCTCATCCTGAGCGAGCTGGTCACCAACGCGCTCCGGTACGGAGAGGGCCCCATTCGCGTGCGGGTGCTGCGCGATCGCAACCTGATCTGCGAGGTGTTCGACAGCAGCAGCACCTCGCCGCACCTGCGGTACGCGACCATGACGGACGAGGGCGGGCGGGGGCTGTTCCTCGTCGCGCAGCTCGCGGAGCGCTGGGGGACGCGTTATCTGCCCGCGGGAAAGGTGATCTGGGCGGAGCAGCCCCTGCCGTGAGCGGAAGGCGGGGGTGACGTCGGCGCCGTCGGACGCGTCACCGGACCGTGCCCGCCGGGGGCCGCTGTCCGATCCGGTCCACCACCCCCACCGCCACCACTCCCTTGACCTCCGTGTACTTCTGGCCGCCCCGCAGCTCGCCGTCCACCCAGCGGCCGCCCTTCGATCCTTCCTGCCGCAGACCGAGGTAGGCGTAGGTCTTCGGGTCGAAGATGAAGGCGAAGGCCAGGCCGGGGTGGGAGACGGCGACGCCGTGGCGTCCGAGCGCGTCCACCGCGTGGTGGTCCAGTTCGATGCCGGGCAGCTGGGCGACGGCCTCGAAGGCGGCGGCCTGGAGGCCGGGCGGCATCACGCGGGGGCCGCGCATGAGCAGGCAGGCGTTCAGGTAGGCGTCCCGGTCGGCTTCCGGACGGTCCGCCGCGCGCACTTTGAGGATCTCCAGGAGCTTGTCGGGATCCGTGGGCCACTTCTTGAGCTTCGCGTACTCCGTGGGGGGCCAGCGCACCTGGTGCTCGCCCAGGGGAGGTTCGTCGAGGATCCGGCCGTAGTAGCTGTACCGGGAGGGCTTGGAGCCGTCGACCGACAGCCAGCTCTCGTCGGTGAACCGCTGGGTCTTCCCGCCCTTGAGGTACGTACGGGTGGTGGTCTCCTTGGTGTAGAGGTACTGGTCGTCGCGCGGGACCGGCAGGTGCGCGCTGTCGGTGCGGGACCGCTCGGCGGCCCGGTGCAGGAGCCGTGCCGCGCCGGCCAACTGCGGTGCCGTGCCGTCCCGTTCCTCGCGGCCGGCCGTCAGGACGACGGCGCCGGTGGCCGCGGCCGCGGTGGCCGTCGCGGCGATGGCGGTGCGGAGCGCGAGCCTGCGGGGGAAGGCCCGGACGCCGTCCGGGTGGGTTTCCCGGTGGACGGCCCGCAGGAGGCGGGCTCGGGCCTCGTTGCGGGCCCGGTCGGTCAGCGGGGGCACGTCGGCCTCCAGTTCGCGCACCGCGGTGAGGTCATCCACGAGCGGTCTCCTTCGTCTCGCCGGTCGGGCCGGTCTCGTCCGTCTCGTCGTGCGGGGCGGTGGGATCCGAGCCGCCCAGCGCTTCGCGCAGTTTCTTCCGGGCCCGGTGCAGCCGGGAGCGGACGGTGCCCACCGGGATGTCGAGGGCCTGCGCGGCCTCCGCGTAGTCGAGGTCGCCCCAGGCGATCACCAGCAGCACATCGCGGTGACGGGCGGGCAGCGCCGCGAGGGCCCCGGCCAGGGCGGCGCGTGAGCCCTCGGCGCTGACCCGGGCGGCGACCCGGTCCGCCAACGGCTCGGTGTCACCGCCGCGTTCGCCCGGTGCCTCCGCGGCGACGCGGGACAGGGCACGCAGCCGGCGGGCCTCGGCGCGCCGGTGCCGGCCGACGAGGTTGGTGGCGATGCCGTACAGCCAGGGGCGAGCGGGCGACCGCGCCAGGTCGTAGCGGCGGCGCTGCTGGAAGGCGGTGACGAAGGTCTCGGCCATCAGGTCGTCGGCCGCCTCGGTGCCGAGCCGCCGGGCGATGTACCGGTGGATGTCGTCGGCGTAGCGGTCGAAGAGCACCGCGAACGCGTCGGGGTCCTCCTGCGACCGCTCGATCACCGAGGCGTCGGACTCGTCGCACCGGCCGGGGGCGCGGCGGGCTCCGACGCTCGGGGGCGCGGTCACCGGTCACCTCGCGGGTCCGGCCGGTCGCCTCGCGGGTCCGGCCGGTCGCCTCTCAGGTCCATGGGGCCTTCCTTCGACGTCACGGGCATGGTCGACTGCTGTTCGCCGATGCCCGCGTTCGAGTTCCCGGGGACGTGTGCGAGGGTGCCGCGGCAGGAGCCGGACACCTGCCCATAAAGTAGCCTTATGAGCTCATAGAGCGGACCCGCATACCGACTTAGGCTTGCCTTAGTTTAGGCTTCCCGTCGAGATCGCTTGTCGCCGCTCGAAGGGAACCTGACCATGCCCCGCCCCCTGCGGGTAGCCATCGTCGGATCCGGCCCCGCCGGGATCTACGCCGCCGACGCCCTGCTCAAGTCCGAGGTGGCCGCCGAACCCGGCGTGTCCATCGACATCTTCGAGCGCATGCCGGCGCCGTTCGGACTGATCCGGTACGGCGTCGCCCCCGACCACCCGCGGATCAAGGGCATCATCACGGCCCTGCACCAGGTGCTCGACAAGCCCCAGATCCGGCTCTTCGGCAACGTGGACTACGGCACCGACATCGGCCTGGACGACCTGCGCGTGTTCTACGACGGCGTGATCTTCGCCACCGGCGCGATGGCCGACCGGGCACTGTCCATCCCTGGCATCGACCTCGACGGCTCCTACGGCGCCGCCGACTTCGTCTCCTGGTACGACGGCCACCCGGACGTGCCGCGCACCTGGCCGCTGGAGGCGGAGAAGGTCGCCGTGCTCGGCGTCGGCAACGTCGCGCTCGACATCGCGCGCGTGCTGGCCAAGACGGCGGACGAGTTGCTGCCGACGGAGATCCCGCCGAACGTGTACGAGGGTCTGAAGGCCAACCGGGCCAAGGAGATCCACGTGTTCGGCCGCCGGGGCCCGGCGCAGGCGAAGTTCAGCCCGATGGAGCTGCGGGAGCTGGACCACTCCCCCAACATCGAGGTCATCGTCGACCCCGAGGACATCGACTACGACGAGGGCTCGATCGCCACCCGGCGCGGCAACAAGCAGGCCGACATGGTCGCCAAGACGCTGGAGAACTGGGCGATCCGCGACGTCGGCGACCGGCCCCACAAGCTCTTCCTGCACTTCTTCGAGTCCCCGGTCGAGGTCCTCGGCGAGGACGGCAAGGTCGTCGGCCTGCGCACCGAGCGCACGGAACTCGACGGCACCGGCAACGTCAAGGGCACCGGCACGTTCAAGACGTGGGACGTCACCGCGGTCTACCGCGCGGTGGGCTACCTGTCCGACAAACTGCCCAAGCTACCCTGGGACATCGACTCCGGCACCGTCCCGGACGAGGGCGGTCGGGTCATGCAGGAGTCCGGCGAGCACCTGCAGTCCACGTACGTCACCGGCTGGATCCGGCGTGGCCCCGTGGGCCTGATCGGCCACACCAAGGGCGACGCGAACGAGACGGTGTCGAACCTGCTGGACGACTACGCGAACGGCCGGCTGCACACGCCCTCGACTCCCGCGCCGGAGGCCGTGGACGCGTTCCTCGCCGAGCGAGACGTCCGCTTCACCACCTGGGACGGCTGGTACCGGCTGGACGCCGCGGAGAAGGCCCTCGGCGAGCCGGAGGGACGCGAGCGCGTGAAGATCGTCGAGCGCGAGGACATGCTCCGCGCCAGCGGCGCCTGACCTCTCCGTCCACCCGCGGGGCGGGTTCGGTGCCCATGTCACCGAACCCGCCCTTATGCGTGCTTGAACCGTGTACGATCCAGACGCTTCACCGAACCATCACATCGCCTTCACCAGAAGGCATGCAAGGGGGGACGAACGTCCATGCGTATACGCCTTGTCGCCGCCACGGCCGCCGCTGCCGGAGCCCTGACCGCCCTGACGGCGGCCCCGGCCCAGGCCGCCGAGTACAACTCCGCGCTGAAGATCGGCGGTGTCCAGTACGACGCCCCCGGCCGCGACTCCAACAACTGCCGGACGGGGAACACCGACGAGGAGTACCTGAAGATCAAGAACTACTCGCGGTCGACGACGGTGAACCTCAAGGGCTACGTCGTGAAGGACGCCGCCGGGAACAAGTTCACCTTCACCGCGAACCACACCCTTCAGCCGGGTGACTACGTGAAGCTGCGCGGCGGCAACGGGTCCGACTCCGACGCGAACAACGTCGTCTACCGCGACAACTGCAACTTCATGTGGAACAACGACAAGGACACGATCTACGTGTACAAGCCGTCCGGCAGCCGGGCCGACGTGCACTCGTACACCAAGAGCGGCTCCGACAAGGACGGCAACGGGTACATCACGTTCCACGGCTGAGCCTTTTGCCGAACCGGCAACACGCTTGGTGCGCGGCGCGGCGGGCGCCGGATGATCGGTGGGACCGAGCGTCCCACTGCGCATCCCGGGAGTATCCATGCCGCAGACGTCCGCCGTCGACCGCACGCACCGCCTCGTGCCGTCACCGGCCGGCCGCACCCACCTCGTGGAACAGGGGGACGGGCCGCTCGTGCTCCTGCTGCACGGATTCCCCGAGTCCTGGTACGCCTGGCGCCACCAACTGCCCGCGCTGGCCGCGGCCGGTTACCGGGCGGTGGCCGTCGACGTCCGCGGCTACGGACGCTCGTCCCGGCCCGCCGACGTGGCGGCGTACCGGCTCATGGAGCTGGTGACGGACAACGTCGCCGTGGTGGAGGCGCTGGGCGAGCGGTCCGCCGTGCTCGTCGGGCACGACTGGGGTGCGACGATCGCCGCGACCTCCGCGCTGGTCCGGCCCGACGTGTTCCGCGCGGTGGGGCTGCTGAGCGTGCCCTACACGCCGCCCGGCGGCCCCAGGCCGAGTGAGGTGTTCGCGGGGATGGGCGGCGACGAGGAGTTCTACGTCTCCTACTTCCAGGAGCCGGGCCGGGCCGAGACGGAGGTCGAGCCCGACGTGCGCGGCTGGCTCGCGGGCTTCTACGCGGCTCTGTCCGCGGACACGATGCCCGAAGCCGACCCGCATTTCGTGGCGCGGGGCGGCCGGTTGCGCGACCGGTTCCCCGTCGGCCGGCTGCCGCGCTGGCTGAGCGAGACGGACCTCGACGTCTACGCCGGGGAGTTCGAGCGCACGGGCATGACCGGCGCCCTGAACCGCTACCGGAACATGGACCGCGACTGGGAGGACCTGGCGGACTTCGCCGGCGCGCCCGTCACCCAGCCGTCGCTGTTCATCGGCGGCGGCCTGGACGCGTCCACGACCTGGCTCGCCGACGCGATCGAGGCGTTCCCGGCCACACTGCCGGGCCTGACGGCGTCCCACATCCTCGACGGCTGCGGCCACTTCCTCCAGCAGGAACGTCCCGCCGAGACCAACCGGCTGCTGGTCGAGTGGCTGGGCGGCCTTCGGGGTTAGCCGTGCGGCAGCCGGCGCCCGGTCGTCGGCCGGCTGCCGAAGCCGCAGCTCCGGCCTCACCCCGCCGGACCGGAGCCCGGCATGGCGGGGCCCTCCACGCCTGGTCCGTCGCGGAGGGCTCCCGTCCGGTGGTGCCGGTTCAGACCTCCAGGTCGGCTTCGATCCGGCGGAGCTGGTGGCGGGCCATGGCCAGGTTGGCCCGGCTCCCGTCCAGCACGAGGTAGAGGAACAGCCCGCTGCCCCCGCGCCCCTTGAGCAGGCGGATGAGGTGGTACTGGGTGTTCAGGGTGATCAGGATGTCCTCGATCTCCTCCTTCAGCCCCAGGTGTTCCATGGTGCGCAGCTTGGCCCGTACGACGTCGGTGTTGCCGGCGGCGGCGACTTCCAGGTCGAAGTCCTTGCTGCCGCCGAGGGTGCCGAGGGCCATGCCGCTGGTGTAGTCGACGAGGGCGGCGGCCGTGGCTCCGTCGATGGAGCTCAGGCATTCCTTCAGGGCGGTCTCCGTGTTGGCCATGCGGTCGGTTCCTTTCGTTCGGTGTCGCTCGGTCGGTGTCGCTTCGGTCGGTGTCTGTTCGGTCGGGGGGTTCGTGCGGCTCAGCTGCCGGTCTGCGGGCGCGGCGGGTGGGTGGGCCGCTGCGGGGTGCGTACCGGGAGGGTGCCGATGGGGCGGGCGGTGGCCGGGGGCGCTGTGGCGAGGTGCTCTTCGGGAGCGGGCGCGGGAGCGTGTGGGTGGGGACGGGGACGGGGACGGGGGTGCGGCTGCTGCCGACGCCGGTGCCGGCGCCGGTGTCTGTGTGGGCATCGGTGTCTGTCGCGGTATCTGTGCGGGCGTCGGTGTCGGTCGGTCGGCGTGGCGGCCGGTGCCCGGGCCGACGCGCGTGGCCACCAGGTCGGCGATGCGGGCGCCGCCGCGGCGGCCCTCCAGGTGGAGGCGGCCGACGTTGACGCGGTCCTCGGCCAGGAGGGTGAGGACGGCGGTGGTCCCTGCCGCGTAGGTCGCGACGTAGCCGTGGGCGCCCCGTACGAGGAGTTCGCGGAAGTCGCCGCGGGCGGCCGCGTCGGTCATCCGGTACGCCACGCCGAGGGCGGCGGCGGTGAGCGCCGCGAGTCCCTCCGGCTCGGTCTCCGGTACGTCGTGGGCGAGGACCAGTCCGTCGACGGTGGCCGCGAGGGAGCCGGTCACCCCGGGCACGCGGGTGCGGAGCCGGCGCAGTTCGTCCAGGACGTCGGTCTCGACGGCCATGAGCAGTCTCCTTTCGGCACGCTGTCGTCGCGCGCGGATCACAGTGCCTCCAAGGCGTGCAGGAGCCGTCGCAGCAGTGCGGTGTCGGGCTCGTCCGGTGCCGCAGGCAGGGGGGCGGGTCCCGGCGCGGTGGACGCGGTGGCGGGGTCTGCGGGGACGACCAGCCCGGCCGCGGCCAGACGGCGGAGTTCGACGAGGGTGTGGAAGGTGCGGCAGGCCAGGGCCGTCGCGATCTGGGCGGCGGTGCGGACGCCGTCGACCTGGGCGAGGATCCGGCCGCGGCGGGCGGGCAGTTCCACGGGGTCGCCCGGCACGCGGGCGAGCGGCGCGACGTCGATGGCGGGTTCGGGCCATATGCGGTGCAGCAGTTCGCGGCGGCGCCGGGACTCCCGCAGGACGGTGTCCACCGGTACGGAGCGGACCGCGCCGAGCCAGTGCGCGACTCCCGGGCGGAAGCGGAGGGCCGGTCCGTCGTGGGCGAGGACGAAGTACGCCGCGTCGAAGAGGGCGCCGAGGTGGCACAACTCCAGCGCGCCGGCGGCGAGGTGGCCGCTGTCGACGAGCTGTCGGCCGACCCGGCAGCGGCGGCCGGCCTGGTCGATCGCCGCCCACCAGCCGTCCGCGGCGAGCGCTCCGCTGTGGGTGAGCAGGTCGCCGAGGTCGGGTGTGACGGCGGATTCGACGTGGACGACGTGTCCCGCCGCGAGGTAGACGATCCCCGACTCGGTGGACAGGGCACCGCTCGCGCCCTGGGCCGCGAGGGTGCCGAGCAGGACCGAGGCCGGTTCGTCCGTGTGTGCGGTCAGCATCGGGGCGATCATCCGAGCACCAGTCGGTCCGCCATCTCGGCCAGCCGGATGCGGGCCAGGGCCAGGTTGCCGTCCGCGCGGTCGAGCCATAAGTGCAGGAACACCGTGCTGTCGAAGGTCGTGGTGACGAACCTCAGCAGGTGGTACGAGTCGGTGTTCGTGATGATCAGGTCCTGCACGGGTGGTTCCTTGCCGGACGGCCCGCCCGCGTCGCCGCCGGCCGGCGCGAGGGCGCCGCTCTCCGTGGCGAGGCGGGCGAGTTCGGCGGTCTCCGCGGCCGTCGCCTCCGGGTCGCCGCCCGGTGCGTCACCCACCGCGCCCAGGGCGAGACCGCTGATCCAGTCGACCACCGAGGCGCCTCGCGCACCGGGCAGCCGCATGGCTTCCAGCAGACTTTCGTCGATTCCGGGCACGCCGAATCCCCTCCCCCTGCACGGCTGTTCCCGCGAACGTGAGCACGACACTACGGAAAGTGCTTGGCCCAGGTGAACGCTTTGGCATTTTCCAAAGGAATGTGCAGGGAAGCGGGCGAGGGGTGAACGGGGTTGATCGGAAGGGGGCAGGACGCATCGCAGGGCACCGCCGCTGCTGCGGCTCAGGCGGACCCCGTCGTGTACCTCCACACCAAACGGAATCTCACCGAAACCGGCGGTGCCGCCGGTACTGCCGAATGACCGGACACCATGCCGCGCATCAGGCCGCGACGAGCTCCTGCTCGCGGTCCGGGGTTTTGACCTTGGGCTTCCTGTTCGGCAGTGAGAGCCGGAAGACCTTGCGCCACGCGGAGAACACCTGCTTGGGCAGTGGCCCGGTGACATACTCCAGCTCGTACTTCTCGAACAACGCGCGCACCTTCACCGAGACCTCGGCGTACCGGTTGCTCGGCAGGTACGGGAACAGGTGGTGCTCGATCTGGTGCGACAGGTTCCCGGTCATGAAGTGCATGGCCTTGCTGCCGCTGATGTTCGCCGAGCCCATCATCTGGCGCAGGTACCACTCGCCGCGCGTCTCGCCCTTGATCGACCGGCGCTCGAAGACCTGCACACCCTCGGGGAAGTGCCCGCACATGATCACCGAGTGGGACCAGATGTTGCGGACCAGGTTCGCGGTGAACGTGGCGGCGAGCGTGGGGAGGAACGACGGGCCCGACAGCAGCGGGTGGATCACATAGTCCTTGAGGACCTGCTTGCGGATCTTACGGCCCACGGCCTTGGCCCGCGCGCGGAACTCCGGGTTCTTGCGGCGGCGCTTGTGCAGGTTCTTGCCGAGCTCCAGGTCGTACGCTGCGATGCCGTACTCGAAGAAGCAGGCGTTGATGAAGTTCCACAGCGGCTGGCCGAGGTGGAACGGGTGCCACTTCTGGTCCTCGTCGACGCGCATGATGCCGTAGCCGAGGTCGTTGTCCTTGCCGAGCACGTTGGTGTACGTGTGGTGCAGCTCGTTGTGCGAGTGCTTCCACTGGTCCGCCGGCGAGACGTGGTCCCATTCCCAGGTGGTGGAGTGGATCTTCGGGTCGCGCATCCAGTCCCACTGGCCGTGCAGGATGTTGTGGCCGATCTCCATGTTGTCCATGATCTTCGCCACGGACAGACCGGCGGTGCCGATGATCCACGCGGGCGGGAAGATCGAGAACAGGAGCACGCCCCTGCTGACCAGCTCGAGCTTGCGCTGCGCCGAGATGACCTTACGGATGTAGGCGGCGTCCTTCTCACCGCGGCCGGCGATCACCTCGTCGCGGATCGCGTCCAGCTCGCGGCCGAGCTGCTCGATCTGCTCCGCGGTCAGGTGGGCGGTGGGGTCGATGGCGGTCAAATTGCTCCTACCGTTCGATGTCGCAGGGGCCCGCCGCGGCGGACACGCAGGTCTGGATGAGGACGCCCGGCTCGGCCTCGGTGATCTCGCCGGTGCGCAGGTCGCGGACGGCGCCCGCCTTGAGCGGCGTGACGCAGCCGAAGCAGATGCCCATGCGGCACCCGGAGGGCATGAGCACGCCGGCCTCCTCGCCGACGTCCAGCAACGGCGTGGTGCCGTCCGCGTCGACGGTCGTGCCGGTGGTGCTGAACGTGACCTCGCCGCCGTCGCCGGCGGCGACGATGCTGGGGCGGAAGCGTTCGGTGTGCAGGCGCTCCGGGACGCCGTGCTCGCTCCAGTGCTCTTCGGCGGCGTCGAGCAGGCCCGCGGGCCCGCACGCCCAGGTCTCGCGCTCGGCCCAGTCGGGCACGAGTTCGCCGAGGCGGGCGATGTCGAGCTGGCCGTCCGTGTCGGTGTGCACCTCGGTGAGCCGCAGCTTCTTGTCCGCGACCAGGCCGTGCAGTTCGTCGCGGAAGATCACGTCGTGCGGCTGTGGCGCGCAGTGGACCATGACGACGTCGTCGAACTCGGTGTCGCGCAGCATGCCCATCACGGGGGTGATGCCGCTGCCGGCCGTCAGGTAGAGCACCTTGGCGGGCTTGGCCCGTGGCAGCACGAAGTCACCGGTCGCCTGGTCGAGCTGGACGAGCGTGCCCGGTTTGGCCCTGCGGACCAGGTGGTTGCTGACCTTGCCGTCCGGGATCGCCTTCACGGTGATCGTGACGCGGCCGTCCTGGCGGTTCGTCGGCGAGGTGATGGAGTAGGCACGCCACAGGCGCACCCCGTCGACGTCGACCCCGATCCGGACGTACTGACCGGCTGTGTGGCCGCGCCAGCCCCGTCCCGGCCTGATCACGACCGTCGCGGCGTCACGCGTCTCGGGGTGCACGGCCTCGATGCGCCCACGCAGGTCAGCGCCCGCACGCAGCGGGCTGACCAGGTCGAGGTAGTCCGACGGCAGCAGCGGCGTCGTGACCATCTCCATCAGTTTCCACGCCCTGCTGCGGAGCGCTGCACTCGTCATGGCTCCAGCCTGCTGCGCCTCAAGGCGTAAAGTCCTGACCGCAGGACGTGAATCTGATCGGCTGAATTGTTCGCAGGGAACAAAACGTGAGCCATGCAATCCGGAGGGCCAGCGAACTGGCCCTTGATGAGACGACGGTCACCGCGCTTCGGGCCGCGCTGAAGACCACCGCCGACGAGGTCGTCCAGGCGATCATCGACGAGGTCCCTTCCTACGCCAACGCCCTCTCGGGCAGCATGGGGGGCACCATCCGCCGAGCCGTCCGCACCGCCCTGGGGCACTACCTGGACCTCGCGAGCGGGAACGCCACGGGCGGCGACGGCGGTGACGCAGCCTACGAGCTGGGCCGCGGCGAGGTGCGCGACGGCCGGTCGATGGACGCCCTGCTCAGCGCCTACCGCGTCGGCGCCCGCGTGGCCTGGCGATGCCTGGCAGCGGGTGCCGTATCCGCAGGTCTGCCCGCCGCCGAGGTCGCCAAGTTCGCCGAGCTGACCTTCGCCTACATCGACGAGCTCTCCGCCGCGAGCGCCGCGGGCCACGCCGACGAACTGGCCGCCCAGGGCCGGGCCCAGGAGCGCCACCTGGAACAGCTGGCCCGCGACCTCCTCGCCGGCGCGAGCCCGGACGTGCTGCTCGCCTCTGCTCAACGGGCCGGGTGGCAGCCTCCGGTTACGCTGACCGCGGTCCTGCTGCCCGCCGCCCAGGCCCGGCCCGCCTACCGCGCGCTCGACCCGGGCACCCTCGTCCTCGACGATCTGCCGGAGGCCACCGGCGTGCTGCTCGTCCCTGACGCCGACCGATCACATCTGTTGCGGCAACTGACCGACCGCACCGCCGTGGTCGGCCCGGCCCGGCCATGGACGCGTGCGTCCGCCTCGTACGAACGAGCCGTACGCGCGCGCTCCCTCTCCTCGGATGTTCGCGACACCGAGGACCACCTGCCCGAGCTGGTGCTGAGCGCCGACGCGGACGCGTTCGCGGACCTGCGTGCCCGAGCCCTCGCACCGTTGCGGACCTTGCCGGTCGCGACCGCACAGCGGCTGGAGGAGACGTTGCGGGCGTGGCTGCTGCACCAGGGCAGGCGCGACGAGGTGGCGGCGGCGTTGTTCGTCCATCCCCAGACCGTCCGGTACCGGATGTCGCAGCTGCGGGAGCTGTTTCCGGATCTCGCATCGCCACAGCGAGTCCTTGAACTGACTCTGGCGGTCGGTCTTCGAGTCAGCTGACGCGTACTTCGACCGTCCACGTCCGCATCCGCGAGCAGTCCAGGAATCGTGCCTCGTCCTCGGCGCCATCGGCTGGCTCACGCGGTCCATCTCATCCGTGTGGCTTGCTCTTTCCAGGCGCCGAGCACGCTGGCGGTAACCCGCTCTGCGATGGCAGTGCCTGGGACGCCGTCGTCCGGCGAACCGCCTCCCAACAGGTGGGCCCTGAGGCACGGCTCAGTGCTTCGACTGCGGCTGCACGGCCTGCGGGGCAATGCCCCCAGCCTTCGGCCGCAGTGGCTTGGAGGCGGCCTCGCTGGCCGCAATCGTGCACGTCCGTGGTCTGTTCAGCGAGGATGGCCGCCTCAGCGGTCATCTCCTCGTCGTCCGCGCCGGTGTCGGGAACCGCCATCGATCCAGCGGCAGTGCCGCACAAAACGCCATGCTCCGAACGTCGTCCAGAGCCTGTGAGATGCTGGCTCACCGCCGCGGCAAGATTGGCGCGGGTGTGGCGGAGCACCAGTCCTGCCCGTTCTGACAGCGCGTGGTTGGTCCAGCCTGGGCTGCTCAGACTCCCGGCGATGACCGCGAGGACCTTCGCGCGGCTCCAGCTCCGCTTTACGGTGTCGGCCACGGCGTCCGCGGCATCGTCCTGCCCATCCTCGGTGAAGGCCTTGGCACGTGCGGCAAGGGCCGCCATGCGGTGCTCGCACATCTCCCGGATCAGGCTGCCCGTGCGTCCGCCGACGGCGGGACGGCCCGTTGCGCGGGCACCGGTGCCGCTGCCCGTGCGGGTGCGGTCGGGTCCGCGGGCAGGGCGGCCAGGTGGGCGGCCAGGCGCGCCACGGTGGGTTGTTCGAGCACGGCGCGAGCCGGGAGGCGCCTGCCCAGGGCCTCACCGATCTGGGTGGCCGCCCTGACCGCTCTGAGCGAGTCTCCGCCCCACTCCACGAAGTCGTCGTCCGCACCGACCCGGTCGAGCTCCAGGACCTGCGCCAGGATCACGGCGAGGGTCTCCTCCACCGGCAGTTCGGACGCCCGGTACGCGGTGGACACCGCAGGCCGCTCACCCGACGGCACGGGCAGGGCCGAACGGTCCAGCTTGCCGTCGCCGCCCAGGGGGAGTTCCCAGCAGTACGTTCCGCTCGGGCCGTTCTCGGCCACCAAGCCATCCGCCAGGGCACCGGCGTCCGCTTCGCCAAGACCAGCCGCATCCTCGCCGAGCTCGCCGGCGGCCACACAGACCGCACCTCAGGCCGACGACCTCTACGAACTCATCTCCGAATGACAGGGCCGTTCCCTGCAACCGGCCCGACAAGCGGCCGAAAGGCCCCACCGACCCGACCGAGCCCTCACAGCCACCGCTGGGCTGCTTCGACGCTGTCGCCGCCGCTCGTGTTGAACGCGATCGCCGCCTTCGGCGCGTGACGCCGCACCAGATTCACGACCTGCTCAAAGAGCGGCAGAAGCGGCTCCGGCTTGCGGATCCCACCTCCGATGACGACGACGTCCCAGTCGCGCTCGGACAGCGCCGCAACGATCGTCGGCTCGGCCGACTCATCCAGTCCGATCAGCGTCATGGACGCATCGATGGCATGTTCGCCGAATCGGGCCAGTTCCTGATCGAGGGCCGCACGAAGGGTGTCTCCGTCCATACCGGGCACTGCACGCGGGTCGATTCCAAGAATGAGAACGCGAGGCATGCCCAAGAAGACGATCAGCCATGTGTCCAGGTTCCCGAGGCACGAGGCCGGTGTCCGATCGGAGGGACGACATCCTGGGAATTATTCGGTTCATCGCTGGGCTCGGGCGGGAGGTGCTGTTCGGTCCTCCGTGCCGGAGAAGAGCGCGAGGCGGCCCGTCAGGGCTTCGTCAGCAGCCTCAGGGTCGTCGCCGGTTCCCCGGCCGAGCCGCGCCCTTGACCTCAACCTTGGTCGAGGCGCAACACTCGGCGCATGGAGATCGCAACGAGCAGCACCATTCTCTTCCGCAACACCATGCGCATCACGGACGGTCACCTCGACGGTTTCCGGCGCGCCATCGCGCAGGCGGTGGCATTCGCTCAAGAGCACGGCCCTCAGCTCATGGTCGAGGTCTTCATCGACGAGGAGCGGATGCTGGCGCACAGCTTCCAGCTCTACCGCGACTCCGATGCCATCCGCGCCCACTGGCAGCTCTCGGATCCGTACATCCGCGAGGTGATGGAGCACTGCACCGTGCAGCACTTCGAGATATTCGGCGCACCGGACCAAGACATCGTGGCGGCCCTCAAGACCCCCGACGGCGCATCCTTCCCCTTCGACGTCTCGCCGCGCCTCGCCGGCTTCAACCGTCTTGGCACGCCCGGCTTGAGTGAATCACACACTTAGCGGGGTCTCATGACCTCTCGAGTTGATCTGCTGTCGCCTGATGCTCACCGGCGTCGACCGCGACTCCGCAGAGGTCCTTCGCCGGTTTGCCATGCCGGCTGACCGTGCACGGTGACCGACCTCGAAGACCGCCGCCCCCAGGAGGCCTCGCGGTCGCTTTCGCACCGATATGGCCGGTTCCGCACTGGTGCACGGTGCACCGACTTCGGGAGGCTGCCGACGGACTTCATGTCCGCAGAGACATGACAAGAATCGCAGCTTCAAGGAGGGGGAGTTACATGAGACGGGCCATACTGGCGGTCTTCGCCGCGATCGGACTGCTGCTCACGGTCCCCGGAACAGCGAGCGCGCACAGCACCGACGACTGGGTGGAAACCGAAGTCCACCCTCAGGACAACGGGTTTGGCTACGTCGGCTACTCGACCAGCCACGTCAGCGGCGTGTACCAGTACACCAACATGTGGCGCACCAACAACTACGTGGCGCTCAGCTCCTACGTATCCGACACCTCGACCGACGGCCACTGCGCCACCACCCAGATCCGCTACGAGATCCACGACAACGGCAACTGGGTCGGCCACTGGCACTACCGCACCATGCCCGTCTACGACTGCTCCACCGGATCGGCGGGCGGCGGCGGGGTCTTCGACGGCTACTTCTACAGCACGTACAAGGTCCGCAACGTCTCCGCCCGCGCGTGCCACGCCAACTCCTCCGGCGCCATCGTCGAGTGTGAATCCACCTGGCACGGGCCGATCTGACCCCGACCTCACGCAGCCAAAAGGCGGGTGCCCCAGGCGAGGAGGTTCCCTGCCTGGGGCACGGCATTGGTGGTGGTCAGCGACCTGCTCCGCCCGGCCGTCGACGGCATCTTCCCCACGGCGCCACAGCCGGATCGCGGTTCCGACGCGAGCGCCATCGCACAGGCCGCAGACCTCGCCAGGGCCTTGAACCAACACTCATGGGGCCTTCGAGAGCGCCGCAGTCGCGGCGGACATGGCGACGAACGGGGCCTTCGACATCGGTGCCTCCGCCAAGGCACGAGACGATTGACCAGGACCGAGGCTACCCGCTCCGCACCTCGACCTCCCGTGCCACCTATGCACGTTGCCTCGCCGTACGGCTTGATCCTGGTCGGTCCTGGTCGGTTACGTGTGCTGAACCAGGCCGAACGTCACGCCCGTCGGGTCTGTGAGGACCGCGCTGCGTCCGACTCCGGGTGTCTCGGAGGGTGCGGAGACGACGGTGCCGCCCAGCTCGACCGCCCTGGCCACCCCGCCGTCGATGTCCTCGACGCCGAAGTGCAGGGTCCAGCCGGTCGGGCCCTCGGGCCCGCCGGTGATGCCGCCGAACCGCGCGGCTCCGCCGACGAAGGTCAGGTGAGCCGCGGCGCCCCCGGCCGGAGGAGTCGTGGCGGTCCAGCCGAACACCTGGGCGTAGAAGGCCTCGGCGCCCTCGGTGTCCGGGCTGTTCAGCGCGAACCAGGACGGCGTTCCGGGTTCGCGTACCAGTCCGGAGCCGGGGTGCTTGTCCGGCTCCCAGGCGCCGAACACCGCGCCGTCGGGGGCGGCGTAGACGGCGGCGCTGCCGGCGACCGACACCTTCGTCGGCGGGCTGACGACACGGCCGCCGGCCTCTTCGACCGCCTTCGTCGTCCCGTTCAGGTCGTCCGACATGAAGTAGACGCTCCAGCCGACCGAGTGCTCCTGCCCCTCCTTGAGCTCCACCGCGCCCACGATCTTCTCTCCCCGCAGGGTGAAGTTCACGTATCCACTGGGGAGTTCCAGGGCCTGCCAGCCGAAGAGCGAGCCGTAGAAAGCGCGGGCGGAGGCGACGTCGGGGGTGTCGAGGTCCGCCCAGCACGGTGCGCCGGCAGGGTGACGGGTGATCTTCATCGATGCTCCTCGGGTCGCGGTGGACGATCTTCACTCAGCATCGCCGCGTCACAGAAAGGGCTCCAGCCAGGACCGTCAACTCGCTTGTTTCTTCCATCGGTTGCCCGATGGACGGCGAATTCGGCCAGTGGGCCGGTCATCGGATCGCGAGGTTGTCGAGGTACGAGGTCATGGGTCGGTCGGCGGATGGTGACCGCCGTAGCCGATCAGGGTGAGCATCCAGCGGTCCTGTTCGTGCTGGAGGAAGGTCGCGCCGGTGGGCCGGCCGGGCTCGGCTCCCACGATCACGACCTTGCGGCGGCCGAGGGCACCCCGTGCGAGCCGCAGGGTGCGGCTCACGTACTTGATGTCGACCGGGATCTTGTCCTCGCGGGGAGGCTCGTAGCCGAGGTCGGCCAGCCAGCGTGTGGCACGTCCGCCGCGGCCGGTGGCGTCGACGACGAGGTCGGCGGTCAGCTCGCGCTCCTCCCGCGCGCCGCGGTGCACGACGCGGACACCGGTGACGCGGGTTCCGTCGGGGGTGCAGACCAGCCCGGCGGCCTCGCACCGGTCGATGATCTCCACACCGGGCAACTCCCCCACTTCGGCGCGGACTCGCCTCTCGAGCTGGGGGCGGGTCGGCTGGTAGGTGGGGGTGGGGTCGGCGTAGCGCCCCTCCTGGCAGAGCAGGTGGCCGCCGGGCGCGAAGTGCATCTCGGTGGGTTCGCGGACCACGGGGACCCCGGCCGCCTCCAGCCCTTCGAGCAGGCCGGGGAACATCTGCCGCAGTCCTCTGGTGCCGGCGGGGAGGATCGCGTGGGCGTGCCGCCCCTGCGGCACACCACGCCGGTTCTCGTCCGTCTCCGGAAGGGTGTCCCGGTCGACCACGGTGACCCGGTCGAACGTGCCGGACAGCACGCGGGCGGCGAAGAGCCCGGCGATGCCGGCCCCGAGCACCACGCAGTGTCCGCCGCGGGCGCGCGGCTCCTTCGGGTCGTGCGGGCGTGCGGTGTCGTCAGACATGCCAATCCTCTGCGGGAGGAAATCAGGAAGGAGGCGAGGAACATGCTTTCCGGGGGAATCTCATGTTCCGGGCCGTGGAAGGGAAAATCTCGGTAAGCAGGAAGCGATGGGATCGAGATCTGTCACCGAGTCGCTTCCGAATTAACGGGGCGATGAGCGCCGGGGAAAGGCAGAGTGGGCGATGAAGCCGGCGAGATTCCCACGCGGTGCCGTAATGAAACCGGGGCCGCACAGCGCATTCCGGCCAAGATTCACGGCAGCGGCGACAACAAAGCGACCTGCTGCGGAATTCTGAGTGCCGATTGATCGGCCGCCCATCCGGGCGGATTCTGGTTCTCCTCAGCGCTCCCCGGCGGTGAGCGCCGCCGTCGCCAGCCAGCAGGCCGGCAGCGGGGCCACGGTGCGCCCGTGCCCGATGCGCGGATCGTCACCCGCGTACACCGTGGCCCTCCAGCCGTGTCCACCGAGCCACTGCTCGAGGTCGTCGCGGGCGGAGAGCCACTGGGCGCCCTGCTCCTCGACGCGTTCGCGCACGGGCCTGCCCTCCTCCTGGAGCATGGCCGCCTTGAGGTGCTCCCCTGCGTGTGGGTGGCGCCCTGGACCCGGGACGCCGGCCTCGGACCGCTCCGGGACACCTTGGTCCTCACGGCGATCACGCACGACGACGGGCTGGTGGCCGAACTCGTGGCGGAACCCTCGATCGGCAACGTGTACGTGGGGGACCACCCGACGTACTGGATGGAATCCGGGCTGCCGCACGACGGCTACCTCGCCGAGTTCCTGATGCGCTGCAAATCGGTGATCAGGGACTGACCGATTCCGTTGCCCGGGCGCCCCAGGGTGCGTGAAGGATGGTGTGCGTATGCTCGACGAACTGGACCGGGCGCTGATCCACGCCCTGCACATCGACGGCCGTGCCTCCTTCACGCAGCTCGCCGCCGTGCTCGCGGTGTCGCCGCAGACGGGTCTCCCGACGCCACGAGCGGCTGCGCGAGCAGGCGGCGCTGCGCGTCGTGGGGCTGCCCGACCCCCAGTCGACGGGGCACGAGCAGTGGCTGCTGCGGCTGACGGCCGACCCCGAGACCGCGCCGGACCTCGCGCACGCGCTGGTACGCCGCCCCGACACCTCGTGGGTCTGTCTCACCGGCGGGGGCACCGAGGTCGTCGCCGTGCTGGAGACGCCCCTGGGGACCGCACACGGCCACTCCCTGCTGCTGCACGAACTGCCGCCAAGTGTGGGGCTCACGGCCGTCTCCGCCCACCAGCTGCTGCACACCTATCTGGGCTGGCGCACCCCGTGGCGCATGGTCGCCAGCGCGCTGACCCCGCGGCAGCAGCGGATGATGGGCGGGGCCGGGGGCACGGGCCACGGCGGGGCGCCGCCCCCGGAGGGCTACGGCCAGGTGCGGCTCTCCCCCGCCGACCACGCCCTGCTGGACGCTCTGCGGCGGGACGGGCGGGCGGCCGTCGCCGAACTCGCCGCCGGCACGGGCTGGTCGCCGGCGACGGTCTCCCGCCGCCTCGACCACCTGCGCGCCTGTGGGACGGTCTTCTTCGACGTCGAGATCGACCCCGCCCTGCTGGGCGGCCACATCAAGGTCCTGCTGTGGATGGCCGTCGCCCCGGCGCACCTCGACGACGTGGCCACGGCCCTCGCCCAGCACGACGAACTCGCCTTCGTCGCCCACACCACCGGTCCCACCAATCTCGTGGCGCACGCGCTGTGCCGGGACACCGCTGCCCTGTACCGCTACCTCACGCACGGCCTGGGAGCGGTCAAGGCGATCCGCTCCCTGGAGACGGCACCGGTCCTGCGGACGCTCAAGGCGGTCGGCACCATCCCGTCCCGGGGGCTTCCCGAGCGCCGGGCGTGAACTGCGCCGCGCCTGCTCAGGAGGCCGTCGGGGGGATGAGGTGGTCGAGTGCCTCGGCGCAGTCCTGGGCGGCCTTCGCCGAGCGCGGCAGCATGAGGCTCTCGTAGGCGCGGACGGCGTCGTCGACGCCGGACTCGGTGACGAGGGCGTGGGCGAGGTCGCTGCCGTCGAGCATGGCGAGGTTGGCCCCGAGTCCGACGGGCGGCATCAGGTGCGCGGCGTCGCCCAGCAGGGTGATGCCGGGGACGTGGTCCCAGGTGTGCGGGACGGGCAGCACGAACACGGGCCGGTCGACGAACCCGCCGTCCTGACTCCGCAGGAGGGAGAGCAGGTTCTCGTCCCAGCCGTCGAACCTCTTCAGCAGGTGTGCGCGCACGGCCTCCGTGTCGTCGATGTCCAGGCCCTCGGCCGCCTGCCAGTCCTGCGGCGCGCGGAACGCGGCGTAGACGCGGATGTGGCCGTCGCCGTTGCGCTGGGCCAGCAGGGCCTTGCTGTCGGCGGTCGCCAGCAGCGTGCCGTTGCCGACCATGGCTGCGAGGGCGGGATGGCGGGTGTCGGCGTCGTCGAGACCGGCCTCGATGAAGGTGACACCGGCGTAGCCGGGCGTGGCGTCCGACAGGGCCGGGCGGATGCGCGACCAGGCACCGTCGGCGCCGACCACCAGCTCGGCGTCCTCGGTGGTGCCGTCGCCGAAGCTCAGGCGCCAGGTGCCGTCGCCGAGCGGGGTGGCGCCGGTGACCGTGCGGCCCCAGCGGACGGTGCCCTCGGCGAGGGAGTCCAGGAGCAGTCCGCGCAGTTGGCCGCGGTCGATCTCGGGGCTGTCGTCGTCGTGGACGGGTCCCGGGAAGGGCAGGGTGGCGGCGGTGACGGGGTCGAGCACGCGCCATTCCTGGGCGTCGGGGCGGGCCAGGGCGCGGAACGTGTCGAGAAGGCCCGCCGCGCGCAGGGCGGTCTGACCGGTGGCGGCGTGGATGTCGAGGCTGCCGCCCTGGGGGCGGGCGTCGGCGGAAGCGTCGGATTCGAAGACCGTGACGGAGCGACCGTGGAGCTGCAGGACACGGGCTAAGGCGAGGCCGCCGAGGCCGGCGCCGACGACCGCGACGCGGGTGTGGGCGGAGATCATGGTGCTGTTCCCCTCGAAAGCTGGGTGAAGTGTGGTGCGGAGTGGTGCCGGAAGATCCGACGATCGACCACGAAATCACAGTCACCGGGAGAACGCCTTCGATATTCGGGGCGCCCGGGATGCGGCCTCAGCGCTGGACGGGGCGGGCGCAGCGCACGTGGCCGGATGTGATCCCGTCCCGGGGCAGGGACAGGCCGAAGGCGCGTTCCAGGCCGGCGAAGAACAGCGCGATGCCGTCCGTCCAGTCGGTGTGCTCCTCGGCTCGGCGGATGTGCGCGTTGAGGAAGCCCAGGGGCGCGTCCGGGGCGAAGGGGGCCTGGCCCGGGGTGTACCAGATCAGCTCGTACATGTCCCGCCGCGTGTCGGCGCTGTCCTCGAGCGGGAAGGGGTTCTGGTAGACCCCGTCCTCGCTGTACCTGAAGTCGTAGATGCCCTTGGCCATGGTCGCGGTCAGCGTGATCTGCTGCCGGGGAGGCGGGTCGAGGCGGCGGGTGAAGGCGTTGCCGAAGTCGTGGTAGCCCAGCCACGTCCACTCGCCGGCTTCGCCGAAGGCGAGCACTTGGCAGGTGTCGTCCGTGCCTTCGCGTGCGTCTCGGTCCCGCACCTGGTGCAGCAGCAGCCCGTCGGTGACGTCCTGGGCGTCGGCCCCGTAGGCGAGGGCGGCCGCTTCGGAGGTCGGGCCCTTGACGAATTCGAGCACGGTGAAGGGCTCTTGCTGTCTCCAGTCGGCGGCGATCCACGCTATGCCGTCGCCGACCGGTGGCCGGCGGGCGAGGAACTCCTCGAACGCGGCCGTCTGCTCGGGGTCCATGAAGCCCTGCCGGGCGGTGCGCGCGTTGTTCTCGAGCCAGTCGAGCTCGTCCACGGTCCGCAGTTCGGCCACGACCACGCGGTCGCGGGTGAACGTCATCCGCACGCCGTCGGTGTACGCGTACCGCGTGTACGGGCCCTGCCGCCGCGGGCCGGCCGGGGTCTCCCGCACGGTTCTGGGCCGGGGTCTCGGTCCGCCGTAGTCGCGTTGCGCGAAGTGCTCCAGCTCGGCCAGTTCGGCCGCCGGCAGGAGCACGCCCGCCGTCTCGCCGCCGTCGGTGACGCGCACCCGCTCGCCGGTCTCCTCGACATGGCCGATCACAGGCCCGAAGTCTGTTGTGAGTTCCCGCAGTTCGACGCTGTTCATAGTGTTGGGACACTACCGGGCAGGGCTCCGGAGCCGGGACAGCCCACCAGCCTCGGCCACCGGGCGACAATGGAGGATCTCGCACACGTCACCGGGGAGATGCGCCTGTGAAGGTCGGACTGGCACGTGCCGCCGCGATCCAGTGGGTTGCCCAGCATGCCCGAACCGATACCGGCTTCCGGGGCGCGTACTTCAGCGGCTCGACCGTCGGGCTGCCGGACGACGCGGAGTTGTCGCCCTCCTCCGACGTCGACGTCTTTGTCGTCACCGCCCAGGAGGATCCGCCGGCCAAGCCGGGCAAACTCCGTTTCCAGGGCGCCCTGTTGGAAGTCAGCTACCTGCCCCGGGCCGAGCTGGCCTCCGCCGACGACGTCCTGGCGTCCTACCACCTGGCCGGCAGCTTCCGCACGGACGCGATCATCGACGACCCCACCGGCGAACTGCGCGAACTGCACGCGCACGTCTCGCGCCACTTCGCCGCCCGGCCCTGGGTCCGCCGCAGGTGCCAGGACGCCCGCCACCGGATCGAGAGCCGTCTCGCTGCGATCGGCACCTCGGCGCCGTTCCACGAGCAGGTGCTCTCCTGGCTGTTCCCCACCGGCGTGACCTGCCACGTCCTCCTCGTCGCCGCCCTGCGCAACCCCACCGTCCGCCTGCGCTATCCGGCCGCTCGCGAGGTCCTCACCGACTACGGCCACCTCGGCCTCTACCCGGAACTGCTGGACCTTCTCGGCTGCTCACAGCTGCCCGTGGAGCGCGTCCGGCACCATCTGCACGAACTCGCCGCGACGTTCGACGCCACCGTCCCCGTGGCGAAGACCCCGTTCCCCTTCAGCAGCGACATCAGCCCCGCCGCACGGCCGATCGCGATCGACGGGAGCCAGCGGCTCATCGACTCAGGCGACCACCGCGAAGCGGTCTTCTGGATCATCGCGACGTTCGCCCGCTGCCACATCATCCTGGCCGCCGACGCGCCCCGACTGCACGAAGCCCTCCTCCCGGCCTTCCAGGCGGCCGTCGCCGATCTCGGCATCGGCTCCACCCGTGACCTGCTCCACCGGGCCGATGAGGTGACCCGGTTCCTGCCCCGGCTGTGGCAGACCACCGAGGACATCCTGCTCGACAACCCCGCCATCACCGATGAGCGGAGCAGGTGAGGTCGGGACGCCTCCCGCTATCGCGGTGCGATGGCTTGGAGCCAGTCCTCGACGGTGACGACGTCCGCCCACTGCGGGAACAGCTTCTCGGTGAGCATCGTGTGCACCTCGGGGTCGGTGTCGAGGCAGGCATCCGCCAGGACGGTGAGGCCGAAGTCCAGGTCGATGGCGCGCCACAGGGTGGACAGCACGACGGCGCTGGTGGCGATGCCGGTGAGAACGAGGCTGTCGATGTCGCGTGCCCTGAGGACCAAGTCGAGGTCGCTGCCCGAGAACGCGCTCCCCCGCCTCTTGGTGACCACCACGTCGCCCTGCCGGGGCGCGACCTCGTCATGGATCTCGGTGCCCGGGGCGCCCTCGGTGAACAGGCCGGCCCGCACGACGTTCGCCATCACCCTGTTGCGCGGGCTGATCTCCGGATCGCCCGGCCGTAGCCCCATCACCACGTAGATCACGGGGATGCCGGCGGCCCGGGCACCGTCGATCGCTCCGCGCAGGCGCGGCAGATACCCGGAACCGTCGTCGGCGATGGCCACGACGTCCCGTTGGACGTCCATCACCAGAAGTGCGCTGTTCGCCATGCGTGCCGTCCCCTTCTCCGTTGTCAGGACACCTTGGAGTGGTTCAGCCGACCCGGATGCCGACGAGGCACGTGTCGTCGTCGGTGTCCGACCTGCTGTAGGTCAGCAGGCGGTCCAGCTGCTGGTCGAGTGTGCTGGGTGCCGTGCGGGCGGTGGTCAGCAGGTGGGTCAGGGACTCCTCCACGGGTCGGTCACGGCGCTCGACCAGGCCGTCGGTGTACATCAACAGGGTGTCCCCGGCGGCCAGTTGGATCTCGGACTCCTCGTAGGCGACTTCCGGTACCGCGCCGAGCAGCAGCCCCCTCACCAGGGGCAGCGGAGCCGCCTCGCTGCCCCGGACGAGCACGGGCGGCAGATGGCCCGCCCTGGCCCAGCGCAGCGTCCGGCGGACCGGGTCGTACAGACCGCACACCGCCGTCGCGGTGACGGAGCCCGTCAGGTGGTGCGCCACGATGTTGAGCCACGACAGCAGCTGTCCCGGCCCCGCGCCGGTCACCGCCAGACCGCGCAGCGCGTTGCGCAGGACGACCATGCTGGTGGCGGCCTCGATGCCGTGCCCGGCCACGTCCCCCACGCACAGCAGCACGAATCCGGACGGCAGGACGACGGCGTCGTACCAGTCGCCGCCCACCAGTTGCTCGGTCTCCGCGGGCCGGTAGCGGACGGCCACCTGGAGGCCGCTCACCTGCAACGGCGCCTGGGTGGGAGGCATGATGGCGTGCTGCAACTGCAGGGTCAGCCGGTTGCGTTCGGTGGCCTGCTGCTCGGTGTGCGCCAACTGGTCGCGGGTGGCGGCTAGGGCCACCTCCGTCCAGTGCTGCGCGGAGATGTCCTGGCAGGCGCCGCGGACCAGGAGCAGCCGGTCGTCGGTGTCGAGCACCGGTTCGGCGACGATCCGGATGTGGCGGGTCACCCCGTCGGGCCGCTGCAGCCGGAAGGCCGCGGCCGCCGGCCGCCGGTGGTGCAGCAGCGTGCGCAGGAAGCGGCGGATGGAGACGCCGTCGTCCGGGTGGGCGTGGGACGGCAGTTCCTCCAGGGGCACCGGGGTGCTCGACTGCGGGCGCCCGTAGAGGTCGAACAACTGCCCGTTCCAGGTGATCTCACCCGTCAGCACGTTCTCCTCGAAACCGCCGATGCGGCCGAGACGCTGGGCGTGCTGGAGCAGGCTCGCCAGGCGCGCCGTCTCGTCCTCGATGCGCCAGATCAGCAGGACGGCGGTGCCGTGCCGGCTGATGCTGATGTCGGCGACCGCCGAGAGGGGGACCTGGTCGACGAGGGCGGTGAGGTTCATCCGGCGGGCCCGGAACGGCTCGCCGGTGGCGTAGACCCGCTCGACGCGCTGGAACAGCTCGCTGTCGCCGGCGGCCATCGGGTACGCCTCGAGCAGCAGCGCGCCGCTGACGACCGCCCGCGGCCGGCCGGCCGGGTCCAGGAAGCGGTTGTTCACGTGCTGGATGCGGAAGTCGGCCAGGTGCCCGTCGCCGTCCAGGTGGGGCACCAGGACCAGGGCGGGGTCGTGCAGGCCGTCGGCCAGGTCCATCAGCTCCGCGGCGTCCGGCAGGACGCGCGGCTCCTGGGCCCCTGCCTGCGGCGGCGTGTACGTCTCCAGCGTGTGGGCGCACAGCTCGGCCAGGGCCTCCACCTGGCGGACGACCTGCGGGGGCTGCGGTGTCAGGGGCGCCGGCCAGGCGATCTCCAGCACGCCGTGGATACGCCCTCCGGTGCCGGCGGGCAGGGCGACCCTGCCGCCGTCCGGGTGGTAGTGCAGGCCGATGCTGGGCAGTCCGGTCTCCCCGAGGGAGGTGATCCACTGGCCCTCGCGCTCGATGAGGCCCCGTCGCGCCACGGTCACCACGTCCGGCGGGACGTAGCGCCAGCGCGTGGCCTCGGCCGGTGAGAAGCCGGCGCTGCCCGCCAGGGTGAGCGAACCGTCGGAACCCGCGGCCCAGACGGCCACGGCGACCGCGCCGAGGGGGCGCAGCGCCTGCTCCAGCAGGGCGTCGGCGACGGCCTGGGTGTCGTCCGCGGCCAGGACGCCGCTCTCGGCGGCGCGCAGGCGTACGGCGGCCGACTCGGACTCCGCGGCGTCGGCGGCCTTCGTGGCGGCGAGGAACGCGTCCGTCACCTCGGACATGCGGTCGCGGGCGGCCTGGTTGATGACGTCGACGGCGAATTCCAGCGGGGTGACCCGTGCCTGCTCGGCCAGTTCGGCGAGCTGCCGGGCGGCCTGGACGGGCCCGCACTTCAGCCGTTCGACCAGGACGCCCTTGGCTAGCTCGATCAGGGCCCGCCCCTCGGCCTCCGCCTGGGCCGCCCGCACCTCCCGGCTGAGCCGTTCGACGGTGGCCGCCAGCCGGCCCACGGGGGAGGCGGGCGGGACACCGCCGACGTCCGGGAGCGGCCCGTCGGGGGAGGCGAACGGCCCGTCGGCGAGCGGCCACTGCTCGTCGGGAGTCGCCGACGGCCCGCCGGACGTCACCGGCGGGACGGCGGACGCCGGGCCGGCGGCGGTGCGCTCGGGCTCACCGCCCTGATCCGGTTCACGCGGCTGCTCGGAGATGCTCACGGTGTGGATGCTCCTCGGCTGGAGCGCCCTGGGGCGCGGAACGACGGGCGCTGCGGGGCGCCCGGCCCGGGGGTGTGCGGGGTGGGCGCCGGTGTCCTCATGCGGGCAGCCAGCGCCGGACGCAGGCGATGAGGTCGCGGGTGTCGACGGGCTTGGTGACGTAGTCGCTGGCGCCCGAGGCGAGGCTCTTCTCCCGGTCGCCGGGCATCGCCTTCGCCGTGACGGCGATGATGGGCAGCTCGGCGTACTGCGGCATCCTGCGGATCTCGGCCGTCGCGGTGTACCCGTCCATCTCCGGCATCATCACGTCCATCAGCACCAGCGCGACGTCCGGGTTGTTCACCAGTGTCTCGATGCCTCTGCGCCCGTTCTCGGCGTGCAGCACCCGGAAGCCGTGCAGTTCCAGGATCCCGCTGAGCGCGAAGAGGTTCCGCGCGTCGTCGTCGACGACGAGGACGGTGCGGCCGGCCGACGCCTCGTCGAGGAGGTCCGGCGCCGGGTGCTGCGGTTCCTCGGGCCGGACCAGGGAGAGCACGTCCCCGGGCTCCTCGGCGGACAGGTGCAGGGCGATGCGCTCGCGCAGTTCGTCGAGGCTGGAGAGGAACTCCAGCGCCCCGCCCGCCGAGCGGGACCGCAGCGTCTCGTCCAGGGAGACGTCCACGGGGTGGCTGCTGTGCACCAGGACGGGGACGCTCGCCAGCGCCGGGTCGCCCTCCAGGGCCTGGAGGAAACGGGACGCCTCGGCGTCGCGCATGCCCAGCTCCAGGACGACGCAGTGGCACGGTTCGGCCGCGAGGGCACCGGCCGCCTCCTGCGCGCCGACGGCGGTGATGATGTCGACGGCGGGCCGCTGCCCGCTGTCGGCGCGGCCGTGGGTCAGGTCGGCGACGACGCTCTCCGCGACGAGGGTCAGCAGGCCGCGGGGCCGTTCCTCCACGACGAGCAGGCGCCGGGGCCGCGGCCCGGGCCCGGTCTGGAGCACCGGCACCGGGCGGGACGAGCCTTCGGGCAGCTCGGCCGCGGCCCGCTCCGGAGTGCCGCGGTGGCCGAGCACCTCCTCGAAGTCGGGGCGGGCCACGGGCAGGAAGAGCGTGAACGTGCTGCCCTGGCCGGGTGTGCTGTGCACCGTCACGGCGCCCCCGAGCAGCTGGGCGATCTCCCGCGTGATGGACAGGCCCAGGCCGGTGCCGCCGTACTTGCGGCTCGTCGTGCCGTCCGCCTGCTGGAAGGCCCCGAAGATGGTCTCCAGGTTCTGTTCCGGGATGCCGATGCCGGTGTCCTTCACGCGGAAGGCCACGACGGCGCCGCCGCGGATCACGCCGTCGGGCACCTCGTCGTCGGCCGCGGGTTCGATGGCCAGTTCCACGCCGCCCTGCTCGGTGAACTTGACGGCGTTCGACAGGAGGTTGCGCAGCACCTGGCGGAGCCGGGAGTCGTCCGTGAGGAGGTCCGCGGGCGCGCCGGGAGCGGTCGTCACCGTGAACTCCAGGCTCTTCTGCGTCGTCATCGGCCGGAACGTGGCCTCGACGTACTCGATGAGCTGGCGCAGTGTCACCCGCTCGGGCGTGACGTCCATCTTGCCGGCCTCGACCTTGGACAGGTCGAGGATGTCGTTGATCAGCTGGAGCAGGTCCGAGCCGGCGGAGTGGATGATCTGCGCGTACTCGACCTGCTTGGGGGTGAGGTTGCGGGACGGGTTCTGCGCCAGCAACTGGGCCAGGATGAGCAGGCTGTTGAGCGGGGTGCGCAGCTCGTGGCTCATGTTGGCCAGGAACTCCGACTTGTACTTGGAGGCCAGCGACAGCTGCTGGGCGCGGGTCTCCAGTTCCTGCCGGGCCTGCTCGATCTGCAGGTTCTTCGCCTCGATGTCCCGGTTCTGTGCCGCGAGCAGGGAGGCCTTGTCCTCCAGTTCGGCGTTGGAGCGCTGAAGTTCCTCCTGCTGTACCTGCAACTCGGTGGAGCGGGCCTGGAGTTCGGCGGTGAGGCGCTGCGACTCGACGAGCAGCTCGTCGGTGCGGGCGTTGGCGACGATGGTGTTGAGGTTGACGCCGAGGGTCTCCATCAGCTGCTCGAGGAAGTCCCGGTGGATCTGCGTGAAGGGGGTGACCGAGGCCAGTTCGATGACGCCGAGGACCTGGCCCTCGACGACGATGGGCAGCAGCACCAGGGCCGTCGGCACGACCTCGCCGAGGCCCGAGGAGATGGTGACGTAGCCGGGCGGCAGTTCGTCCACGGCGATGGTGCGCCGGCTGCGCGCGGCCTGGCCGACCAGGGTGCGGCCGAAGGCGATGCGGGTGGGGCGGCCGCTGTCCTCGGGGTAGCCGTAGGAGCCGACGAGCCGCAGTTCGGGTCCGCCGTCGCCGTCCTCGGCGAGGTAGAAGGCGCCGTACTGGGCGGACACCAGCGGCACCAGCTCGTCCATGATCAGTTCGGCGACGACGGGCAGGTCGCGGTGGCCCTGCATCAGGCCCGAGATCCGGGCGAGGTTGGTCTTGAGCCAGTCCTGCTCCTGGTTGGCCCGGGTCGTCTCGCGCAGGGACTCCACCATCGAGTTGATGTTGTCCTTCAGCTCGGCGACCTCGCCGGACGCCTCCACGTTGATCGAGCGGGTCAGGTCTCCCTCGGCGACGGCACTGGTGACCTCGGCGATGGCCCGCACCTGCCGGGTGAGGTTGCCCGCCAGTTCGTTGACGTTCTCCGTCAGGCGCTTCCAGGTGCCCGAGACGCCCTCGACCTCGGCCTGGCCGCCGAGGCGTCCCTCGGTGCCGACCTCGCGGGCCACGCGGGTGACCTCGTCGGCGAAGGCGGACAGCTGGTCGACCATGGTGTTGATCGTCGTCTTGAGCTCGAGGATCTCGCCGCGGGCGTCGACGTCGATCTTCTTCGACAGGTCGCCCCTGGCCACGGCGGTCGTCACCAGCGCGATGTTGCGCACCTGGCCGGTGAGGTTGTTGGCCATCGAGTTGACGTTGTCGGTGAGGTCCTTCCACGTGCCGGCGACGTTCGGCACGTGCGCCTGGCCGCCGAGGCGCCCCTCGGTGCCGACCTCGCGGGCGACGCGGGTCACCTCGTCGGCGAACGCGGACAGCGTGTCGACCATCGTGTTGATGACCTCGGCGAGGGCCGCGACCTCGCCCGCGGCCTCGACCGTGATCCGCTGCGACAGGTCGCCGCGCGCCACGGCGGTGGCGACCTGGGCGATGGAGCGGACCTGGCCCGTGAGGTTCGACGCCATCACGTTGACGTTGTCGGTGAGGTCCTTCCAGGTGCCGGACACTCCGCGCACCTGCGCCTGGCCGCCGAGGCGGCCCTCGGTGCCGACCTCGCGGGCCACGCGGGTGACCTCGTCGGCGAACGCGGACAGCTGGTCGACCATCGTGTTGATGGTGGACTTCAGCTCCAGGATCTCCCCGCGCGCGTCGACGGTGATCTTCTGCGAGAGGTCGCCCTTGGCGACGGCGGTCGCGACCAGGGCGATGTTGCGGACCTGGCCGGTGAGGTTGCCCGCCATGAAGTTCACCGAGTCGGTGAGGTCGCGCCAGGTGCCCTTGACGCCCTTGACGTCGGCCTGACCGCCGAGGCGGCCTTCGGTACCGACCTCGCGGGCCACGCGTGTCACCTCGTCGGCGAACGCGGACAGCTGGTCGACCATCGTGTTGATGGTGGACTTCAGCTCCAGGATCTCCCCGCGCGCGTCGACGGTGATCTTCTGCGAGAGGTCGCCCTCGGCCACCGCCGTGGTGACCTGGGCGATGGAGCGGACCTGGCTCGTCAGGTTGCCGGCCATGTGGTTCACGGAGTCGGTGAGGTCGCGCCAGACGCCGGCCACGCCGGGCACCTGCGCCTGGCCGCCGAGGCGCCCCTCGCTGCCGACCTCGCGGGCCACGCGGGTGACCTCGTCGGCGAACGCGGACAGCTGGTCGACCATCGTGTTGACGGTCTCCTTCAGCTGGAGGATCTCGCCGCGGGCGGGTACGTCGATCTTCTGGGAGAGGTCGCCCTTGGCCACCGCCGTGGCCACCTGGGCGATGTCGCGGACCTGGGTGGTGAGGTTGCCCGCCATGGCGTTGACCGAGTCGGTCAGGTCGGCCCAGGTGCCCGAGACCCCCGGCACCTCCGCCTGCCCGCCGAGCGTCCCCTCGGTGCCGACCTCGCGGGCCACGCGGGTGACCTCGGAGGTGAACACGGACAGCTGGTCCACCATGCCGTTGAAGACCTTGGCGATGTCGCCCATGAGGCCGTCGGCGTCGTCCGGCAGACGGGTGCCGAAGTCCCCGTCCCGTACGGCCGTCAGGCCCGCCAGGAGCCGCCGCAACTCCTGATCGCCCGGCACCGCATCGACGACACCGGTGCTGTCGCTGGTCATGCGCACCCTCGTTCCGCTCCCCAGGAGTCCCCGCACACCGAGGACTCGGAACTCCCCCCGGACCGCTTCGGCGGCCCGGCTGCCGTGCCTGCATTTCCGTGGCCACGGATCTGCGCGACGTAGAAATACGCCGCAGGCTAACCCAGGTTTCGAGCCCGGAACAAAGCGTGGGCGGCGGTTCGGACCAAGGGGGAGGTTCCCCGTCCGTCCGCTCCGCCCCTCGCGCAGCGGGAACTGCCGCCGTCTGTCCGACAGGAGGGACGCCGGGCCCGCAAAGGGGCGCGGGAGAGCGGTTGTTCTACCCTCACGTGCAGGGCCGGTGACGCTTTTCGGCCTGCAAGGCGATGAAAATCAGTCACGCGCGCCGTGGCGGAGGCCGCATTCCCTGCCAGGAGGACCCTTGTACGACGACCAGCGGGCAGAGCGCCCCGGAAGCCACGGAGAGCACCGGATCCAGCACGAGTTGGGCACCGTCGAACGCGCCGACCGGTTCTACGACGAGCAGGTGCTGGACCGGCTCAATCCGCGGATGCGGGAGTTCGTGGCCCGCCAGGAGATGTTCTTCCTCGCCACGGCGGACAGCCGCGGGGAGTGCGACAGCACCTTCCGGGCCGGCCCGCCCGGCTTCCTCCGGGTCCTCGACGACACGACCCTGGCCTACCCGGAGTACCGCGGGAACGGCGTCATGGCCTCGCTCGGCAACATCCGGGAGAACCCGCACATCGGCATCCTGATGATCGACTTCTCCCAGGACCGTATCGGTCTGCATGTCAACGGCCGCGCCCGGCTGGTCACCGATGACGCCATGCGCCGGCGGCACCCGGGCCTGCCGGTCGACCCGGTGCCCGGCCGCCGCCCCCAGATGTGGGTGGAGGTCGAGGTGGAGGAGGCGTACATCCACTGCTCCAAGCACATACCGAGACTCGTCCCGGCACCGCTGCGGCAGAACCCGGCCAGGCAGGGCGGCCCGGCCGCCGAGGGCGAGCAGGCCTGGGGCACCGACGACGTGCGGCGCAAGGGCGGCGACTACTTCGGGGCGGCGGCCCGGCGGCACGGGCTGGCGTCACGCTGAAGCCCCGCGACGGACAGGCCGGGACCGGTCAGTCGAACTCGTGGTCGGCCGGGTGTCGCCGTGAGGGGTGCAGGCCGGTCAGGTCGGCTGCCGTCCGGGCCGGTTCCATGTCCGGGCCGATCCATTCGCAGATGAGGACGGTGGCATCGTCCTGGAGATCGCCGTCGTGGTACTCGAGGACGGCGTGGATGAGGCGGCGCAGGGTCTCGGGTACGGGCAGCCCGTCGGCGTGGTGGCGGATCAGGAAGTCGGTGAACCGGTCCAGGCCGAATTCCCGGCCGCCCGAGCGGCGCGCCTCGGTGATGCCGTCGGTGTAGAGCACGACGCGGTCGCCGGGCTGGAGGTGCTCCTCGCACACCGTGCCGGGCAGGCCGAGGCTGGTGCCCATCGGGTGGGCCGGCGGGCAGCTGAGGTGGGTCGTGTGGCGGTTGTCGCGGATGACGATCGGCGGGTGGTGGCCGCGGTTGACCCACCGCAGGCCGCCGGTGCGGGTGTCGAGCGTGGCCAGGACACCGGTGACGTAGCGCCGGTGGTCGTACTGCTCGAGGAGGGCGGCCTCGACGGCGTCCGCCTTGGCGAGGAGGCCGGCGCCCTGGCGGCGGGCGTTGCGGCAGGCTCCCAGCGCGAGGGCCCCGGAGAGGCCGGCCGCGGTGTCGTGGCCCATCGCGTCGAGGATCGTCAGGTGGACCAGGGGCCCGTCGATGGCGTACTCGAAGACGTCGCCGCTGATGTCGTAGGCCGGTTCCAGGGCCGCCGAGATCGCCACCCGCCCGTCGGCGTAGGTGCGCGGCGGCAGCAGGTTCCACTGCATCTCGGCGGCCACGCTCATCGGCCGGGCGCGGACCAGCCTGGCCAGCGCGTCGCTGGTGGTCCGCTTGCCGACGACGATCAACGAGACGAGAGCGGCCAGCGCCTCCATGTCCGCGCGGGTGCCGGCGTCGTCGCGCCCGGTGCTCACCCGCAGCAGTCCGATGCGTTCGGTGCCGTCCAGCAACGGCACCCACCACTCGGACGTGTCGCCGCCGGGCGGCCCGGCGGGCAGGACGCCGCCGTGCTGGAAGGCCCGCCCGGCGACCGTCCCCTCGACCTGCAGCACGGGCTCGTCCGCGTGGCCCGCGGCCTCGTCGCCGGGCAGGAGGCACAGGGTGTCGCGTTGCAGGTCCGCCAGGTAGATCAGCACGTGGTGGAAGGCGGCGGCGCGTGCGCACGCGGAGGCCTTGGCGGGCAGCAGCTCGATCGGCATGAGGTGACTGGCGTCCAGCAGATCGGCCAGCATCCGCCGCCCGCCCTCGCCGCGCTCGCTCACCTCCCCGCCCTCGCCCCGCTCGCTCACGGTTTCGTCCTCGCCCCGCGGGCTCACCGCCCACCTCCGTTCGTCGCACCGGACGGCTGCCCCCGGCGGCCTCCGGCCGGCAGGAGCGCCGGGCCGCGCAAGCCGGCCGGGTGGTCCGTCACGGCATCGTGCCCCGGGCGCTGATCAGGTCGGTGACCGCCGGGAGGCCGCCCCGCGTGAGGGCGGCGCGCTGCCGGTCCGCTCCGGTGCCGTCCTGCAGGAGCCGGTGGATCAGGGACGTGACCTGCCGGGTGTCACCGGACGCGTCGAGCGCGGGAGCGACGTGGCGCAGGAACTCGTAGAGCATGTCGCCGGCGCGGTGCGGGGTGCCGCCCGGATCGACCAGGGTGTCGTCGAGGCCGTGGCGGGCGGCGTGCCACATGGCGGCCTGGAGCATTTCCGGGGCGCAGTCGGGCACGGGCGCGCCGGCGGCCGTCTCCGCCAGGGCGGTCTCCACCAGGCCCCGGGTGATCGCGGCGAGCATGACCGCCTCGTCCGCGTGCAGCTGGACGTCCAGGCACCGCACCTCGACGGTGGGGTAGCGCGACGACAGGCGGGCCTGCCAGTAGAGCTGGCCGGTGTCGGAGATCAACCCGGCCTCCGCCAGCCGCTCCACGCGCCGGTCGTAGTCCGCGGCGTCCCGGAAGGCCGGGGGCATGCCGCTGACGGGCCAGCGGCTGAAGATCACCGTGC
Source organism: Streptomyces sp. Go-475 (assembly GCF_003330845.1). Taxonomy (GTDB): domain Bacteria; phylum Actinomycetota; class Actinomycetes; order Streptomycetales; family Streptomycetaceae; genus Streptomyces. The sequence goes on along the minus strand of NZ_CP026121.1, from coordinate 8,458,181 downwards.
GCCAGCTGGCGAAGCCGGTGTCGTGGCCGTCCCACAGCGGGGAGTTCGCCGCCATGGCCGTCAGGGTGGGCAGCCAGGGCCGGATCCGGTTCAGGACCTGCACACCCGCCTCGCGGTCGGGCACGGCGACGTGGATGTGCGTGCCGTTGACCAGCTGCTCCGCCACCAGCTGCGGCGCCTGCGTGACCATCGCCCGGTAACGGGCCTGGTCGGTGACGGCCACCGGGCGGCCGTGACGCACGGGCGGTGTCCCGCAGGCGGCGATCCTGCAGCCGTGCTCCTCGGCGGCCACCGAGACGGCGTGCCGCAGCCGCAGCAGATGCCCTCCGACCTCCTCCAGGGTGTCGCACACCGGCGTGGCCACCTCGACCTGCGCCTGCAGCAGCTCGTACTGCACCTCCTGGTCGGCCACGAGACGGCCCACGCCCGCCGCGGCACGCACCTTGTCCGCGTGGGGCACCGGCAGGCCCGTCACCGGGTCGAGCAGCAGGTACTCCTCTTCCACGCCGATCGTCGTCATCGACCACCCTCTGTTCCGCCCGGCTGCCGGGCCGGACCGCCATCCGAGTGCCGCGGTTGCTTCACGACAAACCATGACACATCACGTGAAACGGGTGCTCGGCCACCCGGACGAATGGATCATTCGGCCGTTCGGCCTAGCGCCTGGCGAGGACACGCGAGGGGAACGGACCGGCAGGGCTAGTTTCCTGCGAGCCGGACACCGCTCCGCCCACACGTCCACACAACCGTTGCTGCCGATCGAGGAACTGATGGCGACCTATACCGAGCCCGTCGCGCCGGTACCCGCGGGCGAGCGCCGCGGCAGGGGAAAGGTGATCGTCACCTGGGTGACGACCACCGATCACAAGAAGATCGGGCACCTGTACCTGATCACGTCGTTCCTGTTCTTCCTGATCGCCGGGGCACTGGCGATGGCCATCCGGGCGGAGCTGGCACGGCCGGGGCTGCAGATCCTCTCCAGCGAGCAGTACAACCAGGCGTTCACCATGCACGGCACGATCATGCTGCTGCTGTTCGCGACGCCCACCTTCGCCGGCTTCGCCAACGCCGTCATGCCCCTGCAGATCGGCTCGCCCGACGTGGCGTTCCCCCGGCTGAACATGCTGTCGTACTGGCTGTTCCTCTTCGGCGGCCTGATCGTGCTCGGCAGTTTCCTCACCCCGCAGGGCGCCGCCGACTTCGGCTGGACCGCGTACACCCCGCTCAGCGGCGGCGAGCGCACCACCCACGTCGGCGGGGACCTGTGGATCATGGGGCTGGCGCTGTCCGGCTTCGGCACGATCCTCGGCTCGGTCAACTTCATCACCACGATCATCTGCATGCGCGCCCCGGGCATGACCATGTTCCGGATGCCTATCTTCACCTGGAACGTGCTGCTCACCTCGGTGCTGGTGCTGCTGGCCTTCCCGGTCCTGGCGGCCGCGCTGCTGGTGCTGGAGGCGGACCGGCGGTTCGGCGCGCAGGTGTTCAACGCCGAGAACGGCGGCGCAATCCTGTGGCAGCACCTGTTCTGGTTCTTCGGCCATCCCGAGGTCTACATCCTGGCGCTGCCGTTCTTCGGCGTGATCAGCGAGATCATCCCGGTCTTCGCCCGCAAGCCGATCTTCGGTTACACCGGTCTGATCGGCGCCACGATCGCGATCGCCGGCCTGTCGGTGACGGTGTGGGCGCACCACATGTTCGCGACCGGCGCGGTGCTGCTGCCGTTCTTCTCCTTCATGACGTATCTGATCGCCGTGCCGACGGGCGTGAAGTTCTTCAACTGGATCGGCACGATGTGGAAGGGCTCGCTCTCGTTCGAACCGCCCATGCTGTGGGCGGCCGGCTTCCTCGTCACCTTCCTCTTCGGCGGTCTGACCGGTGTCATCCTGGGCTCCCCGCCACTGGACTGGCACGTCACCGACAGCTACTTCGTGGTCGCCCACTTCCACTACGTGCTCTTCGGCACGATCGTGTTCGCGATGTTCGGCGGGTTCAGCTTCTGGTGGCCGAAGATGACCGGCACCGTCCTCGACGAACGCCTGGAGAAGATCCACTTCTGGACGCTCTTCACCGGTTTCCACACCACGTTCCTGGTGCAGCACTGGCTGGGCGCCGAGGGCATGCCGCGCCGCTACGCCGACTACCTGGCCGCCGACGGCTTCACCGCCCTCAACACCGTCTCCAGCATCGGCGCCTTCCTGCTCGGCCTGTCGACGCTGCCGTTCCTCTACAACGTGTGGAAGACGGCCCAGAAGGGCGAGAAGGTCGAGGTCGACGACCCGTGGGGCTACGGGCGCTCGCTGGAGTGGGCGACCTCCTGCCCGCCGCCCCGCCACAACTTCCTCACGCTGCCCAAGATCCGCTCCGAGTCACCGGCCTTCGACCTGCGCCACCCGGACCTGGCCGGCCTCGACGAGGCGGAGAACACCGGCGGGCGGCGCGATGTGCTCGACGCCGGCGGGCACAAGGGCGAACGGCCGTGAGACGCGGCAGACACGAGGCCCCGGCCGGCGGGCCGCCTCACGTCCTGGCCGACGAGGTGGAGGGCTACCTCCTCGCCCAGGCCCACCACGACCAGGCGCGGCGCGAGGCCGAGGACCTGTGCGCCCGGATGCCCTGGCTGACCACCGCCCAGGCCGAGGAGGTCGCCGGGCACTACGTCCGCAAGCGCCTCGACGTCACCCGTCAGCTGCTGCTCGGCACGGTCCGGCGGGCCGAGCAGCTGCGGGACGAGTACGAGAGCCGCTACGCCGCCCTGCGGCACGCCCTGCTCAGACGCCACGCGGCCGGTGCCTGTGCCGTCCTCGCCTGCGCCGCCGGGGTGGGCGCGCTGGCGGGTCTGCCGATCCGCTGAAGGCCGAGCCGGCCCAGGGCCTCACGGCGAGCGAGCAGGACCCGCCCCGATGCGGATGGTGGGCGGGCCCTGCTCGTGCGCACCATTGTCAGGAACCCCTGCGGGCCGGGCCACGAGTGAGATCCATGTGTCTGCGCGCGGCGCGCACACCCCGCGCGCAGGGCGCACTCCCCGCACCCCCGCCCCTGCCCCCGGGCGCCGACCGGGGCCGCAAGGCGCTGCCCGCTTCCTCACATGGCACAGCTCGGCACGGGTACGCGGTGCCCCATGAGCGACGACAACACCACGGAACCGAACGACCGCGGGAGCCGGCCGGAGAGCACCGAGGAGGAGCGGGCCGCCGCCCGTCCCTTCAGCTATCCGCACCCGGAGCGGCGCGCAGGCGTGCGCGCCACCCGCCACATCAGCCGCGACGAGGCCGACGCGGACAGCGTCCCCGGCGTGCCGGGCGGCTACGGCACCACCGGCGGCGGTCAGGCCGGCGGCCGGAGCACACCCCGTCCCGGCGGCGAGGACACCGCCGAGGAGTCGGGCGTGACCGACGTCGTCCCGGGCCGTGAGCCGCGTCCCGACCGGGGAGGTGACCGCTCGTAGGTACGTACGGGACGGGAGCCCCGACCCGGACGCGACCCCGGGTGATCCCCGCCGGCCTGCGGCGACGATACTGGCAGGCACACGTACCCCCGCTCACAGATGGACCCATGCCGACCTCCCCCACCGTCCGCCCCTTGACCCCCGCCACGGTGTGGCTGGCCCGCGGCCGCCGTACCGGGGGCGCCGCGGAAGACGCTCTCCGGCGCTCGTTGCAGCAGCGCAAGGACAGCCAGGACATCGACGACTTCGTGGAGCTGCCCGCCGACGAGGCCGCCCCCGCGGAGCGGGTCTTCGAGGCCCGCTGGCGGGTGGACGACGCGGTGACCGTGCGCGCCCGGCTGAGCCTGGCGCCCGGCCCGGGCGACGGGCAGGAGTGGCTGCTGGTCGCGGAGGCCGAGCAGCCCTGGCGGGAGGAGTGGCCGTCCCCCGCGGGCCTGTTCTGGCCGGAGGAGCCGGACACCGCCTGGGTGCGGGACGCCGCCACGCAGCTGTCCCTGCGGGAGATCAACCCGCTCCCCCAGGACGACAAGGACACCCGTCGCCTGCTGCGGAACGCGGTGCGCGGCGGCTGGCACATCCACGTGGTCGTCCACGAGGCGATGACCACCGACGAGCGCGGCCGGGTGCCGCTCGCGCGGTGGCTTCCGCCGGGCCTGCGGCACCGTGTGGTGGAGCACCGCGCCGCGCCCCAGCAGCACCGGGGCCTCAACTGGGCCCTGCGCGACCTCGGTGTCGAGGTGCCGCGCGGCGGTGCCGTGGTGCTGCCCGGCACGCCCGCCCCCGAGGGCTATGACGCCCAGGACTTCTCCGTGCGGGCGGTCTTCCTCGACGGCTCGGAGCCGGCCGACCTCGTCGACGCCGTGACGCGGTTCGCGGCGCTCCCGAGACCCCTGCCCGACGGCGCCGAGGACGCCCTCACCGCGCTGCGGGAGGACTGGCACCTGCTGACGCTCCAGGAGGAGCTGGAGCGCCAGCGCGGTCTGGTGGCCATGTACGCCGAGGCGCTGGAGGCCATGACGAAGTCGCGTGACCTGTACCGGGAGGCGGCCGAACGCGCCCACGAGGCCCTGGCCGCCTACCAGGAGTCCGCCGGGGCCGCTCCGGTCCGGCAGGAGCCGTCGGGTCCGCCCGCCGCGTCCCCGCTCCAGCAGCTCACCCGGACCCTCGAACGCTTCAAGAAGGTGAAGTCGGAGCCGTAGCGCCTTCCTGGTGGGGCGCACGTGTCAGTCGGGGGCTCCTGGATACGCGTTCCGTACGGCAGTACGGCCCGCCCGGAAAGGTCCCCGACGCCATGGGCAACGACCAGCACCACTCGGCGACGACGCTCCGCGTCAACGGCAAACCCCACACGCTCACGGTCGATCACCGACGGGTCCTGCTGGACCTCCTGCGGGAGGACCTCGGTCTCACGGGCGCCAAGAAGGGCTGCGACCACGGCCAGTGCGGTGCCTGCACGGTCCTGGTGGACGGGCGGCGCGTGAACAGCTGTCTGCTGTTCGCCGTCGCCCTGGACGGCTGCGAGGTCACCACCGTCGAGGGCCTCTCCGGCGACGGGGAGGAACCGCACCCGCTGCAACGCGCCTTCCTGGAGCGCGACGCCTTCCAGTGCGGCTACTGCACCCCGGGCCAGATCTGCTCCGCGGTCGGCGTGCTCGCCGAGGCGGCGGCCGGCCACCCCTCGCACGTCACCGCTCCCGGAGCGCCCTCGGGTGAGCCGGTGCCGCTGGACCGGGACGAGATCCGGGAGCGGCTGAGCGGCAACCTGTGCCGGTGCGGCGCGTATCCGCGGATCGCCGAGGCGGTGGAGGACGTGATCCCGTGAAGGAGTTCGCCTACGTCCGCGCCGGGAGCGTCGAGGAGGCGACCTCCGCGTACGCCTCCCACGCCGGCGCCCGCTACCTCGGCGGCGGCACCAACCTCGTCGACCTGATGAAACTCGGCGTCGAGACGCCCACCGCGCTCGTCGACGTCACCCGGCTGCCGCTGGACACGGTGGAGGAACTGCCCGACGGCGGGCTGCGGATCGGGGCGACGGTCCGCAACAGCGACCTCGCGGCCCACCCCCTGGTGCGCGACCGGTACCCGGCGCTGTCGCAGGCGGTGCTCGCGGGTGCCTCCGGGCAGTTGCGCAACGCGGCGACGACCGGCGGCAACCTGCTCCAGCGCACCCGGTGCCCGTACTTCCAGGACCTGTCCAAGCCGTGCAACAAGCGCGAGCCGGGCAGCGGCTGCGGCGCGCGGGACGGCGTCCACCGCGACCACGCGGTGCTGGGGCACTCCGCGCACTGCATCGCCACCCACCCCTCGGACATGGCGGTGGCGCTGGCCGCCCTGGACGGGCGAGTCGAGCTGCACGGCCCCGAGGGCGCTCGGCGTGTCGCGGCGGCGGACTTCCACCGGCTGCCCGGCGACCGGCCCGAGCGGGACACCGAGATCCGGCCCGGCGAACTGGTCACCGGCGTGGTGCTGCCGGCCGCCGCGGCAGGGCTGCCGTCGGCGTACCGCAAGGCACGCGACCGGGCCTCGTACGCCTTCGCGCTCGCCTCCGTCGCGGTCGTGCTGCGGCTGGCGGACGGTGTGATCGGCCATGCGGGGATCGCCTTCGGGGCGCTGGCGCACCGGCCGTGGCGGGCCCGGCGGGCGGAGGAGGCGCTGCTGGGCGCGGCCCCCACCCGCGCCGCGTTCGAGCACGCCGTCGACCTCGAACTCGCCGCCGCGCGGCCACTGCGGGACAACGCCTACAAGGTGCCGCTCGCCCGGAATCTCGCCGTGGACGTGCTGTCCCGGCTCACGGACACCGCGCTGTCGAGGAGGGCCTCATGACCGGCAGCGTGGGCGCTCCCGCCGAACGCCGGGAGGGACGGGAGAAGGTCGGCGGCACCGCCCGCTACGCCGCCGAGTACCACGTCCCCGGCCGGGCCCAGGCCTGGCCCGTGCCGGCGGCCGTCGCCCGGGGGCGGGTGACCGGCGTCGACACGGCGGCCGCCCTGGCCGTGCCGGGGGTGCTCGCCGTCCTCACCCACGAGAACGCGCCGCGGCTCGGGGAGCCGGACGACGCCACGCTCGCCGTGCTCCAGGACCCGCGGGTTCCGCACCGGGGCTGGTTCGTGGCCCTGGTCGTGGCCGAGACCCTGGAGGCGGCCCGGGCCGGTGCCGCAGCCGTCCGCGTCGAGTACGACGCCGAGGAGCACGACGTGGTCCTCACCGCCTCGCACCCGGGCCTGTACGTGCCCGAGGAGGCCAACACCGGTGAGCCGGGCCTGCGCGAACACGGCGATCCCGACGGGGCGTTCGACTCCTCGGCCGCCCGGGTCGACGTGGCGTACCGGGTGCCGCCGCTGCACAACCACCCCATGGAGCCGCACGCCAGCACCGCCCGCTGGGAGGACGGCCGGCTCACGGTGCACACCTCCAGCCAGGGCACGAATGCCGTACGGGCCGCGCTCGCGGGGCTGTTCGGGCTGCCCGAGGAGCGGATCGTCGTCACCGCCGAGCACGTCGGCGGCGGCTTCGGCTCCAAGGGGACACCACGGCCCGACGTCGTGCTCGCCGCGATGGCGGCCCGGCAGACCGGGCGGCCCGTCACCGTGGCACTCCCCCGCCGGTACCTGCCCGCCGTCGTCGGGCACCGCGCCCCGACGCTGCACCGGCTGCGCCTGGGGGCCGACGCGGACGGCCGTCTCGTCTCGCTGACGCACGAGGTCGCCACGCACACCTCCCGCGTCAAGGAGTTCGTGGAGCACGCGGCGGTCCCCGCGCGGGTGATGTACGCCGCGCCCCACCGCCGTACGGCGCACCGGGTCGCCGCGCTGGACGTGCCGTCGCCGTCGTGGATGCGGGCGCCGGGCGAGGCTCCGGGCATGTACGCGCTGGAGTCGGCCATGGACGAGCTGGCCACCGGACTCGGCATGGACCCGGTCGAGCTGCGCGTCCGCAACGAGCCGGACGTCGAACCCGACAGCGGCAGGCCGTTCAGCAGCAGGCACCTGGTCGAGTGCCTGCGGGAGGGCGCCCGGCGCTTCGGCTGGGATGGGCGCGATCCCCGCCCGGGCGTCCGCCGGGAAGGGCCCCTGCTGCTGGGCACGGGTGTGGCGGCGGCGACGTACCCCGTCATGGTGGGGCCCTCCACGGCCGCGGCCCGTGCCCTGCCCGACGGGACGTACCTGGTGCGGGTCAACGCCACCGACATCGGTACGGGGGCCCGGACCGTGCTCGCGCAGGTGGGCGCCGACGCCCTCGGGGTGCCGCTGGAGCGGGTGCGCATCGAGATCGGCAGCAGTGAGCTGCCCGCGGCGCCGCTGGCCGGCGGTTCGTCCGGCACCGCCTCCTGGGGCTGGGCGGTCCACGAGGCCTGCGCCCGGCTGGCCCGGCGGCTGGCCGGGCACACCGGGCCGCTGCCCGGGCCGGGCATCGAGGCCCGCGCCGACACCTCCGGCACGGCGGACGCCGAGAGCGACCGGGCGCGGCACGCCTTCGGGGCGCACTTCGCCGAGGTCGCCGTGGACACGGTCTCCGGCGAGGTGCGCGTCGGCCGGCTGCTCGGCGTGTACGCGGCCGGGCGCATCCTCAACGCCCGTACGGCGCGTTCCCAGTTCGTCGGCGGCATGGTGATGGGCCTGGGCATGGCGCTGACCGAGGGCAGCACGGTGGACGCGGCGTTCGGTGACTTCACCGAGTCGGACCTGGCCTCGTACCACGTGCCCGTGCACGCCGACGTCGGCGAGATCGAGGCGCACTGGCTCGACGAGGACGATCCGTGGCTGAACCCTCTGGGTGGCAAGGGGATCGGGGAGATCGGCATCGTCGGGACGGCCGCGGCGATCGGCAACGCGGTCCATCACGCCACCGGCGTCCGCTTCCGTGAACTCCCGCTCACGCCGGACCGGTTGCTGGCCGGGATGCCCGGCTCGCGGGCGTAGCTCGCAGGTACGGACACGCGGGCGGGACCGGATCCACGGGTGAGCGGATCCGGTCCGGCTCGGTGACGGGGCGACTTTGCCGGTCCGGACCCGCCGCGGTGCCCGGGCGTCACTCCGCCACGGGGCCCGGCTCGGGCGCCGGCGCGGGCGCCCACTGCCGGCTCGCGATGGGCGCCAGGACGCGGAAGACCAGCGCGACGAGGGCCAGCAGTGCCGCGCAGACGGCGATCGCGGCGGCGAGCCAGGGCGGGGCGAGGGCGAGGTCCACGGCCCGGGACAGGGACGCCGCCGGGTAGGAACTCCCGTACGCCTGGGCCCCGGCCAGCACCGTGGGCACCAGCACCGCCCCGGCCAGCACCACGGCGACGGGGCGCAGGGCCAGCAGCAGCGCCAGCACCGTGCACAGCACCGACAGGCCGAGGGCGAACGCGTGCAGGCGCAGGGAGGCGTCGCCGCGCTGGAGCGGGAAGTGGGCCACCGCGCACACGGCGAGTGCCAGGGCGGCGAGCCAGCCCGACCAGGACACGGAGCGGGCGAAGCGCTCCTGGGCGCGGTCGCGGTCCGGGGGCGGGGCGTCGAGGGTCCGGTGGGTCTCGCCGGCCGCGGCCTTGCGTGCCGCGCGGCGCTTGCCCGGCCGGACGGGCGCCCCGGGCTCGGCGGCTCCGCCGCCGGGGTGCGACGTCCCGTTCGGCGGGCGGCGCTCGCGGTCCAGGCGCTCCAGGCCGAGGCGGTCGATCAGCTCGACCAGTTCCCCGACGGACCGGCCGGTGGCGGCCGCCCGCAGTGCCTCCTCGCGGACGTGGGGCTCCTGCGGCTCCTTGTGCAGCAGGGTGACCAGCCGGGTCACCTCCTCCACCGGACGGTGGGCGGCCGCGGCCCGGATCGCCTCGTCCGCGCAGTCGGCGTCGCGCGGAGGCTTGGTCAGCAGGGCGATCAGCCGGGAGACGTCCTCCACGGGCCGGGTCACCCCGGCGGTGCGCAGCGCGTCGACCTTGGCCTGGGTGTGGTCGGGCGACTCCTCCAGCGAGGTGATGAGGTCGACGACTTCCTCCAGTGGCCGGTCCGCCACGGCGGCGTGCACCAGGTCGCTGACCGCGTCGCCGTACGGCACGCCGCCGGTGCCCGGCCCGGTGCCGGGCCGGAGCTCCACCGGATTGTCGTCCAGCGAGCGGATGACGAACGGCCGCGCAGTGGATGGGTCGGTCTGGTCCTGGCCGGGCGCGGGCGGCTGCGCGGGCTCGGGGGACGCCTGGGGCGTCCGGTCCGGAGCGACAGCACCGGGCCGCGCGTCCACCGCTTCGGTCCCGTCCGGGGTTGAGGCGCCGGGGTGAGCGTCCGCCAGGCCGCTCCGGTCCAGGACGGGGGCGCCCGACTGTCCGTCCGTCACCGTCGGGTCGCCGGGGGCGGGATGCGCGGTCGCGTGGTCGAGGTGAGCGGGGCCGGGGGCGGAGGACCGCTCGGCCGTCGAGTCCACCGGGCCGGAGCCCGGCGCGGCGACGGGCCGCTCTGCCGCCAAGTCCGCCTGGCCGGAACCCGACGCGGCGACGGGCCGCTCGGCAGGCTGGTCCGAGGCGGGGGCAAAGGGCCGCGCGGACGCCTCGTCCGGGCCGGGGGAAACGGGCCGCGCCGGTGCCTGATCCGCCGGGTCGAGGCCGGGGACAGCGGGCGGCGTCGCCGGCCGGTCCGCCTGGTCCGGGCCCGGAGCGGCGGGCGCGGCGTAGGACAGGTCCGCGTGGTCCGGGCCAGGGACCGCGGGCGGCTCGGTCGGCCGGTGCGGGCCGTCGGGGCCCGGCGCGGCGGGCTGCGTGCTCGTCTGCTCCACCTGGTACGTGCCGGTGGCGACGGTGGTCTCGGCGGACGGCTGGGCGGACCCGTTCGGCTCGTGGGGTATGGCAGGTTCGTTCGAGCGGGGTGATGAAGAGCAGGTGGTCATACTCGCCTCCATGGGAAGAGTGCGGCCGCTCCTGCGCCCCCCGTCGTGTGACGAGCGACGTTACGGTGACCATTACTAGGCGCCCCCGTCACACCGTGCCACTCGGGTGAGCCACCGGGATGACCGCCCGCACGGGAAAATCCGCCGACGCGCCGACATGTCGGGCCCCGGGCGCAATACAGCCGCCGGAAACGGGAATCCAGGAAGGGACACCCCGTGTCGCGGCACGCCAGGAGGAGGGCAGCCCGTGGATACGACCACAACGGTGATCATTCTGCTCACGGGTCTCGCGGCCCTCGTCCTCGCCTTCGCCGTCGGCGTCCTCGTGCGGCTGGTGCGGACCCGGCGCGATCTGCGGCGCGCGGGGCTGCCCACCGGCCCGCGGTGGGTCTTCTGGGGCGCGGTCCTGTATTTCGTGCTGCCCGCCGACCTGCTGCCCGACCCCGTGTACCTGGACGACATCGGTGTCCTGCTGCTCGCTCTGCGCACTGTCCGCGGCTCCCTCGGCGAGCGGGAACGCAGTACGTCACACCGGCCGGACCGTCAACCGGCCCGATGACTACGGAAAGTAAGGAAACCAACCACCCGTTCGATTCGTATAAGTCTCTGGAAGCCGAAACGAGCCGGCGGACCGGGTGGCCGCGCCCCTGGACCTTCGCTTGATCGGCGCAGTACCGACGAGGGAGAGACGATGCAACCGTTCGCGCTCAACTACGCGCGCCCGGCAGTGGAGTTGGAAGCGGCCACTCCGTACGTGTACGACGCCGGGCTGCAGCTGAACGTGCTCCGCGACGGCCGGGTCGCCGCCTGCGACTTCGCCGTGTTGAGAGAGTTCGGCACCACGACGTCCACCGCCGGTTCCAAGACCCACTTCGACGACTGACCGCGGGCCGCCGAAGATGACCGTACTGATCCTCACCTGTGAGGAGGACGTGACCGCGGACATGGTGGTCGTGCACCTGAACGGCGCCGGGGTTCCGGTGGTCCGGGTCGACCCCGCCGACCTCACGGGGGGCGTCGCGCTGTCAGGGGAGTACGTCCACGGCCGGTTCCGCGGCCATCTGTCCGCCGGGGGGCGGCTGGTGAGCATCGGGGGGTTGCGGTCGGTCTGGGTGCGCCGGCCCGGCACCCCGGCCGCGCGGGCGGCGCAGCCGTCCGCGTGGCTGACCGAGGAGGCCGCGCAGGCGCTCTACGGCATGCTGCGGGGCTCGGAGGCGCGCTGGATGAACCATCCCGACGCGGCCGGCCGGGCCCGGCACAAGCCCTGGCAGCTGCGTCTGGCCCAGCGGTGCGGCCTGCCCGTGCCGGCGACGCTGATCACGACCTTCCCGCGCGCGGCCCGCGAGTTCGCCGAGCGCTACCCGGATCTGGTGGTCAAGCCGGTGTCGGGCGCGCATCCGCAGGACCCGCCACGGGCGGTGCCGACGACCCGGGTCGCGCCGGACACGGACTTCTCCGCCGTCGCGTTCGGACCGACGCTGTTACAGCGGCGGATCGCCAAGCGGGCCGACATCCGGCTCACCGTCGTGGGCGAACGGATGCTGGCGGCCCGCAAGGCGACCGCTGCGGACGCGGATCCCGACGAGGTCGACGTGCGGTTCGCGGCACCCGGCGCGCCCTGGCAGCCGGCCGACGTGCCGCCGCGCGTCGCGACGGGCGTCCTGGCGTATCTGCGCGAGGCCGAACTGGCGTACGGCGCCTTCGACTTCGCGGAGGACGCCGACGGGACCTGGTGGTTCCTGGAGTGCAACCAGTCCGGGCAGTTCGGGTTCGTCGAGGTGGAGACGGGTCAGCCGATCGCCCGCACCATCGCCGAGTGGCTGGCCCGGCCGGTCCCGGAGGAGCCGTCGCGCCTCGACGGCTCGAACGCGACGGTGCGCTGAGCACCGGGCCCGCCACACATCGGGCCCGGCGCCGGGTCACTGGGGTCGCGGGCCGGGGAGCATGCCGGCGCGCTGCCAGCCCGCCCCCGGGGAGTGCGGCCGGTCGTAGCCGAGGGACTGCGAGGGCCGCATGACCAGCTCCAGTTCCCTGCTCACACGTTCGGCCTCGCGGCGCACCTGTGCGGGTACGTCGCCGCGCTCCGCGATGAGTCGGTCGTAGATGGGGGAATCCTGGAACACCCGTCAACGTGCCTTTCTGCTCGTCGGCCCCACGGGGGCGAGACTGCGAGTGTAGGCGGCACAGAGTCCCGGAGTGTGAATTCCCTGGGATGACTTGACGCAGACCGGACATCCGTGACAGGCGCAACGGGGCGATCTCAGGCTCCGGTCGTGGAACCCGGCCGGACGATCATCAGGACGGTGACCGTGGCCCAGAGCAGGTTGAAGATCCCGGTGAACATGGCGAGTTGCACGGTGCTCCGGTGGTCCATGGTCTGCTCGCCCTTCAACTGCCCGAGGACTTCCTCCTGACGGGGCAGGACGAACGCGACCAGGACGCCCGCGGCAGCGGCGGTCAGCGCGATGGAGGTGACGAGCCATCCGCTGCCCAGGACGCCCATGGCGGCGCCGGTGGCGAACCCGAAGAGCGGGACCGTCAGTCCGACACCGGCGTAGACGCGGCAGATGCGGTGCAACAGCGCGACCGTGCCGAGCGCCGACGGGCCGGGGGCGTCGCCGTCCGCGGGAGCCGCGCGGCGCGCCGCCGGAGGGAACATGCTGGCCGCGACGGTCACGGGACCGATGGCGACGATGGCGGCCAGGACATGGAGGGACAGCAGGATCTTGGTCACCGGGGCTCTTTCCGTGAAGACGATCGACAGCGCCCACGCTAGGAAGCCCCGACGTGATCTCCCAGGGGCTGGAACGACAGCTTCCCACGGATTCCCGCCAACTCCCCCGACCTGCTCCTCTGCTGCGGGAGCCACCGCGGTCCCCATGTCACGGGGTTGGCGGAAATGCCCCTAGGGTGGCGGCCATGCACACCGTGGCGATCCTGGTTCTCGATCACGTGGTGCCGTTCGACATGGCGGCGCCCCAGCAGACGTTCGCGTGGACCCGGCTGCCGGACGGGCGGCCCGCCTACCGGGTCCGGTTGTGCGCCGAGACACCGGAGGTGCGGGCGGACGGCGGTTTCACCCTGCGCGTCGACCGGGGGCTGGAAGCCCTGGCCGAGGCCGACACCGTCATCGTGCCGGGCTGCTCGCCCGAGGCGGCGCCGCCCTCCGCCCGGGTGCTGGCCGCCCTGCGGCAGGCGGCCGAGGCCGGTACCCGCATCGCGTCCGTGTGCGTGGGCGCGTTCGTCCTGGCGGAGGCGGGGCTGCTGGACGGGCTGCGCGCCACCACGCACTGGGTCGCCGCGGGCGACCTGGCCCGCCGGTTCCCGCGGGTCGAGGTGGAACCGGACGTGCTGTACGTGGACAACGGGCAGATCCTCACCTCGGCCGGCGCGGCCGCCGCGCTGGATCTGTGCCTGCACATGATCCGCCGGGACCTGGGGTCGGCCGTCGCGGCGGGCATCGCCCGGATGTCGGTCATGCCGCTGGAACGGGAGGGCGGCCAGGCCCAGTTCATCGTGCACGAGCACCCGCCCGTGCCCCGGGGCTCGGCGCTCGAACCGCTGCTGGAGTGGATCGACGACAACCTCGCGCAGGAGGTGACACTCGGGGCGCTGGCGGCGCGCGCGGGGATGAGCGAGCGGACCTTCAGCCGCCGCTTCCGTGAGCAGACCGGCACCACGCCGTTGCAGTGGCTGCTGCGGGCGCGGGTGCGGCGCGCCCAGTACCTGCTGGAGAACACCGACCACTCGGTCGAACGGATCGCGCGGCAGGCCGGGTTCGGGTCACCGACGGCGTTCCGGGAGCGGTTCCGCAAGGTGGTGGGCACCACGCCGTACGCGTACCGCACGGCGTTCCACGGGAAGACCGCTGCCCCGGCGGCCCGTTCCCGGACCGCCGGGGCAGCTCCGGGTCCGGGCCCGGGCTCCTGATCTCAGCCGACCAGCGTCAGACCGTTCTCCCCGTCCGCGTCCGCGGCAGCGGACCGCTCCTTGGTGAGCAGCAGCACATCCGCCTTGGCGATGGCATCGCTGATGTCGGACGTCCCCATCATCACGCACAGCGTGTAACTGACGTCGTCCAGTTCGCGTGCCGTCGCCGGCGTGTGCCTCTCCGCTTGAGCGATCCTCAGCGACGCATACCGCGTCAGCAGCTCTCTGACGGCCTTCCGGTCCGGTACGAGCACGTAGCGCCCCTCTCTGTGGTTTGCGCTGCGTATGCCCGAACCACGCGGAAACATTCACACCTTTTTCTCAGCAGTGACGGATCTGACGAGAAATGACCACCCGCTGATCGACGGATCATCGTGTGGTCTCCAGCCGACTGTCGATTCCGCAGTGCAGCGTGTAGGTCAACGCCAGCGGGTTGGAGAACTCCCGTGCGAAGCGGTGCACGAGGGCCATGGTGATCTCGCCGGCCGTCAGACCACTGCCCAGATAGAGGTCGAGGAACGCGTAGGCGTACTCCGCCGCGAAGCTCTGCGGGATCTCTATCTGTGAGCCCAGCACACCGCACGCGCCCATGTCGACCAGAGCTCTGCCCAGATGCTCGAGTTCCGGCGAGGAGGCCGCCTGGCCGGCGTGGCAGGCGTTGAGGAGGACGAACGGACGGAAGATCGCGTCCGTGGAGCCTCGGTGCCTGGTCCGTTCCCGCAGGATCAGATCCGCGTCGATGCACCGTTCGTCGGACAGCTTGACGGCGAGGTGCGGATGCTGCGAGCCGTTGTCGACGAAGCGGCCGTGACACCAGAAGTACATGATGTCGTCGTCCAGTACGGCATCGGACAAGGCACTCAGCAGCGCCGCGGACTGCGTCCGCACGGTCAGGGTCGCGCGTTCCTCCAACAGCTTGCGGACCTGCGGTGCCCGGCCCACTTGGGCAAGGGCCACATCCGTGTTGAGGCTCGCCGCCGGCAACCGGCGAGGAGCCACCTCGCCCTGGATCATCGGGTACGACGCCCCGGTCTGCTCCACCTGGTGCCGGTAGCCGAGGAATCCGGAGAACGCGTGCGGGGCGTCCGGCGTTTCGACGGCGAGCATCGGCCAGGGCAGATGGAGGTCGGAGTCGAAGCTGATGCGCAGTCCTTCCTCCCCGCCGAGCACGCCCAACAGGTGCGCGCGGAACTCCCTCACCTCATGGTTCTCCCCGGCGAGGAGCCGGTCGAGCAGGTACTGGCCCTCCCTGGCGAGCTCGGTGGTGAGCAGTTCGGCGTCCGCCGCGTACGGGGTCAGATCGGCCGCGTCGGCGAGCGGGTATCCAGCGACGGCGGTGCCGTCGCCGTCCACGAGCTGATGCCGTACGAAGAGATCGCGCCAGGTCGTACGCAGCCGTCCGGCCGTCCTGAGGACGGCGGTGGCGGAAGCGGTGAGGTACGCATGGTGGATCCGAGTCCGTGGGCTGCGCTCGCCGGGCCTGAAGGCCGTCATGTGGAGCCCGTCGGTTCCACTGCGTCGCAGGGCCACGATGAGGTCCAGCGGTGCTTCCCCGGGCGGTGCCGCGTCAGCCCCTCCCCGCCTCGCGGGCAGAGTCGTGAAGTCGCGCGACGGATTGTGCAGAACACGAACCGTCGCCTCCTCGGACATGGTCAACTGCTTCCCCCTCCGGCAGCGCCGGAGACCGGCGCGAGGAGGGGCGCCGGGACGTGGACGATCGCCTCGAAGTCCTGGAGCACGCGCCCCTGGTCCCGGTCGTACACGGTGAAGCGCAGACGGTGAGCGCCGGGTTCACGCGCGATGAAGGTGAACGCCGCGGGCGGGCCTTCGACGGCGTACTCCGTCGCCGGTGGCTCGAGGGAAGCCGCGGACCCTACGGAGGAGACCAGCACCATGGGAGGCAGCGTGTCCTCCGCTGCCGCCCCGCCGGGGCCGGCCGGTTCGAGTCGTACGTCCACCACGACCGGCTCGCCGACCCGCAGGGCCGCGGTCCGCAGGGTCAGACGAGGCGTCCACGACTGCCGCCCGCCCGTGGCCGGTCCGAGGCCTGTACCCGCGGCCGTCTCCTCGGCGGCGCGCATCTCCTCGACGAGCAGGCGGTACTCGGCTTCGATGTCCTGCAGCGAGGCAAGGCAGGACATCAGGTCCGTCTCTTGTCGCCGCACGGACTGCGCCCATGACCGTATGTCGTCCCGACTGCGGTTCTCCGCGGCATGGAGGAACTCGCGCAGGGGCTCCACAGCCTGTGCCGCCACTTCCTCGGCGTCGCGCGACGCTCCCTTGCGCAGCGCCGTGGCCACCTTCTCGGCGGTCTCGGCCCGCAGCCGCGCCTCCAGTTCGGAGAACGAGGACAGGGAGATCAACCAGACGGCGACCTGCGCCATGCCGGGGAGAGGCACACTGCCCAGGATGCGGTCCAGCGTCGAGAAGGAGGTCGGTGTCACCGAGGTGGCCGCCAGCAAGCGCGTCAAGGTGAAGTCCTCGAGCGGGTCGACGGGCGCCGTGTCGAAGAGACCGGCCAAGTGATCCAAGGCGTCCCGCACCGTGCCACGCACCGTCTCGGTCCAGAGGTCCACCTCCTGCTGCGCCCGCCGCAGGAGCAGACCGGTCAGTTCATCGGCCCTGGCCCGCAGAGTGTCCTGCAGCCGGAGTCTCACCTTCGCCGTGAGCTGCGCCTCCGTCGCCCAACGCGGGCACTCGTCAGCGACGTGGTTGAAGAAGCGCTCGCCCTCCACCACGATCGACTCGCGGGTCCGTTCGATGAGAAGCGTCCCCTCTCGACGAGCGTGCCACAGCCGTTCCGCGAGGACGGCTTGGTCGCTCCGCAGCAGATGCAGTGCGTCGTGCCCGGATGCCACCAGGGAGTCCACCGTCATTCCCAGGTCACGAGCGGACCGCAGGAGAGCGGGCACACGCTGTGCCGCGGCCCGTCGTAACAGTGCCCGTTCGAGTTCGGCCAGGCCCGTGTCCGGGATCGCCGTACCGTCCTGTCCGCCGCCGGCCGTCGGTGTCCCGCGAGCATGGACGAAGAACAGCGCGTCGCCGGCGCGCATCAGCGGAGTCACCTGCTCGCGCAGGTGCGCGCGCAGGGCGGACCGCTGGTGCTCGGGGACCCGGTCCTCCTTGGTGACGACGAGGAAGGCGGGGACGGCCCGCGGTGCTCGTAGGCGATCGCCGAGGAACCGGGCCTCCGTGAAGGACAGCGGATCGCTCGCCGTCAGCACCGCGATCAGCAGATCGGCACCGAGCACCGCTGGGCCCGTGTCGTGCCGCCCGTAGGAGTGGTCGGCGTCCATGCCGGGTGAGTCGACGAAGACCAGTCCCTCCTGACACAGTTCCGCGGGCCAGCGGATCTCGGCGCGCTCATAGCGCGGCTCCGGCCACAAGTTGTCGCGGCCGGGTGCAAGGTGCGCCGCAACGTCGTGGACGGTGACCTCTGTGCGGGGCGCTGGCGGGTATCCGCCGGAGCGGGCCGGATACAGATAGGCCGTGGGGGCCGGTCCGTAGGAGACCACGGTGGTCACCCCGGTGGTCCGCCGCGGGGCCTGGGGGAGCACCTCCGCGCCCAGGAGGGAGTTGATCAGGGTGCTCTTGCCCACGCGGCTCCGGCCGACCACCACGACACGGAAGCGGTCGTTCGCCAGGGCGGAGGACTGCCTGAGGAGCCGCTCGTGCGTGTCTGCCCTGCCGAGAGCGCCGGCTGCCGCAGCGGTACGCCGCACCAAGGCGATCAGGCGGCCGCGATGGTGATCCCCGGGCACGTGGCCCGACTGGGACTCGACCGGGTCCGCCGGCATGTCCGGTTCGCCGGCCCGCTCGGCCCATGCGCGAAGAGCCGCACCGAACTCCGCGTCCGCGGCGGCCCGTGCGGACAGGGCGGCGCTCAGCAGGTGAGCACGCGCTGCCCGGGCCGGCTCTTCTTCCAGCGCCGCCATCTCGCGAGCCCCCGGTCCGACGGAGCCGCGCACCAAGTCACTCAGCGCGGCCCACGCCTGCCGTTCACGCTCACCGGCGTCACGCCTCACCAGCGACATCAGCAGTCGCGCAGGAATGTCGGCCACGGCTCACCCCGCCCCCTGGACGCTCCGCAACAGCGCCCTCACGACACGTTAGCGCCTGGACGACCGCCGATGGGCCGCTACGGAATCGGTCAGTCGTGGCCGGCGGCTCCGTGGGCTGCGCTGTACCGGCCCGGGGAGGAGGCGGCGTCCTCCGCGGAACCGTTTATTCGCGTGCTCGCACGGGGCAGCGTCCCAGGGCACCGTCGGTGCGCATCGCCAAGGGAGCGACAAGGAAGGCGGGGAACGTGCGTGTCAAGCGAGCGCTCACCGGTTTAGCCGCATCCGTGTTCATCGGAGGAGCTGCTGTCCTGGCCACCGCCGGGCCCGCACAGGCCAATGAAGTTCAGTGCCAGAACTACCTCCACCAAAAGGGCTACGCAGTCGGCCCCCGGGTGAAGGAGGCGTGCCGTGTGGCAGAGAGGGTGGATACAGGCATGTGCCGGGACCTGCTGCTCATAGCCGGAGTCAGCCGCAACCACGCGACGACGGCCTGTGCTCTCGGAGCCCTCTGAACAGCTCGGCCCGCCGCGTGCTTCCGCCGGCCGCGTAGAGCGACGGCGGAAGCGCCGCGTGGTAGTCGCGGCAGCGGTGTGCGCATGGTGCTCGCGGTCCGAGGCGACCGCTCGGAGCCGACGCCGGAGGGCGCGTCCGCGGAGGAGGACCGCCGGCGCGCTCAGGCTCCGTCCAGTTCCGCCAGCTCCTCGGGCGTCAGGGTGAGGTCCGTGGCGGCGGCCGAGTCCCGGATGGTCTCCGGCCGGCTCGCGCCCGGGATCGGCACGACCACCGGCGACTTGGCGAGCATCCACGCCAGGCACACCCGCTGCGGGCTCACCCCGTGCGCCTCGGCGATGCGGGCGAACGGGGCGTGGGCGGAGCCCAGTTCACCGGCCCGGGAGATGCCGCCGAGGGGGCTCCAGGGCAGGAAGGCGATGCCGAGTTCGTCGCACAGGCGCAGCTCCGGTTCGCTGGAGCGGAAGGCCGGGGAGAACTGGTTCTGCACGGAGACCAGGCGCCCGCCGAGGATGTCGTCGGCCTGCCGGATCTGCTCGGGGTTCGCGTTCGAGATGCCGGCCATGCGGATCTTGCCCTCGTCCAGGAGGTCCCGGATCGCGCCGAGGGACTCGGCGTAGGGGACGCGCGGGTCGGGGCGGTGGAACTGGTAGAGCCCGATGGCCTCCACGCCGAGCCGGCGCAGCGAGGCCTCGCAGGCCGCCTTGAGGTGGCGGGGGCTGCCGTCGAGGGTCCAGCTGCCGTCGCCGGGGCGCAGGTGGCCGCCCTTGGTGGCGACCAGTACGTCGGCGCCGCGGTCGTGGGAGGCGAGGGCCTTGGCGATGAGGGTCTCGTTGTGACCGACCTCGTCGGCGTCGCGGTGGTAGGCGTCCGCGGTGTCGATCAGGGTCACTCCGGCGTCGAGCGCGGCGTGGACGGTGGCGAGGGAGCGTTCCTCGTCCGGTCGCCCCTCGATGGACATGGGCATCGCGCCCAGTCCGATCGCGCTGACCTCGACGTCACCGATACGGCGGGTGTGCATGGGCTCGTGACCTCTTCCGGCTGTCGTTCCGCTTGTCCGGCGATGGCGCGGTCCAGCCTGGTCGCCGCGTGCCCGGACGTCCAATAGAAGAAGGAGAACGCATTCAGCACCCGCGCCACTGAATCGCGTCCGGCGGTCCCTTGTCACACCGGTATGAAATCCGGCGCCGGAGCACTCAACTCCCCCACACAGTACGGCGATCCGCACGGCCCTCCCCCGCCTCGCTGCCATATTCGAGAACCGCTTCGGAGGTGGTTGTGAGCACAGAAGTGACAGCATCCGGTCCGGGGGAGATCGTGACGCACGCGCCCGGGAGCACCGCGGAACGCGTCGCCGGCCTGGCGGACCGCCGCGCGCGGGCGGTGGCCCCGGCCGGACCGCGCAGACGCGGGGAGTTCTCGGCCCGGGAGCGGATCGAACGGCTCGTGGACCAGGGCTCCTTCACCGAGACCGGCCTGTTCGTGCGGGCCCGGCCCACCGGGCAGGACGACCGACGTCCCTACGGCGACGGGGTCGTCACCGGGTACGGCACGGTCGACGGCCGCCCGGTGTGCGTGTTCGCCCAGGACTCCGCGGTGTTCGGCGGCAGCATGGGCGAGGCCTTCGGCGAGAAGACCGTCGCGCTGATGGAACTGGCCCTGAAGACCGGCTGCCCGGTGATCGGGCTCAACGACGGTGGCGGCGCGCGCATCCAGGAGGGCGTCGCCGCGCTCGCCCTCTACGCCGAGCTGGTGCGCCGCAACGTCAAGGCGTCCGGGGTGATCCCGCAGATCTCGGTCGTGCTCGGGCCGTGCGCGGGCGGCGCCGCGTACTCGCCGGCGATCACCGACTTCACGGTGATGGTGGACGGCGCCTCGCACATGTTCGTCACCGGCCCCGACGTCATCGAGACGGTCACGGGCGAGCGGACCACCGCCGAGGAGCTGGGCGGCGCCCGCACCAGCAACGCCGTCAACGGCAACGCCCACTTCCTGGCCGCCGACGAGGAGGACGCCCTCGACACCGTGCGCGACCTCCTGTCGTACCTGCCCGCGAACAACCTGGAGCGGCCCCCGGAGTACGCGCCCGGGCACGCGCCGTCCGGGGCCGGGCTCGACGGTGTCGTCCCCGACCGGCTCGGCGAGGCCTACGACATGCGGGACGTCCTGCACGCCGTCGTCGACGACGGGGAACTGCTCCAGGTGCAGGAGCTGTTCGCGCCGAACATCATCTGCGCGCTGGCCCGCGTCGAGGGCCGCTCGGTGGGCGTCGTCGCCAACCAGCCGCTGCACGCCGCCGGGGTCCTCGACATCGACGCCTCCGAGAAGGCGGCGCGGTTCGTGCGGTTCTGCGACGCGTTCGGCATCCCGCTGCTGACCTTCGCCGACGTGCCCGGCTACCTGTCCGGCGTGCGGCAGGAGCAGGCCGGCATCATCCGGCGCGGGGCGAAACTGCTGTACGCCTACGCCGAGGCGACCGTGCCGAAGGTGACGGTGGTGGTGCGCAAGGCGTACGGCGGCGGCTACGCGGTGATGGGGTCCAAGCACCTGGGCGCCGACGTCAACCTCGCCTGGCCCACCGCCCGGATCGCCGTGATGGGCGCCGAGGGAGCGGTGGGCGTGCTGCACCGGCGCGAACTCGCCGCCTCCGACGACCCCGAGGCGCTGCGCGCCCGGCTGCTCGCCGCGTACGAGCGCACCCACGGCACCCCGTACCTCGCCGCCGAGCGCGGCTACGTCGACGCCGTCATCGCACCGCGCGAGACCCGGGAGCAGGTGTGCCGGGCGCTGCGCGCCCTGCGCGGCAAACGCGCCCCGATGCCGGAACGCCGGCACGGCAACATCCCCCTCTGACCCCCCCTTTTCGCGACTCGTCAGCCGATCCGCGCCGTGAGGAGCCCCGCCCGATGGACAGCCGTCGCCCCCCGCTCGCGCCCGCTCACCCGACGCTGCCGGAGTTCGTGCGGCACTGGGCCGAGACCACCCCGGACCGCCGGGCCTTCACCTTCGTCGAGCATCCCGCGCCGCACTCGCGCGGCGTCCACCGCACGCTGACCTGGCGCCGGCTGGACGTGCGGGTGCGGGCGCTCGCCGCGCGCCTCGCCGAGGAGGCCGGGCCCGGTGACCGGGTCGCCCTGCTGTGCCCGCAGGGCACGGAGTACGCGACCGCCTTCCTCGCGGCCCTGGCCGCCGGGCTGGTCGCGGTGCCGCTGTATCCGCCGGGGCTGCCCGGGCACGCGGACCGGCTCGCGGGCGTCCTCGCCGACGCGCCTCCCTCGGTCGTGGTGACCACGGGCCGGGCCCGGGACGAGGTGCGGGACTTCCTCGGCGCCGACGGGCCGCGGCTCGTCGTCGCGGACGAGGTGCCCGACGACGCCGGAGGGGAATGGCGGCCGGTAGCCCAGGACCCCGGGGCGACCGCCTACCTCCAATACACCTCCGGTTCGACCCGCGCCCCGGCGGGCGTGGAGATCAGCCACGGCAACGTCGTCGCCAACGCCCGCCAGGCACTGACCGCCTACGGTGCCGACGCCCGCCCGGTCACCTGCGTGGGCTGGCTGCCCCTCTACCACGACATGGGGCTGGTGCTCAGCGTGGCGGCGCCGGTGGTGCGCGGGCTGCTGTCGGTGCTGATGGACCCGGCCGCGTTCCTGCACGAGCCCGCGCGCTGGCTGCGGCTGCTCGCCGCGCACCCGAACGCCGTGAGCGCCGCGCCCAACTTCGCCTACGACTACTGCGCCGCGACGGTCACCGACGAGCAGAAGGAGGGCCTGCGGCTGGACGGGGTCACCGCGCTGATCAACGGCAGTGAGCCGGTCCGTCCGGGCACGGCCGACCGTTTCCACGCGGCGTTCGCCGGCCAGGGCCTGGCGCCCGGGACGCACTGCCCGTCGTACGGGCTGGCCGAGGCCACCGTGTTCGTCTGCGCGGCCCGGCCGGGTGAGCCGCTGCGCCGGTTCGCGCTGGACCGTGACGCCCTGACCGCCGGGAAGGCCCTGCCCGCCCGGCCGGACGATCCCCGGGCCGTGCTCCTGGCGGGCTGCGGGACACCGGCGGGCCAGCGGGTCAGGATCGCCGACCCCGTGACGCGGGCCCTGTTGTCCGAGGGCGAGGTCGGCGAGATCTGGGTGCAGGGGCCGAACGTGGGCCGCGGTTACTGGAACCGGGGGCCGGGGGACGTCTTCGGGGCCGAGTTCGCGGACAGCGCGGCCGGTCCGGGCGGCTGGCTGCGCACGGGCGATCTGGGGACGGTGCTGGAGGGACAGCTCGTCGTCACGGGGCGGCTGAAGGACCTGATCATCGTCGACGGCCGCAACCACTATCCGCAGGACGTGGAGGCCACGGCCCAGGACGCGCACGAGGCGGTGCGCCGGGACCGGCTGGCGGCGTTCGCCGTGCCGAGCGGTGCCGGTGCCGAGCGGGTGGTCGTCGTGGCCGAGCACGCGCGGACCGCGCGCCTCGCCGAGCTGGACGTGCCGGCCGTGGTGCGGGCCGTGCGGGGCGCGGTCTCGGCGCGGCACGGGCTGCGGCTCGCCGACGTCGTCGTGGTCCCGCCGGGCACGGTGCCGCGCACCTCCAGCGGCAAGGTGTCGCGGGCGCTGACCCGGGCCCGGTACCTGGAGGGCGCGTACGGCGGGCAGGAGCGTGCGGCGACGGCGGGTGCGGCGGGATGAGGCCCGTAGACGAGGGCGCGCTGCGCCGGCTGATCGCCGAGCGGGTGGCCGGCTGGTACGGCACGGCCGCCGAGGAGGTCCCCATGGACCGGCCGCTCGCGGATCTCGGCATGTCCTCGCGGGACGCGGTCGCCCTGGCCGGTGAACTCTCCCGGGCGACGGGCCGCGAGCTGCCGGCGACGCTGCTGTGGGAGACGCCCACCGGAGACGCCCTGGTGGCGCGGCTGTGCGGCGCGGAGGCCGAGGCCGCCCCGGCGCCGCGCCCGGGAGCGCCGGGCGGACAGGGCGGGCCGAGCGGGCGGGGCGAGCCGGTCGCGGTCGTCGGGGTCGGCTGCCGGCTGCCCGGCGGGGTGCACGGCCCGGACGACTACTGGCGGCTGCTCTGCGAGGGCACGGACGCGATCCGGCGCGTCCCGGAGGACCGCTGGCGCGACTTCACCCCCTTCCCGCCCGCCGACGCGCATCCGCTCGGCGGCTACCTCGACGACATCGCCGGGTTCGACGCGGACTTCTTCCGCATCACCCCGCGCGAGGCCGCGGTGATGGACCCGCAGCAGCGGATCCTGCTGGAGGTGGTCCACGAGGCGCTCGACCACGCCGCCGTGCCGGCCGGGTCCCTGGCGGGCACCGCCACGGGGGTGTTCGTCGGCATCTCCGCGCCGGAGTACGGGCAGCTCACCGGCGCCGACCCGGCCGCCGTCGACCCCTGGGCCCCGGCCGGGGGCGCCCTGAGCGTGGCCGCCGGACGGCTCGCCTACGTCCTGGACACGCGCGGCCCGAGCCTGGCCGTCGACACGGCCTGTTCGTCGTCGCTGGTGGCGGTGCACCACGCCTGCGTCAGCCTGCGCACCGGCGAGAGCGACACGGCGATCGCCGCCGGCGTCAACCTGCTGCTGTCGCCCGCCGTGAGCGTCGCCTTCCGCAGGGCGGGCGCCCTCGCGCCGGACGGGCGGTGCAAGCCGTTCTCGGCGGCGGCCGACGGCATCGGGCGCGGCGAGGGCTGCGCGGCCGTGATCCTCAAGCGGCTGTCCGACGCTGAGCGGGACGGCGACCGCGTGCTGGCCGTCGTCCGGGCCTGCGCCGTCAACTCCGACGGCCGCTCGAACGGCCTGATGGCCCCGAACCCGGCCGCCCAGCAGGCGCTGCTGCACAGCGCGTACGCCCGGGCGGGGCTGACCGCGGCGCACGTCGACTACGTGGAGGCGCACGGCACCGGCACCCCGCTGGGCGACCCGATCGAGGCGGGCGCGCTCGGTGCGGTGCTCGGCGCGGGCCGCGACCCGGACCAGCCGCTGCTGCTGGGGTCGGTCAAGGGCAACCTCGGTCATCTGGAGTCGGCCGCGGGCGTCGCCGGCCTGGTGAAGACCGTGCTGGCCCTGCACCACGACCGCATCCCGCCGTCCCTGCACTGCGCGGAGGGCAGTTCCCTCGCCGACGCCCGGCTGCGGGTGGTGACCGAGCCGGAGCCCTGGCCCCGCTACGGCGGCACGGCCGTCGCGGGGGTCTCGGGGTTCGGCTTCGGCGGCACCAACGCCCATGTGGTGCTGGAGGAGGGGCCGCCGGGCCTGGTCCCGGCCCCGGCGGCCGGGGAGCCCGCCGCGCGTCTGCATCTGCTGTCCGACGTCGACGCCGAGCGGGTCCGCGACACGGCGGGCAGGCTCGCCGACCGGCTGCGTGGCAGCGCGGCCCGTCCGGCCGACGTGGCGCGCACTCTGGCCGGGCGGGCCGGCCGGGGTCCCGTACGCGCCGCCGTGGTCGCCCGTGACCGCGTCGAACTGGTGGACGCGCTGGACGCGTTGGCGGCAGGGCGTCCGGACGCGCGCGTGGTGACCGGTGACCGCGACCGCGTGGGGCCCGGCCCGGTGTGGGTGTTCTCCGGCTACGGCAGCCAGTGGCCGGGCATGGGGCAGCGGCTGCTGGCCGAGGAGCCGGCGTTCGCCGCCGCCGTCGAGAAGCTCGACCCGCAGCTCGCCCCGGAGTGCGGCCTGTCCCTGTACGACCACCTGTCCTCCGGGGCCGGGCTCGACCGCCTGGAGGTCGCCCAGCCCGTGCTGTTCGGGCTCCAGCTGGCCCTGGCCGAGCTCTGGCGTTCCCACGGGGTCGAGCCCGCCGCGGTCATCGGCCACTCCATGGGCGAGGTGGCGGCGGCGGTGTGCGCGGGCGCGCTGGACGTGGCGGACGGGGCGCGTGTCATCGCCGTACGGGCCCGGCTGCTCAGCGGGCTGCGGGGCGGGGCGATGGCGGTGGTGGACCTGGACGACGCCGAAGTGGAGTCGCTGGAGGGGGGCGTGCACGTCGCCGTGCACTCCTCGCCCCGGCAGAAGGTCGTCACCGGCGAGGAGGCGGCCGTGGCCGCGCTCGTGCGCCGGCTGGAGGGGCAGGGCCGGGCGGCCCGGCCCATGCGGGTCGTCGGCGCCGGGCACTCCCCGCAGGTGGACGGGCTGTTGCCGGAGCTGGTCGAGGCCCTGTCCGGCCTCCGGGGCCGGCGACCGGTCGTCCCGGTCCACTCCACCGTCCTCGACGACCCGCGTGGCGACTGCGTGTTCGACGCCGATCACTGGGCGGCCAACCTGCGGCGGCCCGTGCGGCTGGACCGGGCGCTCGCGTCCGCCGCGGCCGACGGCCACACCGCGTTCGTGGAGATCTCGCCCCACCCGGTGCTGACGGGCGCCGTCGCCGACACCGTGCCCGGCGCCCTCGCCCTGGCCACGCTGCGCCGGGACGCCGACGGGGCGGAGGCGTTCGCCGGGCGACTGGCCGCCCTCTACGCGGCGGGCCAGCCGCTGCCCGTGCCGCCCGGCCGGGTCATCGACCTGCCCGCACCGCGGTGGCGGCACGTACGGCACTGGTGGACGGACGGCCGGGGACGCCCCGGGCGGGAGCCGACGGAGGGCGTACCGGCGGACGGCCGGGCCCGCACGGAACCGGAACCGACGGACGCACCGAGCCGCATGGCACCGGAACCGGCAGACGGCCGAACGGCCCCGGCCCCCGCTATGGCCCCGGCCCCGGCCCCGGCCCCGGCCCCGGCCTATGGTCCCGCCGAGCCTGCGGAACCCGCCTCCGTCCTGGCCCGGCTGGTCCACCACATCGCCGCCGTCACCGGTCACCCGCCCACGCGCCTGACCCCGGGCACCGCCCTGGCGGACCTGGGCCTGGACTCGCTGATGGCGGTCCGCGTCCGTACGGCCGTGGAGCGCGAGTTCGGCATCGAGCTGCCCCTGCGTGCCCTGTTCACCGCCGTCACCGTCGAGGACGCCGCCGCCCGCGTGCGACTCGCCCTGGACGCCCCGCTGCGCCCGCTGCGCGCGACCGGCTCCCGTCCGCCGCTGTTCCTGGCCCACGCCGCCGGCGGCCCGGTCACCGTCTACCGGGGGCTCGCCGACCGCCTCGGGGACGACCGGCCGGTGTACGGCCTGGCACGGATCGAGCAGGCCCGGACCGTGCCGGAGAAGGCCCGCCGCTACGCCGAGGCCATCGCAAGCGCCCACCCCGACGGGCCCTGCGTGCTGGGCGGCTGGTCCTTCGGCGGGTTCGTCGCCCAGGAGACCGCGCGGCAGCTGCGCGCCGCCGGGCGGGACGTCCCGCTGGTCGTGCTCATCGACTCCGTGCGCCCCCTGCCCCGCCCCGGGCAGTCGCCCGCCGACCGGATCCGGACGCACCTCGAGGGCTTCGCCCGGCACGTGGCCGACGCCTACGGCGTGGAACTGGGGCTTCCCTACGACGAGTTGGCCACCATGGACGACGACCGGGCGCGCATCGACACCGTGCTGGGGGCGCTGCGCGAGGCCGCCGATGTGCCGCCCGCCGCGCTGGAGCACCAGCGGGCCTCGTACCTGGACCTGGGCATCGGGGAGGCGCACCGGCCGGGCGGCTACGACGGTCCGGTGGTCCTCTACCGGGCCGCCGAACCCGCGCCGCACACCGTGCGCGACCCGGCGTACGAGCGGGACGACGAGGCGCTGGGCTGGGACGAGGTGTGCCCGCGCCTGGAGGTCGTGCCGGTGTCCGGTCACCATCTGTCGCTGCTCGACCCGCCGCACGTGGACGAGCTCGCCGCCCATCTGAGCCGGGTGCTCGCCGAGCGGGCCCCCTGAACCGCAACCCGAGGAGCCGCCATGCCCGACCTGCCCGAGCCGGCCCGCACGCCGGAGCCGGCCACCGGAGTGTCCCGGCGCGCCGTCGCCAGAGCGACGGCCGCCGCCGGTCTCGCGGTCCTGGTCGGGGCCGCGGGCGGCACGGCCCGTGCCCGGGCCGCCGCCCGGCCGGGGCCGCGCACCCTGGACGTGTCCGTGCCCTCCGCCGCGCTCGGCCGCACCGCCCCGGTCCGGCTGATCCTGCCGTCGGACTTCGCCGCGCGGCCCGAGAAGAAGTACCCCGTCCTGTACCTGCTGCACGGCGCCCACGACGACTACACGTCCTGGACCCGGGAGACGGACATCGAGGCCTTCACCGAGGGCCGCGACCTGATCGTGGCGATGCCGGACGCGGGCCCCACCGGCATCCCGAGCGTGTGGCGCGGCGGCCCCGACTACGAGACCTTCCAGGTCAAGGAGGTGCCGGCGCTGCTGGCCCGGGAGTACCGGGCCTCCGGCGTCCGGGCGGTCGCCGGGGTGTCCACCGGCGGCTACGGCGCGATGGCCCACGCGGCCCGCCACCCCCGGGCGTTCGCCGCCGCGGCCTCCTACAGCGGCATCCTCGACACCACCGCCCCCGGTGTTCCCGCCATCATGGACGCGATCGTGGCCCGCGAGAACCTGCCGGCCGCTTCGCTGTGGGGGCATCCGCTGCTGAACGCCCTGACCTGGCGGGACTTCAATCCGCGCGCCCGCGCCACCGGGCTGCGCGACACCGCCCTGTACCTCTCGCAGGGCAGCGGGGTGGGCAGCGGCGGCGATCCGCTGCCCGGGATCCTGGAGAGCGCGCTGTGGCCCTCCGCCCAGGGCTTCGCCCGCGCGCTGACCCTCCTGGGGGTCCCGGCCACCACGCACCTGTACGCGGGAGGAGGACACGACTGGCCTTACTGGAAGCGGGAGTTCACCGCCTCGTGGCCGATGCTCGCCCATGCGCTGGGCGTGCCGGAGTGACGGGGGTGCCGTCGGGGCACGGAACGGAACGGATGGGTCGTCCGTCCCACACAGGACGTCCCACTCGTCCCCCTGGCAACAGCCCGCGGGCGAGCCGCTTCCGGTTGAAAGGAGTGTCCGTGATGGCCGTGCCCACTCCGCACGGCGTGCCGGACCGTCCCGGTACGCCACCGGTGCCGCCCGAGCTGGCGGAGCTGCTGCGCGTCCAGCTCGCCGCGGTCGCCGACGAGGTGGAGGAGGAGGTCCGTCGCCAGGTCCCCGAGTACGCGCGGCCCGCGGACGGGACGTACCGCCAGAACCTGCGGTCGGGGGTGGTGCAGGCGCTGACCCTGTTCGTGGACCACATCGCCGACCCGCGCGACGACGGCGGCTCGATCGCGGCGACGTACTACGAACTCGGGCGCGGCGAGGCCCTGGAGGGCCGCAGCCTGGACGCGCTGCAGTCCGCGCTGCGGGTCGGCGGGCTGCACGCCTGGCGGCTGATGGGGCGTACGGCGGAGGAACTGGGCCTGGACTCCACGGCCGTGGCCGCGCTCGGGGAGCTGGCGTTCCGGACCGTGCACGAGGTCGCCGAGGCGGCCGCGGCCGGCTACGCGGAGGCCCAGCTGCGCAGCTCCGACGAGCTGGAGCGGCGCCGCGGGCGGCTGCTCGACCTGCTCCTGGAGGACGGCCCCGTGGCGTTGGAGGCCGTGCAGGACCTGGCGCACAGCGCCCGCTGGCCGGTGCCCCGGACGGTCGCCGTCGTGGCGCTGGCGGCGGCGCCGGACCGCCGGGAGGAGGACCGGCCGCTGGCGGCGGCGGGCGCGCTGGTGGACATGGGGTCCCGGCCGCCGCGGATGCTGGTGCCCGACCCGGACGGCTCGGGACGGTTCGGCGGCCGGGCGTTCACGCTCGCGCTGCGCGGCCGGCCCGCCGCGGTCGGCCCGACGGTCGCTGTCACCGAGGCCGCGCAGTCACTGCGCCTCGCCACCCGGGCGCTCGGCCTGATGGGGCGCGGGGTGCTCCCCCGCCTGGGTGTGGTGCGCTGCTCCGACCATCTGTCGACGCTGCTGCTGTACGGCGACGAGCCGCTGCTCGACCGGCTCCGGGCGCGGGTCCTCGCGCCCCTGGACACCGTCTCGGCGGGGCAGCGCGACCGGCTCGCCGAGACCCTGCTGGCCTGGCTGCTCAGCGGCAGCAACGTGCCCGACGTCGCCGTGCGGCTGCACATCCACCCGCAGACGGTCCGCTACCGCCTGCGCCAGCTGGAGAAGCTGTTCGGCGACGCCCTGCACGATCCGGAAACCCGCCTCGATCTCATTCTCGCGTTGCGCGCGGAATCACTGGGAACGCGGCAGGACTGAATCCCTGTACTCAATCGGCGACAAAAAACCGCGGTGATTCCATAATCCCGTCCATAACACCCGGCGAGGGGCAGCGAATACGTTCGGGCCGTCCTTTTTCGCAGGCGCTCGACGCGCCTCAGACGCGGAGGATCCCCCATGCGTATCCGCTTGTCCCTCGCCGCGCTCTCGCTGGCCGGCGGGGCCGGGCTTGCCACCCTCTCGGCTCCCCCGGCCGCCGCCGCGGCCTGCTCGGACGTGGAACTCGTCGCGGCCCGCGGCACGTTCGAGCCGGGCACGCTCGGCTTCATCGTCGGCGACCCGGTGTTTTCCGCCCTGCAGAAGAAAGTGCCGGGCAAAAGCCTCTCCAGCTACAAGGTGAACTATCCCGCCGACCTGTCACCGACGTCGGCGGCCCAGGGCAATCTGGACCTGGTGAACCACGTGAAGAGCCAGGCCGCAGCCTGCCCGAACCAGAAGTTCGTGCTCGTCGGCTATTCGCAGGGCGCGAACGTCGTCGACAACTCGATCGGCATCAGCAGCGCGGGCGCGGTGGTGGGCAGCCCCATCGTGGCCACGCTGCCCGCGGCGGTCGAGCCGAAGGTCGCCGCCGTGCTGCTGTTCGGCAATCCGATCCGGGCGCTCGGCAAGAGCGTCACCGGCACCTACCAGAGCCGCACCCTGGACATCTGCGCCAAGGGCGACCCCGTCTGCGAGAGCGGCGGCGGCGACGTCGGGGCGCACCTGGGCTACCGGGACGACGCCGACGCGGCGGCCACGTTCGCCGCGGGCAGACTGTGATCCCTAGCGGCGTGTGAAGGGGCCCGGGAGGCTGTCCTCCCGGGCCCCGGGCGTGTGTACGGGGGGCTAGCGTGGCGACCGGGCGAAGGCGGCGAGGCCGGTGGAGACGGGTTCGGGCCGGCCGTCGTTCTGCTCGGCCGCGGCGGTCAGCACGTCGAGGTGCTGGTAGCCGTCGGCGACCACGGGGTGCAGCTCGGGCGGCACCCGGCCCGCCAGCAGGCCCTCACCGGCGAGGACGGTGAGCACCGGATTGGCCTTGAGCCCGTCCGGATGCACGACGAGCTTCTTCACCTGCGGCGCGGTGGACAGCTGAAGGTCCGTCACGAGCTTGGTCGGGAAGTACTGCTCGGTGAAGTCCAGCGGCTGCTCGGCCAGGCTGCGGGCCAGTTGCCGGATGTCGGTGACCTCCTCCCCGGGGCCGGTGAACGGCGTGCCGTCGGCCGACCGGTAGCCGGGGTCGTCCGGGTCGCCGACCCGGTCGTAGGTGCGCCAGGTGTAGAGCGGGCCCTGCGGCCGGTCCGGGATGGCCTTGTACGCGGTGCCGAACAGCCCGGGCTGCTCCGTGCCGCCGTTGGCGACGGGGAAGCTCTTGTCGGCGATCGGCCCGCCGTCGAAGAAGCCCACACTGGTCTGCAGGAACGCCAGCGGCACGGAGTTGTCGTCGAGCAGCGCGCCGAGCACCGCCCCGTTGGTGAGGCGGAAGTCCTTCACGGCGGGCTTGCCGGTGAGGAAGGCGGCGGTGTCCTTGGAGAACAGGACGCGGTGGGTGGCCTCGATGTTGAGGTTGGAGGGCAGGTAGCGCGGCAGGCTCGCCTCGGCGTCCGGGTTCTTGAGAGCACCTATTCCCGCGATGCCGAGCAGCGTCATGGTCTCGGGGTTGAGCAGCACCGGCGCGGACAGCGTGCGCGGCAGCACCCCGCTGTCGAGCCCGGCCTGGATCACGCCGTACCCGAGGCCGATGTCGGGCAGGTTGGTGTCGTCGGGGAGGCTGCCGCTGAGGTCGGCGAGCGAGGTGGAGACGGTCGTGTCGAGGGCGAAGTAGCCGGCGCACTGGTTGTACCCGGCGTCCGAGGTGGTGGCCCGGTCGCCGTCGAAGTCGGCGGTCGCGAAGTACCCGGTGATCACCCCGCCCAGCGAGTGCCCGCCGCACAGCACCTTGCGCTTGCGCTGCGCCTGGTTCGGCAGCTCGGCGGCGAGCAGGTCGTACTGGTCGCGGACGGTCTGCTCGATGCCGAGCTTCGCCATCCAGCCGAGTTGCCCGTTCTCGGCGAAGCCGTCGAAGGTCCTGCCGTCGACCTGTTTGCCGCGGTAGTAGTAGTCGACGGCGGTGTGCTGGTCACCGGAGGCGATGCCGGTGCGGTCCTCCAGGCAGTTGGAGCGCCGGTCCAGCGCCCAGAACTCGATGTGCAGGCCCTGCCCGGCGGCGCGCGCCACCGTGTTGCGGGCGACGCTGTCGAACGCGCCGGCTCCTTCCAGGATGCCGGGCTGGGCGATCAGGATCCGGTCCGCGTCGGCCGACGCGGCGGGTCCGTCGGCGGAGCGGTAGCGCAGGTACGACAGCCAGTCGCAGGCGGCCGGACGGGGCCCGGCCGACTCCGGCAGCGGCACCTTCACCCGCACCACCGACTCCGTCACCCCGGTCACCGGCGACGTCGACGCCACCGGTGTCTCGGTCCGCGCCCCGTCGGCCCGGGCGCCCGGGGCGGCGGCCGTGAGTGTCCCGGCGGTCAGCAGCACCGCCAGTGCGGCGCCGCGCCACTTCCCTCTGCTCCTGAGGTTCATGTCCATGCCACGGACGCTAGAGCTGGGGAGGGGGGCCGCTCAGGGGGTGCTGATGAGAACTCAGTTTCCGGATCGTGGCTTGTCACCGGCGCACAGCGGACAGCGCGGGCGCCGGGCCGGGGAGCGGCCGGCGGCAGGGGCTCGGCACCGGCCGGGCGGACCGGTTCGTCCCGCTTCCGGTCGCGGCCGAGCTGCGAACCGCCGGTTTCGGGCGCATGGTGGGGTCATGGACGGTCAACCCCCTGTGGTCGTGCAGCCGCCCGCGTCGGACGGCGGACGGCTGGTGACCATCCACGGCGAGAACATGGGCGTCGCCTACAGCCTGTTCGACGTGCTGGACTTCCTGCACCGCGAGGGCCTGCCCACGACGGACACGGCCGTCGACGACACCGAGCTGATCGAGTGGCGCGGCGGAGGCCCGTACGACTGGAACAACGGATCGGCCGACGAGGCCTGAGCCCCCGTACGACAGCCCCGACGCCGCCTCAGTCCAGCGACGCCCGCCCCGCCGGCCGGTCGAGACGGTCGCGAAGGGCACGCCGTCCCGGCGTCGGCTCCCGGCGCGTCGGGTCGCGAACCCGCTCGGCGCGCCGTAGCCGGTGTCCGGCGTTACGCTGCGCGCAACCCGCCCCCGCCCCCTTCCTGGAGGTTCTCATGGTCTCGCGTCTCAACCCCTACCTCACCTTCGACGGCGACGCCCGGCAGGCGATGGAGTTCTACCAGGAGGTCTTCGGCGGCACGCTGGACCTCCACACCTACGGCGACTTCGGCCAGCCGGACGCCCCGAACGCCGGCCAGATCATGCACGGCATGCTGGAGACCCCCAGCGGCTTCACCCTGATGGGCGCCGACAACCCGCCGGGCATGGAGTCCCCGCAGGACAGCCGCTACTCCGTGAGCCTGAGCGGCGACGACGACGCCGAGCTGCGCGGCTACTGGGAGAAGCTCTCCGCGGGCGGCTCGGTGTCGGTACCGCTGGAGAAGCAGATGTGGGGCGACGAGTTCGGCATGTGCACGGACCGCTTCGGCGTCCCGTGGATGGTCAACATCAGCAGACCGGAATAGCCGAGCCCGCGACGACCGGAACGGTCCGGGACCGTCCGGGCCGTCCGGCCGAGGCCGTCCGCCCCCCGCCGCTCACCCGGCGGGTGCGGGCGGCCCTTTTTGTTGGAACGTCCTGACAAAGCTGTTGACATCACTCGAAGGCGCCCGCATAGTACCTGCCACTAGAGCGCGCTAGTGGCGCGCTCCAGCCACCTCGATCGCGACGGTCCGCACCCAGGACCGCCGCACATCCCGTGACCGCCGCCGCCCAGGGCACCCACCCAGCGCCTCCCTCCCCGGACCGGGCGCGGCCCCCTCGTCCCAGCACAGTGAGGTGCACCGACATGCGCAGACACCACAGAGCCGCCGCCCTGACCACCGCCGTCCTCGCGGGCGCCCTGCTCGCCGCCGGCTGCTCCAGCGGCTCCGGCGGGAAGAAGTCCGAGGCCGGCGGCACCGACGCCGCCGCGGGCAAGGCCACCACCCCGCGGATGACGGTCGCCCTGATCACCCACGCGGCGCCCGGCGACACCTTCTGGGACCTGATCCGCAAGGGCGCCCAGGCCGCCGCCGCGAAGGACAACATCAAGCTCGTCTACTCCAGCAGCCCGGCCGCCGGGAACCAGGCCAACCTGGTGCAGAGCGCCATCGACCAGAAAGTCGACGGCATCGCGCTCACCGCCGCCAAGCCCGACGCCATGAAGGCGGTCGTGGCCAAGGCCAAGGCGGCCGGCATCCCCGTCGTCGGCTTCAACTCCGGGCTGGACGACTGGAAGGAACTCGGCATGCTCGAGTACTTCGGCCAGGACGAGAACATCGCCGGGCAGGCCTTCGGCGAGCGCCTCGACCAGCAGGGCGCCAAGCACGCCGTCTGCGTGATCCAGGAGCAGGGCCAGGTCGCCCTGGAGGCCCGCTGCGCCGGCCTGAAGAAGGGCTTCCGGGGCACGACGGAGAACCTGTACGTCAACGGCACCGACATGCCCTCCGTGAAGTCGACCCTGACCGCCAAGCTCCAGAAGGACTCCTCCATCGACCAGGTGGTCACGCTCGGCGCCCCCATCGCCCTGACCGCCGTGCAGTCGGTGAAGGACGCGGGCAGCAAGGCGAAGGTCGCCACCTTCGACCTCAACAAGGACCTCGTCGGAGCCATCCAGAGCGGCAGCGTCGAGTTCGCCGTCGACCAGCAGCCCTACCTCCAGGGCTACCTCGCCGTCGACGCGCTGTGGCTGTACCGGACGAACGGCAACTTCAGCGGCGGCGGCACCGCTCCCGTGCTCACCGGTCCGGCCTTCGTCACGAAGGACAACGTCGACACCGTCGCGGAGTTCGCCAAGAAGGGCACCCGCTGAGGAGGGGACGCGCTAAGGAGCCGGCACCGGCCCGCTGGTCCCCCGCACCACCAGCTTGGGATCCAGCACCGCCTCCCGCGGCTCCAGCTCCCCGTTCTCCAGCCGCTCGACGGCGAAGCGGACGGCGTGCTCGGCCATCAGGACCGCGTCCTGGCGGACGGTGGTCAGGCCGATCGGCATCAGGTGGGAGAGGTGGCTGTCGTCGTAGCCGACGACGGACAGGTCGCGCGGGACCTCGACGCCCGAGCGGGTGAGCGCCATCAGCAGGCCCATCGCGCAGCGGTCGTTGCCGGCGAGGACCGCCGTCGGCAGCGGCTGTCCGGCGTCCCGCTCGGCCAGGAGCAGGCGGCCCGTCTCGATGCCGGACTCCTCGGTGTGGTGACCGGGGATCACCCTCGCCTCCCCCTCCAGCCCGTGGCGGCGCATCGCGGCCCGGTAGGCGCGCCGCCGCTCCGCCGAACCGGGACCGCGTCCGCCGTCGATGTGCACGATCCGGCGGTGCCCCAGCTCCACCAGGTGGTCCATGGCCTGCCGGACACCCTTGGCCTCGGCGGAGTGCACGAAGTCGACCCGGGCCTGGGGCACCCGGCGGCTGACCGAGACGGCGACCGTGCGCTGCCCGAGCTCGTCGAGGTAGGCGGGCGCGGCGTCCGGGCCGAGCAGGATCACCGCCTCGCAGCGGTGGCTGAGCAGCGCCTCGACCGCCTTGGCCTCGCTCCGGCCGTGGGTGGCCCCGGAGAGCAGCACGTCGTAGCCGAGACGCTCGGCCTCGGGGTAGATGCCGGTGATGAGGTCCGTGTGGAAGGTCTGGTGCACGGTGAACATCACGCCGAGCGTGCGGCTGCGGCCCCGGGCCAGGAGCCGGGCCGCGCTGTCCGGCCGGTAGCCGATCTCGTCGGCGACGCGCAGGACCCGTTCCCGGGTCTCCCGGCTGGCCCCCGCCTGGTTGCGGAAGATGATCGAGACGAGCGCGCGGGACACGCCCGCCTTCTCGGCGACGTCCGCCATCGTGGGCCGCTGCCTGCCCGCTGCATCCACCTGTGAACCCACCCTCCGACGCCGCCCACCTTACGGGGTGTCCCGCTCGGGGAGCCGTGCGGGAGCCGTGCGGATCCTCGTACGGGGATCCTGAAATCTCCCGGCAACAAGCTATTGACATGACATTTGGACAGGGGTCATCGTACTCGAACTAGAGCGCGCTAGTAGAGCGCGACAGAGAGGGGAAACGCAGCGTGATGCCGTTCGATGTGCTGACCATGGGCCGCGTGGGAGTGGATGTGTATCCGCTCCAGACGGGCGTGGGGCTGGCGGAGGTCACCTCGTTCGGCAAGTACCTCGGCGGCAGTCCGGCCAACGTCGCGGTGGCCGCCGCCCGTTACGGCCGTTCGGCGGCGGTGCTCACCAAGACGGGGCGGGATCCGTTCGGGGACTTCGTGCGCACGGCCCTGGAGGGGTACGGCGTCGACACGCGGTTCGTGGGCGTCTCGGGGATCGCGCCGACACCGGTGACGTTCTGCGAGATCTTCCCGCCGGACGACTTCCCGCTGTACTTCTACCGGCTCCCCAAGGCCCCGGACCTGGACATCCGGCCCGAGGAGCTGGATCCGGGGGCGGTGCGCGCGGCGCGGATCTTCTGGGTCACCGGGACGGGCCTGAGCGAGGAGCCCAGCCGTTCCGCGACGCTGGCCGCGCTGGCCCACCGGGCGAAGGCGGGGGCGACGGTGTTCGACCTGGACTGGCGGCCGATGTTCTGGACCGACGCCGACGAGGCCCGCACGTACTACACGGAAGCACTGCGCCACACCACCGTCGCCGTCGGCAACCTCGACGAATGCGAGGTCGCCACCGGCGAGCGCGACCCGCACGCCGCCGCGAAGGCGCTCCTCGCTGCCGGGGTGGAACTGGCGGTGGTCAAGCAGGGCCCGAAAGGCGTGCTGGCCATGGACCGGGACGGCACGGCGGTGGAGGTCCCGCCGGTTCCGGTCGACGTGGTCAACGGCCTGGGCGCGGGTGACGCCTTCGGCGGGGCGCTGTGCCACGGCCTGCTGTCCGGCTGGGACACCCGCCGCACGGTCACCTTCGCCAACGCCGCGGGCGCCCTCGTCGCGGGCCGGCTGTCCTGCTCCGACGCCATGCCCGTCCACGACGAGGTCGAGGCCAAGCTGCGTGAGGTGAGCCATGCCGTCTGAGAAGATCGCCCGGATCGTGGACGCCCGGGTGAAGGACCCCGGGGCGGTCGCGGCGGCCGCCGCACGGCGCGTCCGGGCGGCCTCGCCGCTCGGTGAGCACGGCAGGGCGATGATCATCGCCGCGGACCATCCGGCGCGCGGCGCCAACGGGGTCGGCGGTGACGCGACCGCCATGGCGGACCGCTTCGAGCTGCTGGACCGGCTGTGCGTGGCGTTGGAGCGGCCCGGTGTGACGGGGGTGCTGGCCACCGCCGACATCCTGGAAGATCTGCTGCTGCTCGGTGTTCTCGACGGCAAGAGCGTCTTCGGGTCGATGAACCGGGCGGGGCTGGCCGGTTCGGTCTTCGAGATCGACGACC
This sequence comes from Streptomyces sp. Go-475, assembly GCF_003330845.1. Lineage (GTDB taxonomy): Bacteria > Actinomycetota > Actinomycetes > Streptomycetales > Streptomycetaceae > Streptomyces. The sequence continues at coordinate 8,420,771 of NZ_CP026121.1, read as the reverse complement.
GGTTCACCGGGTACGACGCCGAGACGATCGCCGCGATGGGCTTCGACGGCGGGAAGATGCTCACGCGCATCGCGCTGGCGGATCCCGCGACGCCTTCGGTGCTGGAGAACAGCGCGCGGGCGATCGACGAGCTCAACGACCGCCGGCTGATCGCGATGGTCGAGCCGTTCATGTCGGTGTGGCGGGACGGCCGGATCCGCAACGACCTCTCGACCGATGCCGTGGTCACGTCGGTCACCATCGCCTCGGGACTGGGCCGGCGGACCGCCTACACCTGGCTGAAGCTCCCGGTCGTGGAGGGCATGGAGCGGGTGCTGTCCGCTTCGACGCTGCCCGCGCTGCTGCTGGGCGGGGAGGTCACCGACCCGGACACTGCCTTCGCCTCCTGGGGCAGGGCGCTGAAGCAGCCCACCGCGCAGGGGCTGGTCGTGGGCCGCTCCCTGCTCTACCCGTCGAACGGCGATGTCGCCGGTGCGGTGGACAAGGCGGTGAGTCTGCTGTGAGCGCGTACCACCTGCCCCACGTCCCCGCCGACCGGCTCCCCTTCGGAGAAGACCGATGAAGACCGTACGACTGACCACCGCGCAGGCCCTGGTGCGGTTCCTGGCCCACCAGTACAGCGAACGCGACGGCCGGGAGCAGCGCCTCGTCCCCGGGGTGTGGGGGATCTTCGGGCACGGCAACGTCGCGGGGATCGGGCAGGCGCTGCTGCAGGCCGCGGTCACCGAGGAGGCCGAGCTGCCGTACTACCTGGCCCGCAACGAGCAGGGCATGGTGCATGCCTCGGTGGCCTACGCCAAGATGCGCGACCGGCTGGCGACCTTCGCCTGCACCGCCTCCACCGGGCCGGGCTCGACGAACATGATCACGGGTGCGGCGCTGGCGACGACGAACCGGCTGCCGGTGCTGCTGCTGCCGTCCGACATGTTCGCCACCCGCGCCGCCGATCCCGTGCTCCAGCAGCTGGAGGACACCCGGGGCGGGGACGTCACCGTCAACGACGCCTTCCGAGCCGTGTCGAAGTACTTCGACCGCGTCTCGCGTCCCGAGCAGCTCATCCCGGCCGCGCTGGCGGCGATGCGGGTGCTGACCGACCCGGTGGAGACCGGTGCCGTCACCCTCGCCCTGCCGCAGGACGTGCAGGCCGAGGCCCACGACTGGCCGGTGGACTTCTTCCGGCGGCGGGTGTGGCACGTGGGCCGGCCGGTGCCGGAGCCGGCGGCGGTCGAGCGGGCCGTGCGGCTGCTGCGCGGTGCGCGGAAGCCGCTGATCGTGGCCGGTGGCGGGGCCGTCTACTCCGGTGCCGAGACCGAGCTGCGGGCCTTCGCCGAGGCCACCGGCATCCCGGTCGCCGACACCCACGCCGGCAAGGGCGCGGTGCCCTGGGACCACCCCTGCGCGGTCGGTGGCATCGGCTCCACGGGGTCGTACGCGGCGAACGAGCTGGCGCGGGAGGCGGACGTCGTCCTCGGTGTCGGCACTCGCTACAGCGACTTCACCACCGCCAGCCACACCGTCTTCGGCAACCCCGGCGTCACCTTCGTCAACCTCAACGTCGCCCGCCTGGACGCGGTCAAGCACTCCGCGGAGCCGCTGGTGGCCGACGCCCGGCTCGGCCTCCAGGCACTGGCGGGAGCACTCTCGGACTGGGAGGTCGCCCCGTCCTACCGGGACCGCACGCGCCGCCTCGTCGCCCGCACCAGGGAGATCGAGGAGGAGTGCTTCCACCGGGGCCACGGGCCGCTGCCCGCCCAGACCGAGATCCTCGGCGCGCTCAACGAGGTGCTCGACGACCGGGCCGTGGTCATCAACGCGGCCGGTTCCCTGCCCGGCGACCTCCAGCAGCTCTGGCGGGCCCGCGATCCGAAGGCCTACCACGTCGAGTACGCCTACTCCTGCATGGGCTACGAGGTCGCCGCGGGCGTCGGGGCGAAGATGGCCGACCCCTCGCGCGAGGTCGTCGTCCTCGTCGGGGACGGCTCGTACCTGATGATGGCCCAGGAGATCGTGACGATGGTCTCCGAAGGCCTCAAGGTCGTCATCGTCCTGGTCCAGAACCACGGCTTCGCCTCCATCGGCGCCCTGTCGGAGTCGCTCGGCTCCCAGCGCTTCGGCACCAAGTACCGCTACCGCGACGGCGGTTCGGGCCTGCTCGACGGCGACGTGCTGCCCGTCGACCTCGCCGCCAACGCCTCCAGTCTGGGCGCGGACGTCCTGCACGCCACGAGCGTCGGCGAGTTCCGCGCGGCGATGGAGAAGGCGCAGGCGGCGAGCCGCACCACGGTCGTGCACGTCGAGACCGACCTGTACGGCCCGAACCCGCCCGGCCACGGCTGGTGGGACGTCCCCGTCAGCGAGGTCTCCGCCCTCGACACCACCCGCGCCGCCTACGACACCTACGCCGCCCACAAGCAGACCCAGCGTCACTACCTGTAAGGACACCGCTCCCCGTGAACACCATTCCCCACTGGATCAACGGCCGGGCCGTCCCCGGCTCGGACACCGCTCCGGTGTTCAACCCGGCCACCGGCGCCGAGCGGGCCCGGGTCGTCCTCGGCGGGCCCGCCGACGTGGACACCGCCGTCGCCGCCGCGTCCGCCGCGTTCGAGACCTGGTCGGAGACCTCCCTCTCCCGGCGCGCCCAGGTCATGTTCGCCTTCCGCCACCTGCTCGTCGAGCACGAGGAGGAACTCGGCCGGATCATCTCCGCCGAACACGGCAAGACCGTCGACGACGCCCGCGGGGAGATCACCCGCGGCCGCGAGGTGGTCGAGTTCGCCTGCGGCCTCGGCGACGTCCTCAAGGGCGACTTCTCCGACCAGGTCTCCCGCGGCGTCGACGTCCACAACTTCCGCCGGCCGCTGGGCGTCGTCGCCGGCATCACGCCGTTCAACTTCCCCGCGATGGTGCCGCTGTGGATGCACCCGATCGCCATCGCCACCGGCAACACCTTCCTCCTGAAGCCGAGTGAGCGCGACCCGTCGGCCGCGAACTTCGTCGCCGAGCTGTACCGGAAGGCCGGTCTGCCGGACGGCGTCTTCAACGTCGTCCACGGCGGCAAGGACGCCGTCGACGCGATCCTGGACCACCCCGGCATCAGCGCCGTCTCCTTCGTGGGCTCCACCCCGATCGCCAAGTACGTCCACGAGCGGGCCACGCGGGCGGGCAAGCGCGTCCAGGCCCTCGGCGGCGCGAAGAACCACGCCGTGGTCCTGCCCGACGCGGACCTCGAGTACGCCGCCGACCACATCACCGCCGGCGCGTACGGCTCCGCCGGTGAGCGCTGCATGGCCGTGTCGGTCGCCGTCGCGGTCGGTGACGCCGCCGACAGGCTGGTGGAGATCCTGGAGCGCAAGGCCCGCGAGGTGAAGGTCGGCCCCGGCGACGCGCCGGGCACCGAGATGGGCCCGCTGGTCACCAAGGCGGCCCAGGAGCGCGTCGAGAACGCGGTCGGCACCGCAGCCGCTCAGGGCGCCACCGTCGTGGTCGACGGACGCGGCCTGAAGGTCGAAGGCCACGAGGACGGCTTCTTCACCGGCCCCTCCCTCCTCGACCACGTCACCACCGACATGGACGCCTACCAGGAGGAGCTGTTCGGCCCGGTCCTGGCCGTCGTCCGCGTCGACACCCTGGACCAGGCCATCGACCTGATCAACGCCAACCCCTACGGCAACGGCGCCGCCCTGTTCACCGCCTCCGGCGAAGCCGCCCGCCGCTTCCAGCGCAACGTCCACGTCGGCATGATCGGCGTCAACGTGCCGGTGCCCGTGCCGATGTCCTACTACTCCTTCGGCGGCTGGAAGGACTCCCTCATCGGCGACTCCCCCGTCCACGGCCCCGAAGGCATCCGCTTCTACACCCGCCCCAAGGTCGTCACCACCCGCTGGCCCCGGCAGGACCGGTCGGTGACGGCGGGCTTCACCTTCCCCACCTCCGACTGACCGTCCCCGTCCCTCTCCCAAAGGACACGCACCATGGCAACGGCGCCTCCCCCTCTCCGCACCACCGTCGGCAACCTGTGCCTCGGCTCCGCCCCCGACTCCTGGGGTGTCTGGTTCCCCGAGGACGAGCACCAGGTGCCGTACACCCGCTTCCTCGACGAGCTGGCCCAGGCCGGCTACGAGTGGCTGGAGCTCGGCCCGTACGGGTACCTGCCCACCGACCCGCGGCGGCTGAAGGCCGAGTTGGACGCGCGGGGGCTGAAGGTCTCCGGCGGCACCGCGTTCGGCGCGCTCCACCGGCCCGAGGCGTGGGACGAGATGCTCGCCCACGTCCGGCAGGTCGCCGCGCTGACCGCCGCCGCGGGAGCGCACCACCTGGTCTTCATCCCGCCGATGTACCGGGACGAGAAGACGGGTGCGTTCACCGAGTCGCCCGAGCTGACCGCCGAGCAGTGGGCGGGGTTCGGCCGGGCCGCCGACCGGCTGGGCAAGCTGCTGCTGGAGGAGTACGACGTCCGGCTGGTGGTCCATCCGCACGCCGACAGCCACATCCAGACGCAGCCGGAGATCGAGCGGCTGCTGAACGAGTCCGACGGCCGGTACACCAACCTGTGCCTGGACACGGGGCACGTGGCGTACGGCGGCGGGGACAACCTCGACCTGATCCGCCGGTTCGGTGAGCGCGTCGGCTACGTGCACATCAAGCAGATGGACCCGGAGATCCTCGCCCAGGTCGCCGCCGAGGACCTGTCGTTCGGTGAGGCCGTGAAGCGCGGGGTGTGCGTGTCGCCGCCGGCCGGGGTGCCGAACCCGGCCGACGTGGTGGGGGAACTCGCCGGGCTCGACGCCGAGTTGTTCGTGATCGTCGAGCAGGACCTGTACCCGTGCGCCCCCGAGGTGCCGCTGCCCATCGCCGTCAGCACCCGTGAGCACCTGGCCGGCTGCGGCCTGTCGGGTACCCGGCGCCCGAACATCGACAGGTAAGGAGCGGCCATGGACGTCAGGGACGACACGACACCGGCCCCCCTCCCCGCCCCGGCCACCGCCGTCGCGGACGACGCCCCGCCGGCGGTCAGGCGGCGGCTGCGGCTGATCACGATCATCGCCACGTTCGGTGGTCTGCTCTTCGGCTACGACACGGGCGTCATCAACGGCGCCCTGCCCTACATGACCGACGACCTCGGCCTCACCCCGGTCACCGAGGGCATGGTGACCAGCTCGCTGCTGCTGGGTGCCGCGCTGGGCGCGGTGACCGGCGGGCGGCTGTCCGACGCGCGCGGCAGGCGGCGCAACATCCTGCTGCTGGCCGTGCTGTTCTTCATCGGCGCGCTGGGCTGCACGCTCGCGCCGACGACCGAGGTGATGATCGTGGCACGGTTCGTGCTCGGTCTCGCGGTCGGCGGTGCCTCGGTGACCGTGCCGGTCTATCTCGCGGAGGTGTCGCCCGCCGAGCGGCGCGGCGCCCTCGTCACCCGCAACGAGCTGATGATCGTCACCGGTCAGCTGCTGGCGTTCACGTCCAACGCGATCATCGCGCAGGTCGGCGGCGAGTCCGGTGGCGTGTGGCGCTGGATGCTGGTCGTCGCCACGCTGCCGGCCGTGGTGCTGTGGTTCGGCATGCTGGTGATGCCGGAGAGCCCGCGCTGGCTGGCCTCGCGGAGCCGCTTCGGCGAGGCCCTCGAAGTGCTGCGCCAGGTGCGCTCGCAGGCCCGGGCCGAGGCCGAGCTGAAGGAGGTCACCGCGCTCGCCGTCAAGGACGAGCAGGAGAAGCTCGGCGGCTGGCAGGACATCAAGAGCACACCGTGGGTGCGCAAGCTGATGTTCGTCGGGTTCGGCATCGCGATCGTGCAGCAGATCACCGGCGTCAACACGATCATGTACTACGGCACGCAGATCCTCACCGACGCCGGTTTCGCCGCCGACAGCGCGCTGACGGCGAACATCGCCAACGGTGTGATCTCGGTGCTGGCCACGTTCGTCGGCATCTGGCTGCTGGGCCGCGTCCCGCGCCGCCCCATGCTGATGACCGGTCAGATCGGTACCACGGCGGCCCTGTTGCTGATCGGCATCTTCTCGCTGGTGCTGCCGTCCGGTGATCCGCGGGCGTTCGCGGTGCTCGCCATGACGGTCACGTTCCTCGCCTTCCAGCAGGGGGCGATCTCGCCGGTGACCTGGCTGATGCTGTCGGAGATCTTCCCGATGCGGATGCGCGGCTTCGGCATGGGCGTGGCGGCCGTGGTGCTGTGGCTGACCAACTTCGTGATCGGGCTGGTCTTCCCGTCCCTGGTCTCCGGGATCGGGATCTCCAACACCTTCTTCCTGTTCGTGGCGGCGGGCCTGCTGTCCCTCACCTTCGTGAAGCTGTACGTCCCCGAGACCAAGGGCCGCACCCTCGAAACCCTCGAAGCCGAGCTCCGGGCGCGCTTCTCCTGACCACCTCGCAAGGAGTCATCATGACCGTACGTGTAGGCGTCATCGGCGCCGGAATGATCGGCCAGGACCACATCCGGCGGCTCACCGAGGTGGTCACCGGGGCGACGGTCACGGCCGTGACCGACATCGACGCCGGGCGCGCCGCCGAGGTGGCGGCCCGGACCGGTGCCACGGCGCTGCCCACCGGCGCCGAGCTGGTCGCCTCCCCCGACGTGGACGCCGTCCTCGTCACGTCCTGGGGGCCCACCCACGCCGAGCACGTCCTGACCGCCATCGCCGCCGGCAAGCCGGTGTTCTGCGAGAAGCCACTGGCCACGACCGCCGAGGACTGCCTGCGGATCGTCGAGGCCGAACGGGCGCACGGCCGCCGGCTGGTGCAGGTCGGCTTCATGCGCCGCTTCGACCCCGGCTACCGGCAGATGAAGGAGGTCCTGTCCACCGGCTCGCTCGGCGCCCCGCTGATCGTGCACTGCGCCCACCGCAACCCGACCGTCCCGGAGTCGTACCACTCCGCCATGGCGGCCCAGGACACGGCCGTGCACGAGATCGACGTGCTGCGCTGGCTGCTCGACGACGAGATCGTCTCCGCCCAGGTGGTCACCCCGCGCGCCACGAGCAAGCGGTTCCCGCACCTGAAGGACCCGCAGATCATGATCTTCGAGACGTCCGAGGGCGTCCGGATCGACCTGGAGGTCTTCGTCAACTGCCAGTACGGCTACGACATCCAGTGCGAGGTCGTCGGCGAGGACGGCCTGGTGCGGCTGCCCGACCCGGCGGCCGTCGGGATCCGCACGGCGGCCCGGCACGGCACGGGTGTGCTGCAGGACTGGAAGGACCGGTTCGCGGAGGCCTTCGACACCGAGTTCCGCGAGTGGGTCGCCTCCGTGGCGGCCGGTACCGAGCCCACCGGCCCGTCCGCCTGGGACGGCTACGCCGCCACCGTCATCACCGACGCCGCCGTCCGGTCCCTGGAGTCCGGCGGCGAGACCGTCACCACCGACATGAAGCCCCGCCCCGCGTTCTACGGAGGGACCGCGTGAAGATCGCCCTCGACCCCTATATGTTCCGTGCGCTGCCCATCGACGAGATGGTGCGTACGGTCGCCGAACTCGGCTACGAGTACATCGAGTTGTCGCCGCGTGCGGACTTCATGCCGTTCTTCCTGCACCCGCGGGCGGACGACGCCCGGGTGGCGGAGCTGAAGCAGTCGCTGCGCAGGCACGGCGTGCAGCTGTCCTCGGTGCTGCCGCTGTACAAGTGGTCCTCGCCGGACGAGACCGAGCGGCAGGCGGCCGTCCGCTACTGGAAGCGGATGATCGAGATCACCGTCGAACTCGAATGCCCGCTGATGAACTCGGAGTTCAACGGCCGCCCGGAGCGGGCCGCCGAGAGCGAGGCCGCGTTCTGGCGCTCGCTGGAGGAGCTGCTGCCGGTGTTCGAGCGCGAAGGCATCGCTCTGAACCTGGAGGCCCACCCGGACGACTTCTGCGAGGAGAACACCCCGGCCGTCGATCTCGTCCGCGCGATCAACAAGCCGTGGGTGAACTACCTGTACTGCGCCCCGCACACCTTCCACCTGTCGGGCGCGGACCCCACGGCCGACATCGCCGCGATGATGCGCTACGCCGGTGACAAGCTCCAGCACGTGCACATCGCGGACTCCTTCAACCACAAAGGCTCCAGCGGTCTGCGCTACATCCTCAACCCGCCGGGCACCCCGGCCCGGATCCACCAGCACCTCGACATCGGTCAGGGCGAGGTCGACTGGGACGTCTTCTTCGGCACCCTGCGCGAGCTGGGCTTCGACGGGGTCGCCACGGCCTGCGTCTTCGCCTGGGAGGAGCGGGCCAGGGAGTCGTCGGCGTTCATGCTGGACCGCATCCGCAAGGAACTCGCCGCGTAGTACTCCGCCCGGGGCGGCTCAGGAACTCGTGAGCACCACGAGCTGCTGGGTCGCCCGGGTCATCGCGACGTAGTGGTCGACCGCGCCCTCGATGCCGGTGCCGAAGTCCTCCGGGTCGACGAGCACGACCAGGTCGAACTCCAGGCCCTTCGACAGCTCCGGGGTCAGCGACCGCACCCGCGGGGAATCCGGCCGGAACGTGGGATCGCCGATGACGCAGGCGGTCCCTTCGGCGTGTGCGGCCAGCCAGGTGTCGAGGACCGGGCGCAGGTCGGATACGGGTCCGTGGACGACGGGGAAGCCGCCGCTGCGGATGGAGACCGGGACGTTGGCGTCCGGCAGCGCGGCCCGGATGACCGGCTCGGCCTCCGCCATGATCTCCTCGGGGGTCCGGTAGTTGATGCTCAGGGACGCCAGGTCGATCCGGTCGAACCCGACCCGCTCCAGCCGTTCCCGCCACGACTCCGTGAAGCCGTGCCGGGCCTGGGCGCGGTCCCCGACGATGGTGAAGCTGCGGGAGGGGCAGCGCAGCAGCAGCATCCGCCACTCGGCGTCGGTCAGTTCCTGGGCCTCGTCCACGACGATGTGCGCGAACGGTCCGGCGAGCCGGTCCGGGGTGGCGGTGGGCAGGGCGCTCTCGTCGACCAGGGAGTTGCGCATGTCCTGGCCGTGCAGCATGACCAGCACGCCTTCGCCGTCGTCGTAGCTGTGGGCCTGGAGCAGATCGTCGATGACGTCGGCCATGCGCTCCCGCTGGGCGGCGACGGCCGCCTCCCGCAGGCGTGTGCGCCGGGACGTCTCCGGGTCGCCGAGCCGCTGCCGGGCCGCGTCCAGCAGCGGCAGGTCGGACACCGTCCACGCCTGGGGTTCCGCGCGCTGCAGCGTGCGCACCTCGTCGCGGCTGAGCCACGGGGCGCACATCCGCAGATAGGCCGGTACCGACCAGAGGTCCCCGACGAGGTCGGTCGCCTCCAGGACCGGCCAGGCCCGGTCGAAGGCCGTGAGCAACTCCCGGTCCTGGGACAGGGACGTGCGCAGCAGCGCCTCGGAGACCTCTCCCTCGTGCTTGTCCACGAGGATCGTGAGCAGTTCCTCCCAGACCTGGTCGCGGGCCTCGTTGTGCGGGGTGCCGGGTTCCGCCGCCTCGAACGCCACGGCCCAGTCGGCGGCGCCCAGCCGGATGTCGGACCAGTGGGTCGTGACCGTCATGGCCTCGGTGGGCGGTTCCTCGTAGAACCGGACGGCCTTCTCGATCGCCCGCACCATGTCCGCGGAGGACTTCAGCCGGGCCACGTCCGCGTCGGTCTCCTCCCCCGCCGTGGCTCCCTCCTCGACGAGGTCCCGCAGGACGCAGGTCTGCACGCCCTCCTCGCCGAGGCTGGGCAGGACGTCGGAGACGTAGGACAGGTAGGGCCGGTGCGGGCCGACGAAGAGCACACCGCCCCGGCGGTGCTGCCCGAGGCGCGGGTCGGAGTAGAGGAGGTAGGCGGAGCGGTGCAGGGCGACGACGGTCTTGCCCGTGCCGGGGCCGCCGTCGACGACGAGGGCGCCGCGGGAACCGGCGCGGATGATGGCGTCCTGGTCGGCCTGGATGGTGCCGAGCACGTCCCGCATGCGGGGCGAGCGGTTGGTGCCCAGGCTGGCGATGAAGGCGGACTGGTCGTCGAGCGCGGCGTGCCCGTCGGCCCCGTCGGCGGTGAACACCTCGTCCCAGTAGTCGGCGATGCGGCCGTCGGTCCAGCGGTAGCGGCGGCGGCTGGCCAGGCCCATCGGGTTGGCGTGCGTCGCTCCGAAGAACGGTTCGGCGGCCGGGGAGCGCCAGTCGACCAGCAGCCGGCGCCCCTCGCTGTCCGTGAGTCCGAGGCGCCCCACGTACACGGGGTCGGAGCCGTCCGCGGCGACCATGTGCCCGAGGCACAGGTCGAGGCCGAAGCGGCGCAGGGCGCGCAGGCGCGCGGTGAGCCGGTGGATCTCGGCGTCCCGGTCCATGGCCTGCCGCCCTTTGCCGCCGGGCGCCCGGCGCTCGGCTTCGAGGCGGTCGGTCAGTTCGGCGACCGACCGCTCCAGGCAGTCGGCGACGGCGGCGAAGTGCCGTTCGTCCCCGGCGATCAGCGCGGGTGCGGCCTTGTGTGCGAGGCGGTCGGGAAGGTCGAACGCGCTCGTGGTCGCAGGGGTCACGTCATGCTCCCGTTTCCGCAGGTCCTGGGCTTGAGAACCGACAGTGTGCGGGAGACAGGGGGCCTTGCCGCAAGGCCCCCTGTGCGCTATAAGTTGAGAGTGGCAAGGAAAGCGTTCCTTGCCTTTCGTGTTTTCCGGGCCGGTGTACGGCCGGTGCTGCCGGCGTACGGGGACGTTGACGTCGTCCACGTTGATGTGGCCCCAGCCGCCCGTCGTCCGGTCGACGACTTCGACGTAGATCCGCTCGCCTCGGTGTGCGGACAGGTCGAAGACGACACGGCGGTACTGCTCGACGCCGCGGCCGGTCGCCTTCGCCAGCACCTTGCCGTCGTCGGCGCGGACGACGGCGGCGCGGACGACGGCGGCGTAGAGCCGGTCGGGGTCGTCGCCGCCGGAGACGAGCAGGTCGACCACGCCGTCTCCGCCGAGGACCACCGTGGCGGAGCGCAGCACCCCGGTCGCCTCGTCCCCGCCCGCCGCCGGGTTGAATCCCCACAGGTGGTGGCCGGCGGCGTCGTCCGCCGTCTCGGCCTGGCAGAAGGGCCCGCCCCAGCCCCAGTCGGTGCGGGTGGTGACGTTGGCGTCGCCGAAGGCCGTGCCCGAGACGACGGTCCAGCCGGTGAGGTCGCCGGTGGCGAAGTCGTGGTGGGGCAGGGCGTCGACGTCCGTCGGACGGGGCGGGTCGTAGGCGGCCGGGGCCACGGGGGTGTCGTAGGCGCCGTTCATCCGCCCCCGGGCTGCCCGGTGGCCGGTTCCGTGTGACACGCTCTTCGCCGAGCGGTCGGCAGGACCGGCCGCGGCGGTTTTCCGGCACTGGAGAGGCGGCGGCATGCGCATAGGACTGCTCGGCACCGGCCCGTGGGCGCAGCTGGCCCACGCACCCGCACTGGGCGGGCACGAGGAGCTGGACTTCATCGGCGTGTGGGGCCGCCGCCCCGAGGCCGCCAAGGAACTGGCCGGGCGGCACGGCGTCCGCGCGTACGACGACGTGGACGCCCTGTTCGCCGACGTCGACGCGGTCGCCGTCGCGCTGCCTCCGGACGTACAGGCCGGGCTGGCCGCGCGGGCGGCCCGGGCCGGGTGCCACCTCCTGCTCGACAAGCCGCTCGCGGCGACGGTGGAGCAGGGGCGGGCCGTGGTGGAGGCCGTCGAGGAGGCCGGTGTCGCCTCGGTCGTGTTCTTCACGGCCCGCTTCCAGCCCGAGCCGGCGGCGTGGATCGCCGAGCAGGCGGCGGTGCGGGGCTGGTTCACCGGGCGGGCGCAGTGGCTGGGGGCGGTGTTCACCAGCGAGAGTCCCTTCGCGACGCCGTGGCGGCGGGAGAAGGGCGCCCTGTGGGACCTCGGGCCGCACGCCCTGTCCGTGCTGCTGCCGGTGCTCGGCGATGTGCGCCGCGTGACGGCGGCGGCCTACGGACCCGGGGACACGGCACATGTCGTCCTCGACCACGCGGGCGGCGCGTCGAGCACCCTCACCCTCAGCCTGACGGCACCGCCCGCCGCGTCCGGTGCCGCCGTGGAGCTTCGCGGGGAGGCCGGGGTCGCGGTGCTGCCGGAGAGCGCCGACGGAGCCGTTCCCGCCCTGAGGCGGGCGGCGGACGCCCTGCTCGCCGCCGCCCGCACCGGCCGCCCGCACGCCTGCGACGCGGCGTTCGGCCTCCGGGTCACGGAGATCCTCACGGCGGCGCAGGACCTGCTGAACGGGGCCGCGCGCTAGGTGCCGCGCGGCCCCGCCGTGCCCCACGGGTCACGTCCCGATGACGCGCACCGTCTCCGCGAGTCCGTCCGCCCGGTGCGCGGGGGTGGCGCGCCGTCCTTCTCGAAGCCGACCGCGACACCGCACGGCAGCACGAGGCCGTCGTCGGCTCCGACCGTCTCGGGGTACACCGTCCACCTCACCGGCGGGCAGCTGTGCAGCCCCTCGGCCCACGGCGATCCGGGTCGCCGCCGTCAGCAGGCCCGTGCCCGCGCGGGCTGGAAGTCGAGGCGTTCCTTGACCACGGGGTAGCCGGCCTTGGTGAAGTTCGCGGCCATGGGGAAGTTGCCCTGGTCCGTGGCGGCGGCGACGAACTCCGCGCCCCGCGCGACCAGGAAGTGGGTGCACTCGGCCAGGAGGTCGTAGGCGTAGCCGTGGCCCCGCTGGTCGGGCAGGACGCCGATGAAGCCGATGCACGGGCCGGAGGGGTTGTGGGCCGGGATGTGGATGCCGGCCATCTCGCCCCCGGGTGTGTACGCGACCTGCCACCACGCGCGGGGCGAGGGGCACCAGTGGAAGAAGTCGAGTTCCTCCTGGGCCGCCCGGTCGAGTCCGCCCTGCGCGATGGCCTTGAGCGCGTGGGCGTCCAGGGTGACGGAGTGGATGCGGCGCAGCGCTTCGAAGAACACGGCGTCGTCCGGTTCGGCGCGGAACTCCAGGCGCCCGGGCCGCTCGGGCAGGCCGTGGTCGGGGGTCCAGCGGTACAGGAGGCGTTCGACGAGGAGGTCGTAGCCGGCCATGCGGGCGGCGGTGAAGCGGGTCTCGGCCGCGGTGCGCAGGGCCGGGTCGTCGCGCCAGCCCGCGGGCAGGTTCAGCTCCAGGTCGACCTGCCAGGGGGCGGAGCGCAGGAGCGCGGCGCCCGCCGCCTCCTCGCCTTCCGCCACGTCGAACCAGTTGACGTTGACGGGCTCGGTGTCGTCGGGCCCGCCCCACCAGGCGCCGCGGGCGACGACCCGGCCGTCGCGCAGCGCCACGCGCTTCCAGTCGGGGCGGTGCCGGGTCAGCCGGTGGCCCTCACGGGCGCCCAGCGGGTCGGGCAGGGTGTCGAAGAGTGCGGCGTCGCTCGCGTCGAGCGCGCGGATGACCGGATCGGTCATGGGATTTCCTCCGGGAGGCGGAACTGCACGAGCGCTCCCGGTGGGTCAGTCGCAGCACGCCGGGACAACGTGGAGGGAGCGCGGGAACGGTGTGAACTGCACGGCTCTGCCCTCCTTTTGCTGGTCTCGGGGCGTGGCGCGCCACACGTTACGGGATCACCGGACGCCCGTCCACGGAATTCCGGACCGGGCTCGGGCCGGCCCCGGGAGCCGTCGCGCGCCCGGCGTGCGGCGGCCGGTCGGGCGTAGCAGCGTGGTGGTGTGAGCAGTGCGCGCGGCCGGTTCCGCCGGGCCCCCGACCGGGGCGGGCGCGGCTGGCTGCGCGGCGCGCCGCCGCCGGGGTGGGCGCGGGTGCTGCCGTCCGCGCTGCTGGCGGGCGTGTGCGCGGCGGAGCTGATCAGCCCGGAGCCGCTCGACATCGGCTTCTTGCTGGGCGCCATCCCGCCGCTGGCCGTCCTGGCGCACGGCCCGGCGGCCACGGCGGTGCTGGGCGCGCTGGTGCTGGTCGTGCTGAGCGTCCCGGTCTTCAACCTCGACGCCCCGGGCAGTACGGATTTACTGACCGTGTGCTTCGTCTCGGTCCTGAGCGTGCTGCTGTCGTTCGTGCGCAGCAGGCGGGACGCGCAGCTGGACACCGAGCGTGCGGTCGCCGAGGCCGCGCAGCGGGCCGTCGTGCCGCCGCTGCCGGAGCGGGTCGGGCCGGTGCGGTGCGCGGGGCTGTACCGGGCCGCGCAGCGCGGGACGCTGGTCGGGGGCGACTTCTTCGACGTCCGGGCGGGCCCTTACGGCGTGCGGGCGGTGATGGGTGATGTGCAGGGGCACGGGCTGTCGGCCGTCGCCACGGTCGCGTCGCTGCTGGGGGCCTTCCGGGAGGCGGTGCTGGACCTGCCCGACCCGGAGGCGGTGGCGGCCCGCCTCGACCGGAGGATGGCGGTGGACTCCGCGGACGAGCCGCATGCCGAGCTGTTCGCCACGGCGGTGCTGCTCGACTTCTCCCCCGACGCGCGCCGGGTGCGGATCGTCGCGTGCGGGCAGTCCGGCCCGCTGCTGCTGCGGGACGGGCGGGTCGTCGAGCTGGACGTCGAGCCGTGCACGCCGCTCGGGCTGGGCCTCGCCGGGGCCGCCCCGCCCCGGGTCGTCTCGGTGCCGCTGCGCACCGGTGACCGGCTCTTCCTCGCCTCCGACGGTGTCACCGAGGCCAGGGACGCCGGCGGGGCCTTCTATCCGCTGGCCGAGCGGCTGCCGGACCTCGCGCACGAGGACCCGGCCGCCCTGGCCGAGCGGGTGTGGGCCGACCTCGTCCGGTACAGCCCGGACGTGCGGGACGACGTCACGATGCTCGTGCTCGCGCCCTGCCCGCGGGGCGGGCCCTGACGCGGCCGGCGGCGGCCCGCGGTGTCCGCGGGCCGCCGCCGGCAGGCCGTACGAGCGGTGCGTCAGTCCTTGATCTCGCACTCGTTGCCGAACGCCGGGTTGAGCAGCCCGACCACGTTGATCGAGTTGCCGCAGACGTTGGCGTTGACGTCGATCGGGATCTGGATGACGTTGCCGGAGAGAACGCCGGGGCTGTGGGTGGCGATGCCGACGGGGCCGTCGTCGGCGCTCGCCGTACCGCCGAAGGCCAGCAGGGCGGCGCAGGCCAGGCCGGCCGCGGCGGTCACACGTGTACGCATGGAAAAGCTCCTGTCAGTCGCAGGGACACGTGACTCCACCGTCACCCGGAGTCCGGCAACGCGACATCGGTGGGCGTCCGAACGGGGTGTCCGGGCGTCCACGGGGCCGGTCCGCGCTCTCCGGATGCACGCCGGGCCCGCGCGGGGAATGGTGATAGCGGACCCGTTTTTCAGCACCGGGGCCGCACCAGCGATCCGGACCCTAGGAGCAGAGAACATGTCGACGTCACAGCCCCAGTCCCGGCCGCCCGAGGACCGCGCCACCCCGGACCGCCTGCTCCACGCCCGCACCGGCACCGACGTGTCGCCGGAGGACCTCGTCCTCGCTTCGGGCAAGGACCTCACCCCCCGCAATCTGGAGTGGGCCAGGCGCAAGCTGGCGGCGGAGGGACCCGCGGCGATGGAGAAGCTGCTGCCGTAGCCGGTCGAGAGGCCCGGGGCACCGCCCCGGCGTGGGGCGGTGCCCCGGGCCTGGTGGGGGGCACAGGGTCGGGGCGGGCGGGGGCCCTACGCGCTGTCGTCGGGCAGGACGCCGTCGTCCTCCACGACGTGGACCGCCGCCTCCTCCGCGCCGGCCGCTCCGCCGTCGATGCCGACGTCGGACGCGACGGTCTCCTTCGTGGTGTCGGGGTGGGCGCCCTCGTCCGGGGCGACCAGGCGGCCGGCGCGGGCGGTGCCCGCCTCGGGGTCCACCGGTTCGCCGTCGCCGTCGGGGGTGTCGCCCACGCCGTCCCCGGCCGGTTCCGCGGACACGTCGGGGACCTCCTGGGAGAGCCGTTCGTCGAGGGTCTCGCCCTCGTGCTGCTCGGCGGCGGTGGTACCGCGCTTGGTGACGCCCAGGGGCTTCTCCGGCGGGGAGTAGCCCTCGTCGAGGGTGTCGTCGTAGGTCCGTTCGTCGACGGCGTCCTGGAGGTCCAGCGGCGCGGCGTCCTCCTGCTCCTCGTTGGTCCCGGTGGGCTGGTACGCGTCGTCCGCCATCGGTTCGGGGCGCATCGGTTCCGTGCCCATCACTTCTGCCTCCCTGTCGCGCTGCGTCGACTCGTTCGTCTCACGTGTCCGTTCCGCGTTTCCCGTTACGCGGGCTCTAACCTCGACGGACGTCCCGGACTCGACGACTGCGGCCTTCGTCACGTGCTCGGGCTCCGCAGGCCGTCCGACCACTTCTCCTCGATGCGTGCGACCTTCCACACCAGCAGCGCCACCGCCCAGGTCGCGAAGAACAGGGCGACGACGACGTACCCGAGGACGTTGAGGTCGAGGCCGGAGATCCAGTCCCAGAAGGGGCCGTGCAGGCCGAACCTGTCGGCGAGGAGGCCGAGGAGTTCGACCGTGCCGATGAGGAGGGCCACGGCGACGGACAGGCCGGTGATGGTGAGGTTGTAGTAGACCTTGCGCACCGGCTTGGAGAACGCCCAGCCGTAGGCGAAGTTCATGAAGGAGCCGTCGATGGTGTCCAGGAGGCACATCCCGGCGGCGAACAGCACGGGCAGGCACAGGATCGCGTACCAGGGCAGGCCGGACGCGGCGCCGGAGCCGGCCAGGACGAGCAGGGCGATCTCGGTGGCGGTGTCGAAGCCGAGGCCGAACAGCAGGCCCAGCGGGTACATGTGCCAGGGCTTGGAGACCGACTTCATGACGCGGCCCAGGAGGCGGTTCATCAAGCCGCGGCTGTTCAGCTGCTCCTCCAGGGCGGCCTCGTCGTAGCGGCCCGAGCGCATCGCGCGGAACACCTTCCAGATGCCCGCGAGGATCACGAGGTTGACGGCCGCGATGAGGTAGAGGAACGTCCCGGAGACGGTCGTGCCGATCAGGCCGGTGACGTCGTGCAGCGCGGAGCCGTCGTCGCGGACCGGCCCGGCCAGGGTCTTCACGCCGAGGGTGAGCAGGAAGGCCAGGGCGAAGACGACGCTGGAGTGGCCGAGGGAGAACCAGAAGCCGACCGACAGCGGCCGCTGGCCCTCGCCCATCAGCTTGCGGGTGGTGTTGTCGATGGCGGCGATGTGGTCCGCGTCGAAGGCGTGCCGCATGCCGAGCGTGTACGCGGTCACGCCGATGCCGACGCCGAAGGTCTGCGTGCCGATGGCGTGGTGCTCGGGGGCGACGATCGCGACCAGGACGAACCAGCCGATCACGTGCAGGGCGACGATGAACGCGGCCATC
Source organism: Streptomyces sp. Go-475 (assembly GCF_003330845.1). GTDB lineage: Bacteria > Actinomycetota > Actinomycetes > Streptomycetales > Streptomycetaceae > Streptomyces. The sequence continues at coordinate 8,403,633 of NZ_CP026121.1, read as the reverse complement.
CCCCCGACCCTGGTCCACTCCCGCCGCGTCATGGAGGTGCGGACGCGGTGCCGGGCCGTGCGCTGGGCGGGGGCCGGGGCGGGGAGGGGCGGAGTGGACTCAGGGGCGGCCGTCATCGGGAGGAGGGTCTTTCTGTCGGGCGGACGGCTGCGGTGAACAGCCTCGTGTCATCCTGCGGCACCTGCAAGTGATGTGCAGTAAAGCCCGTGACAGGTCTTGTCCATGGAACCGAAAACTCCGGAGCCGGAGCCCTGAGACCGGGTCACACCCCGGCGTTCGGCCCGTCCGGCCGGCCACGGCGCTGCTCGACCATCTCCCGGCTGAGCGCCTCCGTCTCCGCCTCCGACAGCCGCTCGAAGCCGTCCCCGGTGATGACGGACACGACCGGGTAGATGCGGCGCGTGAGGTCGGGGCCGCCGGTCGCGGAGTCGTCGTCCGCCGCGTCGTACAGCGCCTGCAGAGCCGCCAGGGCCGCCTCCCGCCGGGACAGGCCGGGCCGGAACAGCTTCTTCAGCGCGCCCCGGGCGTACGGCGAGCCGGAGCCCTCGGCGTGGAAGCCGTGCTTCTCGTAGCGTCCGCCGGCGACGTCGAAGCCGAAGATGCGGCCCCGCCCGCCCTCGGGGGCCGCGGGATCGTAGCCGGCGAGCAGCGGGACGACCGCGAGGCCCTGCATGGCCTGGCCCAGGTTGTTCCGGATCATGGTGGCCAGCCGGGTCGCCTTCGCGGTGAGGGTCATGGGGACGCCCTCGATCTTCTCGAAGTGATTCAGCTCGACCTGGTAGAGCTTCACCAGGTCCAGCGCGAGGCCGACGGAGCCGGCGAAGGCGACCGCGGTGTGGTCGTCGGCGGGGTGCACCTTCTCCAGGTCCCGCCGCGCGATCAGGTTGCCCATCGTCGCCCGCCGGTCCCCCGCGATCAGCACGCCGTCGCCGTAGGTCAGGGCCAGCACGGTCGTGCCGTGCGGGGCGTCCTGGGCGCGGACGCCGTCCGGGAGGACGCGGCGGGTGCTCAGCAGCTCCGGGCGGTGGGCCGCCAGGAACTCCGTGAAGGACGAGGAGCCCGGAGTGAAGAACTCCTCCCCCAGCCGCCCCGCGTGGTCGCCCGACGCCATGTCCGTCCCCCCTCGTTCGTGACCGTCAAGCGTGTCCTACCTGAACGGGACGGGCGGGAAACGCGGACGCCGTCACCCTGCCCCGGGAGGCGGCGGTGCGACGCGGACGTCCAGGTCCGAGATCCGGTGGACGGGCCAGGTGCGGGCGTAGCGGGGCGGTGTGCCGCCGGCCGGTGCGATGTGGGCGACCGGGAGGCGCTCGGCGGTGCGCAGGATGGCCCCGGGGGTGGTGTTCTCGTTGTGGCCGGCGGTCGCGCCCGAGGAGCAGCCGGTGTAGTAGCCGATCGGGATGGCCTCGTGCCCGACGAGCAGGCAGGGCGGGCGGACGCCGAGGCGGTGCAGTTCCCCGGCGGTGCGGTCCCAGTCGCGGCGGCTCTCGGTGTTGCGGGACACGGTGCGTTCCAGGACGGCGGTCTGCACCGCCAGGTGCCCGGCCAGGCCGAGGGCGACCAGCGCGGCGGCCACCGGGCGCCACTTCCCGCCGGGGGCCCTGACCAGGTGCCACAGGGCGTCGGCGACCGGGATCAGGAGCAGGGCGTAGGCCGGCTGGAGGAAACGGGGCGCGGCGTAGCCGATCATGAACAGGTAGGGCAGGGCGGCCGTGGCGGCGCAGGCCAGCGGGAGCAGGGTCCGCTCCAGGCGCCGGGCCCGGGCCGCGACGACCAGGCCGAGGCCGGCCAGTACGGGCAGGACGAACCACCAGACGGTGACCACGGGATGGGGCATCGGCCCGGTGCACGGCCGGCACAGGGCCCGTCCGCCCAGGCTGCGCAGCTGGTCGTCGACGGCGATCTGCCAGCCGAGTCCGCCCTGGATGCGCGAGGCCTCCGACAGCCGCTGCCCCAGGCCGCCGTGGCCCAGGTACGCCTCGATCACCCACGGGACGGCGCCCGCCGCGAGGCCCGCCCCGAGCACCAGGAGCAGGCGCCAGTGGCGGCGCAGCAGCGCGAGGGCGAGCAGCGGCACCGTCACGTAGACGGCGTCGGTGGGCCGCATCAACGCCATGAGCGTGGCGCCCGCGGCGACGCCCCACAGGGCCGCCGGGGCGGAACGTTCCGCCCGGGCCCGCAGGAAGCAGCCCACGCTGACCAGGGCGCCGATCGCGACCCAGTAGTTGGGCATGGCCTGCGGACCGTAGAAGAGGGTCACCCACAGGGAGGCGAAGAGGGCGCCGCCGGCGACCAGGACGCGGGTCGGGAACAGGCCCCGCCAGCAGCGCAGGGCCAGGTAGAGGGCGAGGCCGGAGAGCAGGGCGAGGTAGACGCGCAGCAGCGGCGTGGAGGACGACCAGGAGGCGATGGGCGCGACGAGCAGGGAGACGCCGCGGGAGCGCGGGGCGCTGAAGAAGGCCGCCGGGTGGTGGGAGGTGACCTGGCTGACGTAGACGATCTCGTCCCAGCCGAGGCCCAGCACGGGCCGGACGAGGAGGAGTTGGGCGAGGGTGAAGACGCCGGCCAGTACGGCGAGCGGCCGGTCGCCGCGCCGCTTGCGGACCGTCCCCGTCGCGCCGGTCTGCTCGCGTCTTCGCATACGAACGAGAATGGCGTTCGCGCCGTCGGTCATCGTCCACCCCTTTCCCTACGCGCCGTAGGGACGCTGCGACCTCCCACCCGGTCGGGCTGAAAGCCGGATGATCGTAAAACACGGCCAAGCTAACCCGCGCGGTGGGGCGATGCAGGGTGGAATACGGCCAAGTGCGTGACCTGAACTGGGTGGTCAGCGGGTGTTCGGGGCCCGGTGCGGGGGCTGGTTCGGGGCCGGGCGAGGGACCGGCGGGGGGACGGGCCGGGTGACGGGGGCGTCCTGGTTCACCGTCAGCTCGGTGCCGTGGTGACGGATCGTCAGGGGCGCTCCGGAGCGCAGGGTGTACGTGGCCTGACCGGCGGTCAGCTCCACGCGCAGGCACCGGCCGAGGAACCCGACCGTGAAGGCCAGCCGGCTGTACCGCTCGGGCAGGCGCGGGGCGAACCGCAGGGTGCCGTCGGCGCACCGCATGCCGCCGAACCCGGCGACCAGCGCCATCCAGGTGCCGGCCAGCGAGGCGATGTGCAGTCCGTCGCGGGTGTTGTGCTCCAGGTCGCCGAGGTCCATCAGCGCGGCCTCGGCCGTGTAGGCGCAGGCCAGGTCGAGGTGTCCGGTCCGGGCGGCCATGACGGCCTGGACGCAGGCGGACAGGGAGGAGTCCCGCACGGTCAGCGGCTCGTAGTAGGCGAAGTTGCGGGCGATCTGCTCCTCGGCGTCGTTGTCGAAGGCCTCCTCGAAGAAGCTGCCGCAGGTGTACATCGCCAGCACCAGGTCCGCCTGCTTGATCACCTGCTTGCGGTACAGGTCGAAGTAGGGGAAGTGGAGCATCAGCGGGTACTGGTCCGGGCTCGTGCGCTCGAAGTCCCAGCGCTGGTAGCGGGTGAAGCCGGCGTGCTGTTCGTGCACGCCGAGTTCGTCGTTGTAGGGGACGTGCACGGCCTCGGCGGCGTCCCGCCAGGCGGCGCGCTCCTCCTCGTCGGCGCCGAGCCGTGCCGCCTCGTCGGGGTGGCGTTTGCAGGCGTCGGCGGCGGCCAGCAGGTTCGCCCGGGCCATGAGGTTGGTGTAGGTGTTGTCGTCGGCGATCGCGCTGTACTCGTCGGGGCCGGTGACGCCGTCGATGTGGAAGACGCCCCGGTCGTCGTGGTGGCCGAGGGAGCGCCACAGGCGGGCGGTCTCCACCAGCAGCTCCACGCCGACCTCGCGTTCGAAGTCCTCGTCGCCGGTGACCGCCACGTACCGCACCACGGCGTCGGCGATGTCGGCCCCGACGTGGAAGGCCGCCGTGCCGGCCGGCCAGTAGGCGGAGCCTTCCGAGCCCTCGATGGTGCGCCAGGGGAACGCGGCGCCGCGCAGGCCGAGCTGGGCCGCGCGTTCCCGGGCGGCGGGCAGGGTGTCGAGGCGCCAGCGCAGCGCCTCGGCGGCGGCGTCCGGCGCGGTGTGGGTCAGCAGCGGCAGGACGAACGCCTCGGTGTCCCAGAAGGCGTGGCCGTCGTAGCCGGAGCCGGTGAGTCCCTTGGCGGGGATGGCGCGCTGTTCGGCACGGGCCCCGGCCTGCAGGACGTGGAAGAGGGCGAAGCGGACGGCCTGCTGGATCTCCTCGTCGCCGTCGATCTCGACGTCGGCGCGCGCCCAGAAGTCGTCGAGGTAGGCCCGCTGGTCCTTCAGGAGGCCCCACCAGCCGCTGTGCGCGGCCGCCGCCAGCGCGGCCTCGACCTGGTCGCTCATCGCGGGCCGGGAGCGGGCGCCGGACCAGCCGTGGGCGACCAGTTTCTCCACCCGCAGCCGCTCCCCCGGCTCCAGGACGGAGGTGATGGTCAGCCGGGCGACGTCGACGTTGCTCTCGCTGCTCGTGGTGGTCCGTTCGGGGCCGGTCACGGTGTGGTCGGCGGCGACCGCGACCCTGAGGCCGCTGCGGCGGGTGCGGTGGACCAGGCGCAGCCTGCTGCCCGAGGCGAGGTCCTCCTCCGGCTCCAGCGGCGACTTCAGCGCCCGGGCGGCACGCGGGTCGCCGTCCGGCTCGGGCAGGCTCTCGTTGGCGACCAGCTCCGACTGGACGACGACCCGGGTCCGGCTGTCGACGGGCTCCACCTCGTAGGCCACGGCGGCGATCGCCCGCTGGGTGAGGGAGACCAGCCGGGTGGAGCGCACCCGGACGGTCGAGCCGGCCGGGGAGGTCCACTCGCAGACCCGCTCCAGCACGCCCCGGCGCAGGTCCAGGGTGCGCTCGTGGGTGACGAGCCGCCCGTAGCGCAGGTCGAACGGCTCGTCGTCGACCAGGAGGCGCAGCACCTTGCCGTTGGTGACGTTGATCGACGTCTGGCCGGACTCGGGATAGCCGTAGCCGGCCTCGGCGTAGGGCAGCGGGTGCAGTTCGTGGACGCCGTTGAGGTAGGAGCCGGGCAGGCCGTGGGGTTCGCCCTCGTCGAGGTTGCCGCGCCAGCCGACGTGGCCGTTGGACAGGGCGAACACGGACTCGCTCTGGGCCAGGACGTCCAGGTCGAGCTCCGTCTCGCGCACGGTCCAGGGTTCGACGCCGTACGCCCGCTGTGCGATCACTTGGTCTCCCCCAGGTCGGCGAGGTCCTTCACCACGATGTCTGCGCCGTGCGCGTACAGGGCGTCGCCCTGCCCGACGCGGTCGACTCCGACGACGTAGCCGAACCGGCCCGCGCGGCCCGCGTCCATGCCGGCGAGGGCGTCCTCGAAGACGGCGCACCGGGCCGGTTCGACGCCGAGGTCCTCGGCGGCGGCCAGGAAGGTGTCGGGGTGCGGTTTGCCGGGCAGCTCGCGCTGGGCGGCGACCACGCCGTCGATCCGCACGTCGAAGAAGTGCTCGGCGCCGATCGAGCGCAGTACGTCGCGGCAGTTGGCGCTGGAGGAGACGATCGCGGTGCTCAGCCCGTGGGCGCGGACCACCTCCAGGTAGCGCAGGGTGCCCTCGTAGGCCTCGACGCCGTCGGTGCGGATCTTCTCCAGGACCAGCTCGTTCTTGCGGTTGCCGAGGCCGTGCACCGTCCCGGCGCCGGGTGGGTCGTCCGGGTCGCCGTCGGGCAGGTCGATGCCGCGGGAGGCGAGGAAGGTGCGCACGCCGTCGGCGCGCGGCCGGCCGTCGACGTACTCGTCGTAGTCGGCCGCGTCGAACGGCCGGAAGTCCTCGCCGTCCCGGTCGCGCAGGAAGGCGTCGAACATCTCCTTCCAGGCGGCCGCGTGCACGACGGCCGTCCGGGTGACGACGCCGTCGAGGTCGAAGAGGCAGGCGTGGATGTCGTCGGGTAGGCCGAGCTGCGTCATACAGGTCCGGTTCCCAGACCGGGCCCGTCCAGTGAGTGGCGCACGCCACACTCACCGCGACGGGGCGGCTCAGTCGTGCGGGAAGGAGTGGTGCTCGTGCGCCACCAGCCAGCGGCCGTGCTCCTTGCGCAGGCCGAACGTCAGGCGCAGGCGCAGCGTGGGGCGTTCGGCCAGTTCCTCGGGGGTGCCGCAGCGCAGCAGCGCGTGGGCGTAGGCGGTGTCGGCGCCGGCGGTGACGTCGAGGGTGTCGATCTCGAAGCGCGCGCCCTGGGCCTGCCACTCGAAGAACGGCGGCCACGCGGCGCGGTAGGCGGCCAGTCCGTGGATGCCCTCGTGGGGCGGCGGGACGTCGTACATGACGAGGTCCTCGGCGTGGTCGGCGAGGACGCCGTCGAGGTCGCCCCGGTGGACGGACTCGGCCCAGTGGGTGATCAACGCGCGGATCCGTGTTTCGTCGTCGGACACGGTGCGGCTCCTTTCTCCCCCGTGCCGGACGGTCCTGGGCGCAGGGTGACACACTCGGCTGTGTGCCGCTCACCTTCGACGACCTCGTCCGGCGCGCCCGGGCCCTCCCGCGGGACGGCCGACGCGCGATCCTCGGCATCGCCGGCAGCCCCGGCGCGGGCAAGTCGACGCTCGCCGAGCATCTGGTGCGGGAGCTGAACGGAACCGGCGACCCCTGGGTGGCGCACGTCCCGATGGACGGCTTCCACCTCGCCGACGCCGAACTGGAGCGGCTCGGCCGCCGGGACCGCAAGGGCGCGCCCGACACGTTCGACGCGGCCGGGTACGCGGCGCTGCTCGGGCGGCTGCGCGCCCAGGCGGACGACGACACGGTCTACGCGCCCGGCTTCGAGCGCGTCCTGGAGCAGCCGATCGCGGGGGCGATCCCGGTGCCGCCGACGGTCCGGCTGGTCGTCACGGAGGGCAACTACCTGCTGCTGGAGACCGGCGCCTGGGCCCGGGTCCGTTCCCGCCTCGACGAGGTGTGGTTCTGCGAACTCCCGGAGGGCGAGCGCGTCCGCCGGCTGGTCGCCCGGCACGAGCAGTTCGGCAAGTCCCACCGGGAGGCGGTGGAGTGGGTGCTGCGCTCGGACGAGCGCAACGCCGAGCTGGTCGCCGCGACCCGGGACCGGGCGGACCTGGTGGTGCCGGGGCAGGCGCTACCGGAACGTTTCCCCGCTCCGCGGCGATGAGGCATGATCGAACGCATGATCAGGTCAGCCACCGTGAACGACATCCCCGAGATCCGGACGATGATCCGTGAACTCGCCGCGTACGAACGGGCCGTGGAGCAGGCCCGGGCCACCGAGGAGCAGCTGCGCGAGGCGCTGTTCGGGGCTCATCCGGCCGCCTTCGCGCTGATCGCCGAGGACGACGAGACGGGCGAGGCCGCGGGGTACGCCCTGTGGTTCCCGCGCTTCTCGACCTGGACGGGGACGCGGGGCATGCATCTGGAGGACCTGTACGTACGGCCCTCGGCGCGCGGTGGCGGACACGGCAGGGCGCTGCTCGCGTCCCTCGCCGCGCTCTGCCGGCGCCACGGCTACGACCGGTTCGAATGGTGGGTGCTCGACTGGAACGAGCCGGCGATCGGCTTCTACAAGTCGCTCGGCGCGGAGCTCCTGGACGAGTGGAAGGTGTGCCGGCTCAGCGGGGCGCCTCTCGAGGAGCTCGCGGCCCAGGCACCCGCGAGCGACGTCTAGCGGGGCGGCTCATGCGACCTCCCGTGGCCGACGTGATCGAAGCCCACCGGGCGCTGGCGCGTCTCGTCGCCCCGCTCGACGACGAGCAGGTCCGTGCCGCGTCCGCCCTTCCGTCCTGGTCGCGCGGGCACGTCCTGGCCCATCTCACCGACAACGCCCGCATGTTCGCCCGGCTCGCGGAACACGCCCTGCGGGGAGAACTCGTGCCCGCCTACGACGGCGGAGTCGAGGAGCGCAACGCGATCATCGAGGCGGGCGCGGGGCGCAGCGCCGCCGAGCACCGGGCCGCGCTCGCCGCGCGCACGGCCGAACTGGAGGCGGTCTGGGGGCGTCTCGACGACGCGGACTGGGGCCGCCCGGTGACCTTCCGCGACGCGGACCTCTCCGCGACGGTCCACGCCCGCTGGCGTGAGGCGTGGATCCACATGGTCGACCTGGACCTGGGCGTCCGGCCGGCGGACTGGCCCGTGGAACTGGCCTGCCACGCCATCGACTTCCTGCTGTGCCGGCTGCCGGACGGCACGCGCGTGCGCGCCGGGGACGTGTCCCGGGAATGGTCCGCCGGCGACGGGTCCGGCCCGGTGGTCACCGGGCGGGTGCGCGACCTGGCCGCCTGGCTGGCCGGACGCACCCCCGCCGCGTCGCCCGTGGCGGCGGAGGGGCTGCCCGCTCTCGGGCCGTGGCCGCCCCATCCGCCGCAGCGCAACGGGTGAGCCGCCCTCAGGTGGAGAGCGTCAGTTCCGGTTCCGCGTGCGCGTCGCCCGCCGGGTCGCCGATCACCGCCGTGAAGGCCTCGGTGCGGACCCGGAGAGCTGCCCCTTCGCGCACGAACGCCGGTGTGAAGGCGTCGTCGCCCGGGCCGTAGCGGACCGCGAAGACGTGCAGGTCCGCGGGCGCGCCGGGGGCCGGTTCGGCCTCCAGGGCGGTCGAGGCGACCAGGTGGCGCCAGCCCTCGTCGGGGTTGCCGTAGCCGCGCGGGTCGGCGGCCAGGGCGAAGGCCGCCTGCTCCTGGGTGACGGACGCGCGGGCGTCGAAGTGGTGCGGGTCGCCGGAGGCCGGGTGGGTCAGGCGGAGGGCGCCCGCCGCCGTGACCCTCGGCTCGGCGGTCCTGCGGACGCGGTCGCCGTCGTCGGTGGCGTACGGCAGACCTGCGAGCAGGTACGGCGTGCCCGGGAGGCGTTCCACGGCGACCGTCGTCCAGAGCGTGGTGCCGTCGGTGACGTACAGGGACCGCACGTGGCGCAGGACGTGGTCGCGGCCGACGACCGGCTTGGTGACCAGCTTCGCCGTCAGGCCGTCGGCGGTCACGTCCCGGACGCGGACCTCGCCCATCGGGCGGCACAGCAGGAAGCCGTCGGCGACCGGGCCGAAGCCGTGCTGGCGGTTGACCGCGGCCGGGAGGTAGTACGTGCCGGCCGCCTCGATCAGCGACGGGGTCATGTGGGTGTCGAAGGCCACCGACACCGACCCCGCGCGCAGCTGGTGGCGGGCCGGAGCCGTCGAGGGCGTGCGGTGCCAGCGCGTGGTGTCCTGGATCTGCCAGACCAGCATCCACGCGAAGTGGCCGTCGACGCCGCCGTCCGCCTTGCACGCGTGCCGCGCCCAGCGGCTGTCGCCCCGGTAGCGGCCGAGGTCGGAGCCGATGCGGGCGCCGAAGTAGCGCAGGCCCAGCACCGACTCGAAGGCGGAGTGCTGCTCGCTGTAGCGCGGGCCGCCGTTGTCGAAGCCGCCGCCCGTGAGGCGGGCGTCGATGTAGCGGGCGAGAGCGTCGCCGTCCTCGGCGAAGACCTCCTCGCCGCTGACCCGGTGGGCCTGGGCGAGGAAGGACAGGGAGATCGGGCCGTAGTTGTTGTCGTAGGCGCCGCCGTGCTCGGGCGGCAGCAGGGCACCGCGGTCGGCGACGCGGTGGGCGCGGATCTCGTCCCTGTAGAGCCGCAGGGCCTCGCGCCGTACCGCGTCGCCCTGCGCGGGCGGCAGGTGCCGGGCCAGCATCAGGCCGCCGACGACGCAGCCGATGGCCTGGTTGCCGGCCTCCTGCGGGTTGAAGAAGGTGGCCTCGGTCAGCCAGCGCCAGTAGCCGTGGGCCACCTCCAGCAGTTCCGCGCGCTGTCCGTCGTCGATCAGGCCGTCGGCCAGGTCCAGCAGGTTCACCGCCTGGAGCAGGGCCCACACCGTGCTCGGCCAGTCGCCGATGGGGTGGGCGCCGGCCGCCAGGGTGTACCGGGCGTACGGCAGCCCGGAGTCGCGCACCCGCAGGTTGGGGTAGCCCGGGTTGTCCTCGGTGTAGACCCGCTCCCTCAGGTGGAAGGCGAGACTGCGGCGTACCGCCTCCGGCAGCCGCGGGTCCTTGGTGCGCTGCCAGGCGAGGGCGAGCAGGGAGGTGATGCCGAGGGAGGTGTCGCCGATGTCGTCGACGCAGTCGGGGTGTTCGAGGTTGCCCTCGGGCGTCATGCGGGCGAGGGCCTGCTCGGTGACGTCCGCGAGGACGGCGTCGTACGCCTCCGGGGTGTCCGCGAGGTCGTGCAACGGGCCGCGCTGGTGGGGGAGATGCACGGGTGGGTCAGTCCTTCAGTCCGGCGTTGATGTCGGCGTTCATGACGTAACGCTGGAACACCAGGAAGACGACGATCAAGGGGATCATGGAGATGACCGATCCGCCGAGCACCACCGACCAGTTGATGTTCTGCGCGCCGACGAGGCTCTGGATGCCGATCTGCACGGTGAACTTGCTGGGGTCGTTGAGCATCAGCAGCGGCCAGATGTAGTCGTTCCAGCGCCACTGGAACGACAGGATGGCGAGCGTCAGCATGATGGGCCGGGAGACCGGCACCATGATCCGCAGGAAGATCGACAGTTCACGCGCCCCGTCGATGCGGGCGGCCTCGATGAGCTCGTCGGGGACCGTCAGGAAGAACTGGCGGAACATGAAGCACCCGGTCGCGGTGAGCACGGCCGGGAGGATGATGCCGGCGAGCGAGTTGTAGAGGCCGAGGTCGCGGACCACCAGGAACTGCGGGGCGAGCATGACCTCGGAGGGCAGCATCGTGGTGGCCAGGATGCCGACGAAGAAGACCTTCAGCCACCGGTTGTCGTACTTGGCCAGCGCGTATCCGGTGCAGCAGCTGACTCCCACCGTGAGGATCGTCGAGATCACACACACGATGGTCGTGTTGAGGAAGTACTGGGAGAAGTTGGCGCCGTCCCACGCCGCCTTGTAGCCCGACAGGGTGGGGTCGTCCGGGAACGGCGCCAGCGAGGAGAACAGGTCTCCCGCCGGTTTGAAGGAGCTGAGGACGAACCACAGCACCGGAAATCCGTAGACGGCGGCCAGGACCCACAGCAGTGTCGTCGCGGGCACCGCGCGCCGGAGCCCGCCGCTCGCCGCGCCGCGCACCCGCTTCCCGGGAACCGCCCCTCCGGGCCCGGCGTCGACCTTGCGTGGCATGTCTGTGGTTGTCATCGGTTCTCCACCCGCCGGTTGACGACCAGCTGGATGATCGCGACGGCCATCAGGATGAGCATGAGCACGAACGACGCGGCGCTCGCGTAGCCGATCTGGCCCGATTTGAAGCCGGTCTGGTAGATGTACTGGACAAGCAGGTTGTTCGACGTCCCGGGTCCGCCGTTGTTGAGGGAGGCGAACAGCGGATACTCCTTCATCGCGTGGATCGTGTTGAGCAGGATCACGATGAAGGACGTGGGCGCGATGCTCGGCAGGGTGATGCTCATGAACTGGCGCCACGGACCGGCGCCGTCGAGCGATGCCGCCTCGTAGTACGAGACCGGTACGTTCTTGATCGCCGCGATGAACAGCAGCATCGAGAAGCCCGTCCAGGCCCAGGACGCCGCGACCACCACGACCAGCAGCGACAGGTCCGCGTTCGACTGCCACGGGACGGCACTTCCGCCGAACTTCTCGATGAGGTAGTTGACCAGTCCGAAGTTCTCGCCGAACAGCCACCGCCACAGCACACCCACGACGATGGGCGACAGCAGCCACGGGATGAAGAAGAAGACGCGGGCCACCGACACGCCCTTGGCGTGCCTGCTCACCAGCACGTTGGCGATGAGCAGCGAGAACACGAAGTTCAGCGGGACGAAGAGCACGGTGTACAGCAGCGTCCGGGTCAGCGCGTCGAAGAAGGTGGAGTCCCCGAACAGGCGCTGGTAGTTGTCCAGTCCGATGAACTGGAACGCCCCCACGCCCGTGTAGTTCGTGAACGAGTAGACGAGCCCGATCACCGCCGGCCAGAGGAAGAACAGCGCGAAGAGCACGACGTTGGCCGCGATGAGGACGAGCGGCGCAAGGGTGTACTTACTGCGTCTCCTGGGCGGGCTCGCGGACACGTCCGGGGCGCGTTTGGTCATCTTCCTGACTCCGTGCTGGTGGAATGGGTTCCTGTGGGCTCAGGGGCGTGAGCCCGGCATCGCGTGGCCCCGAGGCCGGGCGGCGGTGTCGAGACGCCGCCGCCCGGGCCTGTCGGCCTGCGCTCAGCCGCCGACCTGCTGGTTGTAGCCGGCCACGATGTTGTCCAGCGCCTTGTCGGCCGACTGCTGGCCGTTGATCGCCTTGCCGAGCTCCGTCTTGGTCGGGTCCTCGGTGAGGCTCTTGCCCTTCAGCACCCAGTTCGTCTGCGCGGTGTTGAAGTAGCCGGAGATCGGGGCGTACAGCGGGATCGACTCGTTGTAGAGCTTGAACGCCGCCTGCGCCGCCTCGGACTTGAAGGGGTACTTCGGGGTCAGACCGCTCTCGACGGGCAGGAACCCGGACGCCTCGCACAGCGCCTGGTAGTGGGCCGGCTCGTACAGCCAGGAGATGAACTTCTCCGTGGCGGTGGCCGCGGCTCCGTTGTTGTTGAAGCCGACCATCATGCCGCCGCTGTTGACGTCACTGGCCTGCACCGGCTCGGCGGGGGTGGGGACGCTCGCCCACTCGAACTTCTTGATGCTCTCCGCGAAGGCGGGCACCTGCCACACACCGGACCAGTAGGCGACCACGTCACCGCTCTGGAACATGGCGGACGGGTCGGCGCCGCTGGTCCACACCGACTTCGGCATGGTCTTGTCGTCGTTCATCGCGACGAAGCGCTTCACGGCCTTCCGGGTCGCGGCGTCCACCGAGAACTTGCCGGAGGAGTCGGCGTGGACGTACTTCCCGCCGAGCTCGTACACCATGGCGCGGAGCCGGGACGGCGACTGGTCGAAGGTGAGGGAGTACTTGGCGCCGGTCTTCTCCCGGACCTTGTCCGCCGCCTTGACGAATTCGGTCCAGGTCCAGGTCTTCTGCGGCGAGGTCGGGAAGGAGACGCCGGCCTTCTCGAAGAGCGACTTGTTGATGAACAGGCCGGACGCGGTGATGTCCGAGGGGATGGACAGCACCTTCCCGGACGAGTCCTTGGCGATGAAGTTCTTGTTGATCTTGTTGCTCTTCTTGTTGGCGATGGGGCCGAGGTCGATCAGCTTGTTCGCCCAGATCGGGTCCAGCTTCGGCACCGCCGCCACGTCGGGCAGGGAGTTCGCCTGCGCGGCGTTGCGCAGCTTCGCGTCGTAGCCGTCGTAGGGGATGTTGACGAGGTTGACCTTGACGCCGGTTTCCTTCTTGTACTCCGCCACCATCTTCTTCCAGCCCGCGTCCTGCCCCGGAACCGTGGAGATCCAGAACGTCAGCGACTTGGACGTCCCGCCCGAGCCCGAGTCCGAGCCGCCGCAGGCGGAGAGCAGGAGGGCACCTGCCGTGGCGACGGCAGCGAGGGGAACAACGCGGCGTATGCCGCCGTGGCCGAGCCGGCGGGAGCGCCGTACACCCAGACTGGTCATCTTCAGTCCCTTTTCGTCGTAGCGGAAGAAGCACGGCGCCAGCCGAGGCGGCACAGGTGCGTTTTGGGGGAAGTTTCGCTTTCCGGGGGCACGGCCTCGCCCGGCCGCGTCGCCCTGACGGGTGGGGTCCCCGGCCATGACGGCCGACGTCGCACAAGCTCGCCCTCGTGCGGCTGCCGTACTTCGCGTACGAGCGGGAGGCTCACCCGGAGTCGGTGTCCCGACCGACTCAGAAAGCGCTTGTCCGGACATTGGCAGACCGATGGCGCACCCGTCAATGCTTCGCCCGCACAGCTCCGGTCACGGTTTGAATTCCATGGGCCACGGCCAGCCTGCTGGCGCCCGCCACCGTCCCGGTGTCCCCCACGACGCTGCTGACCACCTCGGTGGGCCAGCTCAGCCGGGCCAGCTCGGCGCGCACACCGGGCAGGAGCTGCGGATCCGCTCCGGTGCCGCCGCCCAGCACGATCAGCCCCGGGTCCAGTACGGCGGCCACGGCGGCGGCGAGCCGGCCCACGTCGGCGGCGTGCGCGTCGACCACGGCCCGGGCCGTGGCATGCCCCCGCCCGGAGAGGGCGAGCAGCCGCTCCGCGGTGCGCGGGCGGGGCCCGTCGCCGTCCCGCCAGGCCTCGGCCGCCCTGCGCAGCAGGGTGCGCGCGCCCATGCGCTGCTCCAGCCCCTCGTGGCGCGGGGCGCGGTCGTCGTCCCAGGGGTAGGGCAGCCGGGCCACCTCACCGGCGGCGCCGTTCGCGCCGCGCAGCACCCGGCCGCCGATGACGACGGCGAGGCCGATGCCCACGCCGATGCGGAGGTAGCCGAAGGTCTCGCGGCCGACGGCGGCGCCCTCGTGCAGTTCGGCGAGGGCGGCGCAGTTGACGTTGTTCTCCAGGTGGACGGGGACGCCCTCGGGCAGGGCGACGGCCATGGCGTCGAACACGGGGCCGGCCTTGGCGGTCGCGGGGCGTTCCCCGGCGCCCTCCCGGTCGCGGGTGGTGACGTCTCCGACGGCGACGACGACGGCTCGCAGCGGGGCTCCGGCGGGCAGCGCGTCGAGGACCTTGCGGACGGTGTCGGCGGCCTCGGGCCGGGAGCCGGTGCCCTCGGCGAGCAGGGTGCCGTCCAGGGCGCAGGCGCGCACCCGCGTCTTGGCGGGCCCCAGGTCGACCGCGAGCACGGCGCCGGCGGCCGGGCCCAGCCGGTACACGGCGGCGCTGCGGCCGGTGGAGCCGGAGGCCCGCCCGGAGTGGGCGGCGAGCTCGACGGCCTCCAGTTCGGCCACGGCGGTGGAGACGGTCGGTTTGGAAAGGCCCGCACCGGCCGCCAGCTGGGGCCGGGTCGCCGTGCCCGCCCCGGCCAGTACGTCGAACACCACACGGGCACTCTCACTCAGGCGCATGGTCTCCCCAGGTCGTGCTGCGGCCGAGCAGGGCGGCCGCAAGGGTGGCGCGGCACCGGGAATTCCGTGCCTCTTGACGCACCCTACTTCGTTAGTTAACTTCCTAACGAACTTCACGGTACTCGCCTGCCGTGGCCCGCAGAAGCCCGTCCCGGGGCTTCCCTACCTCTTCAACCGCCGTGGTCCGACGCACGGTTCGCCTGCCGTTCGACGTGACCGCGCACCGACGAAAGAGGACCCGTGCAGGACACCACGCCCTCCGTGGTCGGCATCGACGTGGGCGGCACCAAGACCCAGCTGCGCGCCCTCGCGGGCGGCGGAACCGTCACCGACCGTGTCCGCAGCAGCACGGGCTGGCGGCCGCACGACCCCGGGGCCGCCGCCGACTGGCTGGCCGCGCTGATCCACGACGCCCTGCCGGCGGGCACCCGCCCGTCGGCCGTCGCCGTGGGCGGTCACGCCTGTGAGACGCCACGCCAGTGCGCGGGCATCCGCGCCGCTCTCCAGGAGCGGCTGGGGGTGCCCGCGCTGGTCGTGGGCGACGCCGAGCTGCTCGTCCCGGCCGCCGGGCTGGACAAGGGCGTCGGCCTGGTGGCCGGTACCGGTTCGGTCGCGGTGGGGCGGCTGCCCGACGGCGACCCGGTCCAGGTCGGTGGCTGGGGCGCGGTGCTCGGCGACGAGGGCGGCGCCGCCGGACTCGTCCGCGAGGCCGCGCGGGCCGTCTGGGCGGCGCACGACCGCGGCGAGGAGCCCGACGCACTGGCGGCCGGACTGGTCGAGGCGTTCGGCGTGGCCGAGGTGCCCGCGCTCGGCGCGGCGCTGGAGGCGGCCACGGACGTGTCCGCCGAGTGGGGCCGCCGCTCCCCCGTCGTGTTCGCGGCAGCCGAGGCCGGCTCGCCGCTCGCCCGGGGTGTGATCGCCGACGGCGGCCGGGCGCTCGCCGCGCTCGTCGTCCGGCTCGCCGCCCGCGGGGTCGCGGTGGACGACGTGGTGGTGGCGGGCGGCACGGTGCTCGCCCAGCCCGCGCTGTACGAGGCGTTCACCCACGCGCTCGCCGAAGCCCTGCCCCAGGCCCGGCCGCAGCCCCTGCGCGTGCCGCCGGTCGAGGGCGCGGTGGCGCTGGCCCGGTCCCTCCGGTGAGCCCGGCGGCCGCCGTTCACGCACCGGACACCGTTCCGTGGCCGGACCCTCTCCGAAGGGTCACGGCACGGCCGTAGATCTTCGCTCGTCACCCCGGCCGCACGGCCGAAGCTCGCGCAGCAGTACCCCTTGGCAGAACTCAAGAGAGGCGCACCCATGCCGTCACCAGCCGGGCACCGCACCGCCACCGCCGTCAACAGGCGGGGCTTCCTCAAGATCTCCCTCGGGGCCTCGGCGGGCGTGCTCGCCGCTCCGGCCTTCGTCACCTGGCCGGCCGCCGCGGACGCGAAGGCGGCCACGGGCTTCGCCGCGTTCGTCGACGACTACAAGTCGAACGTCCTGACGAACCAGACGCCCGAGACCAACGCGGTCGTCCGGATCCTGGGCGGCATGACCAAGGTCTGGAAGACCGGCGACGCCTGGGACACCGGCCACGTCCTGGACCGCGAGGTGCTGCGCGCCAACATGCGCTACTGCGCCCGCGTCACCCAGGCCCGCACCGAGGACCAGGCGAAGGAGGCGTTCCTCTACGACCGCCAGCACCAGAGCTACGCCATGATCGCCGGGCTCGGCCCGCTCGCCGACCTCTACAAGGCGGGCGCCAAGGCGGTCACGTCGATCACCGGCGCCCCGGACGGCACGCCCCCCGGGAAGATCAGCGACACCCTGCCCGCCGACGCCCCGGCCGGCTCCGCGCTCGGCGCGGGCTCCTACGACTCGGAGCTGGGCAGGGTCGCGAAGCTGGTCGACACCGTGCGCGGCCCGTTCGCCTCGGGCAACCCGGCCAAGTTCGCCTTCCAGTACCCGCGTCCGTGGCGGATGAACGAGGACAGCGAGGTCGTCGACACCGGGCAGAAGGACGCCCTCGGCTACCCGGTGTACGACTCGCGGGTGGTCGTCGCCCCGCAGCTGCTGCGCCAGCGCTCCGAGAACGCGGAGGAGGACGGCGGTTTCCCCAGCGGGCACACCAACGCCTTCCACCTGGCCGCACTGGCCTTCGCGTACGCGGTGCCCGAGCGGTTCCAGGAGCTGGTGACGCGCGCGTTCGAGCTCAGCCACACCCGGATCATGGCGGGCATGCACTCCACCGTCGACGTCATCGGCGGCCGGGTCATGGCCACCGCGCTGACCGCCGCGACACTGGCCGACCCGGCGAACGCCGAGCTCAAGGCGGCGGCCCGCGCCCAGGCCCTCGACTACTTCACGCGGCAGACCGGCACGACCGCCGACACGCTCCACGCCTACGCGCACGCGGACGCCGGCGACGCCTACGCCGACCGCGAGGCCAACGCCCGTGCGGTCGGGCCCCGGCTGACCTACGTCCTGCCCCGCCGGGGCCGCAAGGACCCGCTCACCGTGCCCAAGGGCGCGGAGGTGCTGCTGGAGACGCGGCTGCCGTACCTGACCGCGGACCAGCGGCGCGAAGTGCTGCGCACGACCGCGCTGCCCTCCGGGTACGTCCTGCTGGACGGCTTCGAGCAGTGGGGCCGGCTGAACCTGTTCGCCGCGGCGGACGGCTACGGCGCCTTCGACCGGGACGTGACCGTGACGCTGGACGCGGCGGCCGGCGGCTTCCACGCGTCCGACAGCTGGCGCAACGACATCGAGGGCGACGGCGGGCTGACCAAGCGGGGCACGGGCACGCTCACACTGACGGGCCACAACCGCTACCACGGCGGGACGGTCGTCGAGGCCGGCACGCTGGTCGCCGCCTCCGCCGACGCCCTGGGCCGGGGCGACGTCCGGGTGGCGGGCGGCACGCTCCGCGCGGACCAGGTGCTGCGGGTGCGCGGCTGCTACGTCCAGGAGGGCGGGTCGACGCTGGAGCTGCTGCTGCGCAAGGACCACGGCCCGGCCCTCACGGTGAGCCGGCGCGTCCTGCTCGGCGGGGGCAGCGTGCTGTCGCTGCGGCTCGACACCGAGCGTCCGCCGGTCGCCGGGACGACCGTCCCGGTGCTGTCGGCCCCGCAGGTGCGCGGCCGGTTCGACCGGGTCGAGCTGGACTCGGCGACGCTGCGGGCCGTGCCCGTCCACACGGCTGACGGGCTGTCGGTGCGACTCGTGCGGCGGTGACGCCGTGCGCGGCGGGGGCTGATGCAGAGTGGGTCCATGAGGGACCTCCGGACCGCTCCCGCCGTCCCGCGGCCGCTCCCGCCTCCGGCACCTTCCGGGGCCGAGCGGCGTTCCGTCAGGCGGTGGCCGGTGCCGCTCCTCGTGGTCCTGCTGCTCGCGCAGATGGCCGTCGCGATGGTGACGGCCGCGGTGCGGCAGACGCCGACGATCGACGAACCGGTGTACGTCGGCGCGGCCGCCGAGTACACGCACGAGCACCGGCTGCGCCACAACCCCGAGCATCCGCCCCTCGGCAAGCTGGTCATCGGCGCGGGTGTCGCCCTCGCGGCTCCGCACGTCGACGCGTCCTTCACCGGGGACCAGGGCCGGCTGGGCCGGCACCTGCTCTACGAGTCGGGCAACGATCCCTGGCGGCTGATGCTGTGGGCCCGCCTTCCGGTGATCGCGCTGACCTTGCTGTTCGGGCTGGTGGTGTTCGCCTTCGCCCGTGAACTGGCCGGGCCCGCAGCGGGGTTGGCCGCGCTCGCCCTGTACTGCTTCTCCCCCGACGTCATCGCGCACGGCTCGCTCGCCACGCTCGACGTGCCCGCCGCCGGGTTCGCGCTGACGTCGGCGTGGCTGGTGTGGCGGGCGCGCCGCAGGCCCCGGCTGTACGTGCCGCTCGCGGGGATCGCGCTGGGCGCCGCGTCGGCCACGAAGATGAGTATGCTGCCCGCCGTTCCGGTGCTGATGCTGCTGGCCGGGGTGTCGGTGCGGCGCGGATGCGGGGGCGGCCGGCGCCTGGTGCGTGCGGTGGCCGGGGCGGGCGCGGTGGCCCTGGCCGCGATCGCGGTCGTGTGGGTCGCCTATCTGGTCGTCGATCCCCGGCTGCGCTGGACTCCGGAGCAGCATGTGCCGGTGGTGCGCGGGATGCGGGGTCTGCTCGTCCAGCTGCTGCCGTTCCCGGAGGCCTACCGGGACGGGATGCGTGTGCAGTTCGGGCTGGAGAACCGGCCGTGGCAGGGCTTTCTGTTCGGCCGGCTGTACGACGGCTCGCTCTGGTACTACCTGCCGGCCGCGCTGCTGGTGAAGACGCCGCTGGGCATGCTGGCGCTGTGGGCCGGGGGTGTCGCGGCGGTGGTCGCGGTGCGCCGGCTGCGGCCTGCCGCTCCTTATGTACTGGCCGCTCCCCTGGTGCTGTTGGCGGCGGCCATGCAGGGGGCGCGGGATCTCGGGACCCGGTACGCCGTGTTCCTGCCGCTGTTCCTCGCGGTGGCGGCGGGGTGCCTGCTCGTGGCGCGGCGACGGTGGGTGCCGGCCGGGGTCGCCGTGCTGGTGGCGCTCGTCGGGGTCAGCTCGGTGCGGACGTTCCCCTTCTACCTGCCGTACTCCAACGAGGCGTTCGGGGGGCCGGACAGGGCACGGGAGTGGCTGCACGACTCGAACGTGGACTGGGGGCAGGATCTCGGGCGGCTCGCGGAGCGGCTGCGGGAGGGGTACGCGGGTGAGCGGGTGTGGCTCGTCTACAAGGGCAGTGGCGTGCCGGGGTTCTACGGCATCCGGGCCGAGGATCCCCGGCGCGTGCCGGCCGACGCGGTGCGGGGGCTGCTGGTGGTGTCCGACTCCGCGGCGGCGAAGGCCACGGGGCGGCTGGCCGAACTGATCGGCGGCAGCCGCCCCGTCGAGCACGTCGGGCACTCGATCACGATCTATCGCAGCTGAACGTCCCCGAATCAGTGCGCGGCGTGGAAGAAGCCGTCGGTGCTCACGTTGGGCATCACCCGGCTGGCCACCCGGTAGCGGCCGTTGGGGACCTCGGGGCACCTCGCCACATGCACCGCCAGGGGGCCCGCCCACTCGTAGCCGCGGCGGTCCGCGTGGCGGGAGAGGCTGTCGGTGAGGGCCTGGCCCACGTCGATGCCGGTGCGGGTCAGGTGTTCGTGCACGTCGTCGGGCAGTTCCACGTCGTAGGCGTTGGGGACCATGACGCGGCCCTCACCGCACACCACGGCGTTGTCGTCGCACTCGCGCCGCAGGGCGTCGAGGACCTCGACCGGTTCCTTGTCGCGGACCCGCGCCCACAGCGCCTCCCATCGGCTCTCCAGGGTCTCTTCCAGCGCACTCAGGGCGCCCATGCGGTCATCACCTGCCGGAAACGTCGTCGGTTCGGTCGGGGTGGGCCGGTTGCGGCGGCCCCGGGGGTGGGTGTCCTACCGCTCGTCGTAGTCGTCGGGGCGCACCTCGGCCTCCTCCAGGGCCTCGCGCATGGTGCGGCCGGTCGCGCCCGGCGGCCGGTTCCGGTTCTCGTCGTGCTGTTCCAGGACCTCGTCGGTCGTCTGGGTCTTCGGCCGGTTCTCCTCGGGGACGGTCATGTCCGTGGCTCCTCGCGCGTCGTAGGGGATCTTCTGCGGCGGCGGGTTCCCGCCCGGCGCCCGGGTATCCACCCGCCGGGCACCTCATGTGCTCCCGCGAAGAATCCCTGGTCACCACGGTGCGTGAGCTATGTTGAACGTTCCCGGGAGACGAAGGAGGCGCACCGGTGCCATCGCCGCAGCAGGCACGCGCACAGGCATCCGCGATCACCTCGGGGAAGGCCGCCCCGGAAGCGGAGGTCTCCCCGTCCGCCCAGCTCAGAACGCTCTTCGACCGGCCCCGGCTGTCCCCCGGCCAGCGGCGCATCGCCCAGTACCTGATCGAGCACATCACCGAGGCGGCGTTCCTGTCGATCACCGATCTCGCGGACCGGGTCGGGGTGAGCCAGCCCTCGGTGACGCGGTTCGCGTCCGCGGTCGGCTTCAGCGGCTACCCGGCGCTGCGGGAGAAGCTCCAGTCGATCGCGCTCGGCACCCTCGCCGGCGGGCCGGCCGAGGAGAACCAGGGCAACGAGCTGCAGGCGGCGGTCGACGCCGAGATCGAGAACCTGGAGAACCTGCGGCGGGACTTCGCCGACCCGAACCTGGTGATCGACATCGGCCGCAAGCTGTCCTCGTCCACGCCGCTGACCGTCCTGGGCCTGCGCATCTCCGTCTCGCTCGCCGAGTACTTCGCCTACGCCGCCCGGCGGATCCACCCCGACGTCCGGCTGGTGACCCGCGGCGGCAGCGTGGCCTACGACGCGCTGCTGCAGTCCCGGGAGGCGGGCGGCACCTGGGTGCTGGCGTTCTCCATGCCCCGGCACGCCCAGGAGACCCTGACGGCCGTCCGCGTCGCGCGGGGCGCCGGACTCAAGGTCGCCCTGATCACCGACCTGGCGCTCGGGCCGCTCGCCGACGAGGCCGACGTCGCCTTCGCCACCGGGACCGGGTCCCGCCTCGTCTTCGACTCCTACGCCGCCCCCGGCGTGATGTGCTCGGCGCTGCTCCAGGCCATGACCGACGCGGACCCGGAGCGGACGCAGGCGCGGCTGGAGGAGTACGAGCAGGTCGCCGACCAACACCAGTTCTTCCTCCGGGACTGAACCCTCCCCGGGGCCGGGCGGCCGGCCGCCCGATCACACACGGGGACCATCCACAACAAAGCGCGCATGAATGTTTTCATGCTCCTTGCAAACCGGTTGGCATATATAAATACTGCTCACGGATCGCGACCCGGCTGTTCCGGATCCGTTCCGCACCCGAGGAGGCCGGGTCCTACCCGCTTCGGCGCCCCGGGTGCCCGAGGCGGCCCCGGCCATCCCCTAGACCGGGGCCGCCCCGACCCGTCGTCCACCCTCACGACGCCGCACACCCGGAAGCGATGATCATGCCCCTGACGTCCACGCGCATCAGCCCGGACTGGCCCTGCCAGGTGAAGACCCCCGGGAGCTACGACTGGGAGCGCTCGGCGGCCAAGTGGCTGCGCGAGCTGGTGCCCGCGCGCTACGCCGGATACCCCGTGTTCGTCCGCCACCCGGTGCTCCTCGCCCGGCACGCCCAGATCCAGGTCCAGCACGAGATCCGGGTGGCCCGCACCGCCCTGCAGACCGCCCGCGCCGACCTGCCCGGTCTCGGGCTGCACGAGGGCGTCATCGAGCACACGATCAAGCTGTACGCGGCCGAGGTCATGCAGTTGCAGCACATCGCGCGCAGCGTCCGGGCGGTCACCCAGGCACTGGTGGAGGCCAACCGCCACTCCTGAGCCCCGGGGCATGACCCGCGCCGCGCGTGGCACCCAGGAGTGGATGAGCACCACAGAAGTCCGGCGCGGCGAGCCGGTGACCACGGTCCTGACCTGGCAGGTGCGCCCCGGCCGGGAGCGGCAGTTCGAGGAGTGGACGCACGGCATCACCCGCTGCGCCAGAGAGTTCCCCGGCAACGAGGGCGTGTCCTGGCTGACGCCCGAGGACGGTCACCGCTACCACGCGGTGCTGCGCTGGTCCGACCAGCACCGGCTCGCCGCCTGGCTGGAGTCCGAGGAACGGGCGCGCTGGCACCGGCGGATCAAGGACATCGCCACCGAGGTCAGCAGCGAACGCCAGTCGACGACCGGCATGGAGACCTGGTTCAGCCTGCCGGGCACCACCGTGCAGGCCCCGCCCCGGTGGAAGATGGTCCTCACGACCTTCCTCGGTGCCTATCCCTTCACCCTGCTCGTCCAGTGGCTGGTGACCCCGCACACCACGGGCTGGCCGCTGCCCCTGCGGGCCGCCGTGTTCCCGCTGGTCCTGCTGCCGGTGCTGACGTACCTGGTGATGCCGCGGCTCAGCCGGCTGCTGCGGCTGTGGCTCTATCCGCGCGACGGCCACTGACTCTTCCACGAGGCCGGTGGGGCCCGTGCGGCGCCCGGGATGCGTGAGCACTCGGTGCGCACAAGGCGGTCTGCGAATCGAGCCCGGTGTGCGATGCTCAACGCGTGACGAGCGAGCCCGTGACACCGCCGGATCCCGGTGCCGCACCGGACCTGGCCGAACTGGCCAGGGTCGTCGCCCGCCAGCGCGCCGAGCTG
This sequence comes from Streptomyces sp. Go-475, assembly GCF_003330845.1. Classification (GTDB taxonomy): domain Bacteria; phylum Actinomycetota; class Actinomycetes; order Streptomycetales; family Streptomycetaceae; genus Streptomyces. The sequence continues at coordinate 8,380,674 of NZ_CP026121.1, read as the reverse complement.
GACCGGCTGCGTGACCAGGCGGCGACGTCGTCCGTCGTGGAGCGGGCCAAGGGCGCGGTGATGGCGCTGACCGGGTGCTCCGCGGACGCCGCCGGCGAGCAGTTGCTCCAGCGGGCCAAGGCGGCCCGTCACACCCTGCTGGAGGAGTGCTGGATCACGCTCGGCAGCCTGGCGCCGACCGCGCCCGGCCCGGGCGAGGGGACCGAGCCCGCCGGCACCGGCACCCCCGGCTCCGGGGCGGACGTCCTGGAGGAGTCGGCCGCACCGGAGGACGTCGCCGCCGCCCTGGCCCGCCTCGGCCAGGCCCTCGTTCGGGTGATGACCCCGCACGACCTCGCGCGGTGCCTGCTGGAGCACCTCGGACCGGACATGGCGGCGGACGCCGTCATGATCTACGCCCGCAGGCCCGACGGCGGCCTCGCGCTCGTCGGGCACGCGGGCATCGACGACAGGCTGGCCTCCCAGTGGCGCCGGGTCCCGCCGCTCAGCGGGATCGCGGCGCTGGAGGCGCTGCGGGCGGGCGCGCCGCGGTGGCTGGAGGACCTGCCCTCGGACACCCGGCGGTACCTGCTGATCGGGGACCCTCCCGAGCGGTGGCGGTCGCGGGCCTGGCTCCCCGTGTCCACCGCGGGCCCGGCCGAGGTCTGCATCGGCGTGCTGCGCCGCCGGGCCGGGGCGTTCACCTCGCGCGACCGCGCTCACCTGCGGGGCGTCACCGACCTGTGCGCCGGGCGGCTGCGGGCCTTCGACGCCCCGGCCGAGCGGTCCGCCGACGCCGCCACGGTCGCGGCGCAGGCGCTGTTCGACGCCCTGCCGGTCTCGGCGATGCTGCTCACGCCGGTGCGTGCCGCCTCCGGCGAGGCCGAGGACTTCCGCGTGGAGGCCGCGACCGCCCAGGTGGGCGACCTGCTGGGCCGCACCGGCGAGGAACCGGCCGGGCGGCGGCTGCTGGAGTTCCGGCCGGCCCTGGCGGGCGGGCCGCTGTGGCGGGGCTGCCTGCGCGTGCTGGCCACCGGGGAGCAGTACGAGAGCGAGCCCTTCGCCCACGAGGAGACGGTTGCGGGCGTCACGGAGCTGTTCACGTACACGACGCGGGTGGCGCCGCTGGGCGACGCCCTGGTCGTCTCCTGGACCCGGCACGGCTCCTCCGACCGGCAGGAACAGCGGCTGGCGGACCTGCAGCGGCTGGGCAACCTCGGCTGGGCCAACTGGAACCTGGTCACACGGGAGGGCTCCTGGTCGACGCAGGTGTTCACCCTGCTCGGCCGGGACCCCGCGGACGGCCCGGTGCGGCTGACCGAGGTGCCGGAGCTGGCCCTGCCCGAGGACACGCCCGCGCTGACCCGCGCCGTCGGCGAGCTCGTCCAGGAGGGGCGGGCGTTCGACGTGCCGTTCCGGATCAGGACGAGCGGCGGCATCCGGCATCTGCGGCTGGTGGCCGAGTCGGTGGCCGACTCGTACGGCACGCCCGTCGAAGTGCACGGCTTCGTACAGGACATGACCGCCCGGCGGCGGGCGGAGCTGGCCCTGGTCGAGAGCGAGCGGGCGATCCTCTCGCAGCACGACGTGCTCCAGGCCGAACGGACCCTGGCCTCCCGGCTGCAGCACGCGCTGCTGCCGATGGCCAACCGGCCGGTGCACCTGGCCGGGCTGCGCGTCGAGGTCGCCTATCTGCCGGCCCAGTCGGGGGTGCACGTCGGCGGCGACTGGTTCAGCGCGATCGAGCTGCCCGACGGGGACGCGCTGCTGGTGGTCGGCGACGTCGCCGGACACGGGGTCGACGCGGTCGCCACGATGGCCCAGCTGCGGTTCACCGCGAAGGGGATGGTCATCACGGGCTCGTCGCTGACCGGCGCGCTGGCCCGGCTCAACACCCTGCTGCTGCACTCGCGTGACTCCCACGCGACCGCGACGATGGTGCTGGCCCGCTACGAGCCGCGCCGGCGGCGCCTGGTCTGGGCGCAGGCGGGGCATCCCCCGCCCCTGCTCCTGCGGGACGGCGAGGCCCGGTACCTGGACCGCCCGAGGGGCATGCTGCTCGGGGCGACCGGGACGCCGGTGTTCGAGGAGGCCGAGTGCCGTCTCGCGCCCGGAGACCGGCTGATCCTGTACACCGACGGACTGGTCGAGCACCCTCCGGAGAGCATCGACCTCGGTCTGGAGCGTCTCGGCGAGGCGGTCGCGGCCCCGCACACCGACGGGCCCGCGTCGCTGGGGCCGTTGCTCGCGCGGATGCTGCCGGACGAGCGGCGGGACGACGTGTGCGTGGTGGACGTCCGGGTCCCGGGGGTTCCGGAGGCGTAGCCCGCCCGGGCGGCGGTCTACGCGTCACCGTGGTGCCGCCAGGACCACCACAGGCCCACGACCAGTGCCGGCAGGGACAGGGTGGGCAGCACCAGGCCGGGGACGCGGGAGCCGTTCATGGGGTCAGTCGACCGGGTGGCCCGGCGGGATGCCGACGGCGTCGGAGAGGCGCAGCAGCGGCCCGTCGTACGTCTCGTGTCCGCCCCACTCGACCGGGTCGAGGACGAAGCCGATGTGGTCGCCGCCGCCGGCGCGGGTCAGGACGCGGCCGACGAACCAGGCCGGGGCGTCCTCCAGGACGAGGGCCCCGCCGTACGCCTCCCGCAGCCGCACATCCCGGAACTTGTCCGTCCGGTCGCCGGTGCGCCCGCCGAACAGCTCGGCGAGGGCGTGCTGTTCGCGGGCGAGCAGGTGCACGGCGAGCACCTCGGCGTTCCGGGCCACCCGGAAGGTGTGGTTCAGCTCGGAGAGCCACACCGCGAAACGCACCGGCCGGATCGAGCACTGCGAGGCGAATCCGACGAGGCAGCCCGCCCGTTCACCGCCCGCCGCGGCCGTGACCACACACATGTCCGGGTTCAGCCGTCCGATGAACGCGTCCATGTCCGCCATGTCCACACCGCTCCTTCGCCCTCGCACCCGTCGCGCCTCGGCTTCACCTCACCATGGTGACCGGGTGGGTGCCAGGCGGCGGGATGCCGTGCCGGGCGCGTCAGCTCGTGGTCGGTGGGGTGCGGGACTCCAGTGCGGTGCGGGTGTCGTTGCCGTAGACGCCGGTTTCGTCGCCGCGGATGCCGTACCAGAGCTGGAAGCGGGCCACCGCCGCCGTGAGGGTGGGGTCGTAGCGGCCACTGGTGGAGCCGCCCCGGTAGACGTCCGGGATCCGCAGCAGACGTTCCTGGAGTTCGGTGACCTCGGGGCCGGTGGCCCCCTCGCGGAGCGTGCCGGGTCCGTCGGGGTCCACCGGTGCCGTGGCCTGGGGCGGGGCCGGGGTGGGGGTGGGAGTGGGGGCAGCGGCGGAGGCGGTGGCCGGGGGCCTGGGTGCGGGGGCCGCCCGGTCGTCCGTCTTCTCGCCGCGCAGCAGCAGCGCCCCGCCGAAGCCGAGCACCGCCGCCGCGACGACGGCCACCGCCACGGCGGCACGGCGCAGCCCGGCCCCCGGGGGTGCCGCGTGGGCGTCCGCGTAGCGGCGGGTCGCGCGGGCCACGGGCGGGAGTTCCTGCGTCAGTGCCTCGGAGCCGGCCGGCGGTCCCGGCAGGGTGACGGACTCGTAGCCCCTCGGCTGCTGGCCGCGGGGTGCCGTGGGTGCCGCGCCGGTCTCCTCGCGGAACTCCCGCATCAGCTCCGCGAGGGCGTCGGTGCGGCGCGGCCGCAGGACGCGGATGGGTTCCAGGGCCGGGCCGTCGTGCGGCGGCCGGGGCTCGGACGGTGTCGACACGCGTGCTCTCCTTGCGTCCGGGCTCGGGGGCGCCCGTCTTCGGGGGTGGTGCTGCCGCTAGATACGCGGCTGCCGCGCCGGCAGTTCAGCGGGCGCTCGGGCGGCGAGGTGCAGAGCACTCAGTTCCCTCCCAAGAGTGCACTGAGTGCCATGGGTGGCCCGGCGAGTGCTACGTTCCGGCTCATGAGCTCCGAGACAGCCGACGCCGGGACCGGAAAGACGCCCATGCGGGACGCCCTGGTGGCGGCGGCGTTCCAGCTGTTCCTCGAACGGGGCTACGAGCAGACCACCGTCGACGACATCGTGGCGCTGGCCGGCGTGGGGCGGCGCTCCTTCTTCCGCTACTTCCCCTCCAAGGAGGACGTGGTCTTCCCCGACCACGAGCGGTGCCTGGCCGACATGACGGCCTTCCTCGCACAGGGCGCGGACGACGACGAGCCCGTGCGGCGGGTCTGCGACGCGGCCCGGCTGGTGCTGCGGATGTACGCCGAGAACCCGACCTTCTCGGTGCAGCGCTACCGCCTCACCAGGCAGGTGCCCGGGCTGCGCGCCTATGAGCTGTCGGTGGTGTGGCGCTACGAGCGGGCCCTCGCCGCGTATCTGCGCCGGCGTTACGCGGCCCGCCGGGACGGCACCCTGCGGGCGGACGTGATCGCGGCGGCGGTGGTCGCGGCGCACAACAACGCGCTGCGCTCCTGGCTGCGTTCGGACGGGAAGGGCGAGGCGAGCGCCGCGGTGGACCACGCGCTGGCGTACGTGCGGTCCGCCTTCGGCGAGGCGCCGGTGCCGCCGGCCGGGGACCGGCCCGAGGACGTGGTGGTCGTCGTCTCGCGGCGCGGAGCGCCCCTGTGGCGGGTGGTGCAGGAGATCGAGTCGACGCTGGGGCGGCCCTGAGCGTTCCCTCATTGAGGGTACGGAGTGCCTTTACGAGTGGCACTGAGTGCCATACTCTGTGCTCCGTGCACGGTGGCACGGCGAACCGCGCACGCGTGTGCGCGGGGTGACCGCGCCCACGGGATTCCGGCCGAGTGCAGGGAGTTGACCAGCGTGTACCACCCCTCAGGAAGCGTCGCTCAGCAGGCAGCCGGCTCCGCGACGGGTCTCCTCGACCCGAGGCGGCAGGAGGCGGAGGCCATCCTCTTCCAGCGCTGCACCTGGTGCGGCACCGCCATGTACCACCGGCTGCTCTGTCCGGTCTGCCGGGGCAGCGAACTGCGCACGGAGCGCGCCGAGGGCACCGGGACGGTGCGCCACTCCACGGTGGTGCACCGCAACACGCCCGCGGCGCGCAACGTGTCCCTGATCGAGATGTCCGAGGGGTTCGTCGTGCGCGGCCGGGTGATGGGCCCGCCCATCGGCATCCACAGCGGGGACCGGGTACGGCTGTCCACGGCCAAGGACCCGGTCCGCGGCGAGCCGGTCTTCCAACTGCTGGACGAGCCGTTCCGGGCCTGGAGCTGACGGCTCCTCAGCCCGGGATCACTTCGCCGGTGCGCACGGGCCGTCCGGTCTCGAAGCTCCGGTCGGCCGCCAGGCCCACGGCCAGGGCCAGCGCTCCGTCGCGCTCGGTGGCCGTCGGGTGGGTCGCCGCCGCGGTGTCCGCCGCGCGGGCCGGGTCGGCGGGGCCGAACAGCGCGTCGAGCATGCGCGGATCACCGCCGCCGTGTGCCTCGTGGGCGACCGCGAGCGGCACGTCCACCGGAGGCTGCCACAGCGGGCGCAGGGTGAGGCGGGCGCCGCCCGCGTGTTCCGCAGCCGTGTCCCCGTGCACGGCGCCCGTGGCTGAGGCGATCCGGGTCAGGGGCGCCTGCCAGCGGCTCTCCTCTACCTCCAGCTCCAGCCGGCCCCCGCTGCCGTTGAACATCACCCGGTAGCCCTCCCACGGGGAGTAGGCGGTCAGGTGGTACGTCATCGTCGCGCCCCGCGCGTAGCGCACGAGGACGGACATGTCGTCCTCGATGGTGACCGGCCCGTCGAAGACGTTCCGGTCGCGCAGATAGCCGTCGTCGCGCTCGGCGTCGAGGTAGAGGGCGCGCAGGGTGTCGTCGGCCGCGAGGTCCAGCGCGAAGGGGTCGTCGGCGGCCCGGTCGGCGCCGTGGGCGCGGACGTAGTCGCGGCGCAGTCCGTGCCGCTGCCCCGCCGCGCGGCCGTAGAAGCCGAGCCGCCCGTAGCCGAAGGCCTCCGCGGGCTCGTCGGCGAGCCACCAGTTGACCAGGTCGAAGTGGTGCGAGGACTTGTGCACCAGCAGGCCGCCGCTGCGGTCCTTCTCGCGGTGCCAGCGGCGGAAGTAGTCGGCGCCGTGCCGTACGTCGAGCAACCACTCGAAGTGCACCGACAGCACCTCGCCGATCGCGCCGTCGGCGAGCAGGGCGCGGACCTTCTCGTGCACGGGGTTGAAGCGGTAGTTGAAGGCGACGGTGAGGGAGTTGCCGGTCTCGCGGACGGTGTCGAGGATGCGGGCGCAGCGCTCGGCGTCGACGGTCATCGGCTTCTCGGTGACGACCCGGCAGCCCGCCTTCAGCGCCGGGACGATGTAGCGGTCGTGCTCGGCGTCGACGGTGGTGACCACGACCTCGTCGATGTCCTCCTTCGCCAGCAGGTCGGTGAAGCGGTCCGGCTCCCACTCGGCGGCCGCCGGTGCGCCGGCCTCGGCCAGCAGGCGGTTGTGGAAGGCCATCCGGGTCGGGCTGGGGTCGCAGAGCGCGGCCACGAGGTGGCCTGGGCGTTCGGCGAGGCCGCGGGTGAACAGCTGGGCCCGGTGGCCGGTGCCGACGACGGCTGCGCGCAGGACGGGAGTTCGGCTCATGGCAGGTGGCCTTTCCCGGGGAGGGGCCGTCCACTCCCCGGGGCCGGAAGCGCTTGCGGGAACGCGGTCACCGGAAGCGCTTGCGGGAACGCGGTCAGAGGGTGACGCGTATGCCCACGGTGCCGTCCACGCCTCGCCGCAGCCGGCTGCCGAGCAGGGTGAGCCGGCCCGTGAGGCCGTACTTGCGGGCGATCAGCTTGCGGTAGCGGGCGCTGGTGGCCGCGTCGCAGATCCGGGCCGTCGCGGGCACCTGCTCGCCGGTGGGGTTGCCGCGCGGGTCGCAGGGGCCGACCAGGACGTCGGGGCGGTCGCGGATCCGCTTCACCTTCCAGGAGTCGGCGGCAGTCCAGATGCCGAGCGCGTCGCCGTCCCGTACCACCCAGACCGGGGTGGCGACGGGCGTGCCGTTCCTGCGGTAGCTGGTGATCAGCAGGTACTTGCCGGCGGCCAGCCGGTCCAGCGCCGTGTCGTCCATGGCGGGCAGTGTACGAGCGGCCGCCCGGCGTCAGTCCAGCGCCGCCGCCATCCTGCGCACCGCCTCCGTGAGCACCTCGGCGGAGGTCGCCAGGTTGAGGCGGGCGCGCCCGGCGCCGCCGGTGCCGAAGGGGAGGCCGGAGGTGAGGGCGACCCGGCCGCGGCGCAGGAAGACGTCGGCCGGGTCGTCGCCGAGGCCGAGGGCGCGGCAGTCGAGCCAGGCGAGGTAGGTGGCGTCGCCCGGGCGGTAGCGGACGGCGGGCAGGTGCTCGGCGAGCAGGTCGGCGAGCAGCCGCCGGTTGGTGTCGAGCCCGGCCAGCAGGGCGTCCAGCCAGGCGGTGCCGTCGCGCAGGGCGGCGGTGTGGGCGATGACGGCGACGTGGCTGGGGCCGTGCCCGACCTCCTCGGGCATCCGGGCCAGGTCGGCGGCGGCGCCGGGCCCGGCGATGGCGAGCGCGGCCTTGAGCCCGGCCAGGTTCCACCCCTTCGAGGCCGACATCAGCGACAGGCCGCGCTCACCGCCCGGCACGCTCAGGTACGGCACGAACCGCGCGCCGCCGACCACGAGCGGCGCGTGGATCTCGTCGGCGACGACGCGCACGCCGTACCGCTCGGCGAGCGCGGCGACGGCGGACAGCTCCTCGGCCGTGTGCACCGTTCCGGTCGGGTTGTGGGGGCTGCACAGCAGATAGGCGGCCCGCCGCCCGTCCGCGACGACCTGCCGGAAGGTCTCCTCCAGGACGCCGGGGTCGATGCGGCCGTCCGCCCCGAGCGGGGCCTCGACCACCCGCCGGTCCATGTGCTCCAGGAAGAGGTAGAACGGCGGGTACACCGGCGGGTTCACGACCACCGCGTCCCCGTGACCGGTGACCAGCTTGAGCATCTCGACCACGCCCAGCATGACGTCCGGCACGATCGCCGTGCGCTCCACCGCGAGGCCGTCCCAGTCCCACCGCTTCCCGGCGAAGCCGGCCAGGGCCTGCGCGTACGCGGTGCCGGCGGGGTAGCCGGTGTCACCGAACTCCAGCGCGTCGGTGACGGCGCGGACGACGGGCTCGGCGAGCGGCACGTCCATCTCGGCCACCCACAGCGGCAGCACGTCCTCGGGGTAGGTGCGCCACTTCATGCTGGTACGGCGCCTGAGCTGGTCGAGGGCGAGGACCTGCAGGGGATTCGGTTCACCGGACGTCTCGTGCGGGATCCTGGTCATGGGCACACGATAGGCGGCCGTGCGCGAGATCAGGGACCGGATCCGCTCGCCGGCCGAGGAGTACCAGGCGAACCACCCGCTGCGGGAGAAGCACCGCGCGGTCCTGGAGGCTGGACGATCCGGCCGCGGCCGTCACCGTGGGGCGACGCGCGGAGCGGGACCCTGCTCGCTGCCCCGGTGGTGGGCTGCCGGCTGGCTGACGGCTGACGACGGCTGACGACGGCTGACGACGGCTGACGACGGCTGACGACGGCTGACGACGGCTGACGACGGCTGACGGCTCAAAAGATCACGCGCGTGGTGAACGCGGCAGGGCCGCGCCCCGTATGGATGAGGGGCACTCAACTCAAGGAGGGCCCCGCGGTGTTCACACCGTGATGTTCTGGTTCGGGAGCCATGCATGAGGCACGCACGACGACGGGTCGTCCGGCGAGTGACACGGCTGGCGGCGGTCGGCGGACTCCTCCTCGGAGGAGCGATGGTCACACGCGCCGTGGCGAGCGAGCCCCCGGACCCCTCCATCGGCGTCCCGTATTCCGCGCGGCCCGCCACCGGCATGGGCACCGACCTCGTGTCCCGGCTCGGGGCCTCCCGCACGGCGGGCAGCTGGGTCGACTCGGCCGGGCGGCCGGTCGTCGCGGTCACCGACGAGAAGGCCGCCGCCGAGGTGAAGCGCGCCGGGGCCCGGCCGGAGATGGTCCGCCACAGCATGAGCGACCTCAAGTCCGCGACGGCCACGCTGCGTTCGGCCCCCCGGGTGGCCGGCACGGCGTGGGCCCTGGACTACAAGAACAACCAGGTCGTCGTACGGGGTGACAGCACCGTCTCCGCCGCCGACTGGTCCCGGCTGACCGAGGTCGCCGAGGGCATCGGCGGCTTCGTGCGCATGGAACGCACCGAGGGCACGTTCACCACGCGGATCAACGGCGCGCAGCCCATCCTGTCGACGGCCGGCCGCTGTTCGGCGGGGTTCAACGTGACCGACGGCAAGAGCGACTACATCCTCACGGCCGGGCACTGCGGACCCGACGGTTCCGTCTGGTTCTCCGACGACCGGGGCCGGGACCAGGTCGGCACCTCCCTCAAGGGGAGCTTCCCCGGCGACGACTACTCCCTGGTGAAGTACGACAGCGGCCGCGCGGGCGGGGGCGCGGACGTCGTGGCCGTCGGGGACGGCAAGGGTGTGCGGATCACGGGCGTGGCCGATCCGGAGGTCGGGCAGAAGATCTTCCGCAGCGGCAGCACCAGCGGGCTGCGCCAGGGGGAGGTGACCGCGCTGAACGCGACGGTCAACTACCCCGAGGGCACGGTCACGGGGCTGATCGAGACGAACGTGTGCGCCGAACCGGGCGACAGCGGCGGCCCGATGTTCGCCGACGGCATCGCGCTCGGCCTGACGTCCGGCGGCAGCGGGGACTGCGCGGCGGGCGGTACGACGTTCTTCCAGCCGGTGACGAAGGCGCTGACCGAGCTGAACGTCAAGCTGATCGTGGCCAAGCAGGCCGGAGGCGGCACCGGTGCCTCGCCCGCGCCGTCGGCCCCGCAGGGCGCCGCCGCCTCCCCCGGCTCGTCGGCGCCGGTGTCGGGCGAGGACGTGTCGGGCCTGCTGTCCCGGCTCGCCGATCCGCGCAACGTCGGCCCTGGCCTGCTGGTCATCGCGGGCAGTCTCGTCGCGCTGGTGGCGACGCGGTGGATCCGCGCCGAGCAGGACCGCAAGGCGTATCGGCAGTACTACTCGGCCACTTGGGGGTGATCTCGGGGCCCGGTCTCCGGGTGTCCCGGTCATCCCAGGGTGAGCAACACCGTGGCCACTCCCGCTCCCAGCAGCCCCATCAGCTGGCGGCGGCTGAGCCGCTCGCGCAGGAGGGCAAGACCGAGGACGACGGGCAGGGCCGGGTAGAGGGAGGCGAGGACGACGGCAATGGCCAGCAACTGCCGCTGGGCGGCGAGCAGATACAGCACGAGGCCGAGTGCCGCCCCGGCCCCGACGAGGACGGCCTGGAGGCAGCGGACCGGCGGCAGCCGCAGCCGGCGGGCATGCCGGGCGGCGTCCGGCAGCAGGACGAGGACCGCGGCGACTCGGCCCGCCGCGACGGGCCACAGCCCGCTCCCGGGGTCGGCCTGGCCGAGGGCGAGGTACTGCACGGCCACGCCCGCGCTGGCGAGCAGTCCGTCCGCCGTGCCCTTCCCGGCACCGGCATCCGGGTTCGCGGCTCCGCCCGGGGCGCGGACACCGCCCTTGCCCCCGGCAACGAACCACAGCGCGGGCACCGTGACGGCGATGCCCAGCCAGGCCACGGCTCCGGGCCGGTCGCCGAGGACGAGCACCCCGCACAGCACCGACAGGGCGACACCCGTGACGGCGCTCACGGGCACCACGACGCTCATCGCTCCCCGGCTCAGCCCGCGGTTGAGGAACCGCATGGCGACGCCGCTGCCGACGCCGGACAGCGCGCCCCACAGCAGGTCGGCCGAGTGGACGGAGCCGGCGGGCAGGAGGAGCGCGGCGGCGCAGGCGAGCATGAGCCCGCCGAGCTGGCCGAGGAAGGTGACGGCGGCGTGGTGCACGCGCCGGGACAGCAGGCCGCCGGCGAAGTCGACGATGCCGTAGACGACGGCCGAGGAAAGTGCGAGAAGGGCACCCATTGGATCAGGGGTGCCCCGGGACGAGGCTGCGATGCGTCAGCGGGCCGGGCGGAGGCTCACAACGCCGGAGCCGGCTGCGGGGCCGCGGCGGCCCACTCCAGGACGAGCCGCTGGTACTCCTCGCGCTGCTCGACGCTCAGTGTCCCGCCCGACCGGCGCCACAGGGCCCGGATCTCCTCGTTGACCTCGTCAGCCGATCGCTGGGAAGAGGATTCAACAGTGGTGGACATGCTGTGAAGCATACGTCGCCCGAGGTGAAGGCGATGTGAGTAATCGTGAGTTAAACGGTCATTTCGGACAGTGTTGCTGATCACGTCCATCTCCCAGTAAACGTGAGCCTGTTCACGCTTCGGCCGACCCCAGCACTAGCACCTTGATGGCCAGGACGGCCGCGCCGCGCGCCCAGTCGTGAAAATCGGACACCTTCGTCTCCAGCTCGACCGGGGCGGCCAGCGGGTGCCGCTGGTCGCGGACGGTCTCCTCGACCGTCTTGCCGGCCACGTCCATCAGCCCGACCCCCTCCCCCGCGAGCAGGATCTTCTGCGGCATCACGAAGTTGGAGATCTGGGCGACGAGCGTCCCCAGGGCGCGCGCCGCCTCCTCGACGACCCGGGCGGGCATCGGGTCCCCGGCGGCGGCCAGCGCGAGGATCTCCTCGTAGGTCCGGTCGACGCCGGTGGCGGCCTGGATCTGGTAGCGGATGCTGGGAATGGTCAGCATCGAGACGGCACTGCCGCGCCGGCCGTCGGGGGTGAGCGGGCCGTGGGGGTCCACGATCCAGTGGCGGCCGAAGCCGCGGTCCTCCTCGGCGAAGGGCACCCGCTTGCCGCCCAGGACGAGCCCGTAGCCGAGGCCGGCGCCGATGGTGAGCACGACGAAGCGGTCCAGGCCGCGCCCGGCGCCGAACCAGGTCTCTGCGTCGACCAGGGCCGCGACGTCGTTCTCGACGACCACCGGCAGTCCGGTGCGCTCCTCGACGAGTTCGGCCAGGGGGACGTCCCGCCACAGCAGGAAGGGCGACTCGCCGACCACGGCGCGGTCCTGGACGAAACCGCCGACGCCGATGCCGATCCCGGCGAGCCGAGGGTGACCGGCGGCCAGTTCGGCTGTCATCGCGGCGAGGAGGTCGGCGACCTCCGCGGGGTCGTGGGTGGTGAGCGGGCGGTCGTGACGGGCCACGATGTGGCTGCGGAGGGTGGTGACCACGCCGTACACCATGTCTTCGGTGATCTTGAAGCCGAGGAAGTAGCCGGAGTCGGCGACGACGTCCAGCGGCTGGGAGGGCCGGCCCTGGCGCGCCTCCGCCGGTACGCCGGCCTCGGCCACCTCGACCAGCAGGCCCGACTCGATCAGCGGCTTGGTCAGCCGGGTGAGGCTCCCGGCCGACAGGCCCAGCCTGCGGGCGAGTTCGGAGCGCGACAGCGGCCCGTTGACGAGCACCTCGATCGCCACCGAGCGCTCCCCCGGGCTCAGCGGCAGCCAGCCGGCGGTGCCTGCGGTCATCTGCGTCCTGCTCCCCTCGCCCTTTTTTTCGCACTGAAATCAACATGACCACTCTACGGCGCTGACGGTTCCTGCGAAAAGATGTTTGCACCCCTCTTGACGCCGCAATTGTTTCGCGCCAAAAGTAAGTCCCGCCAGAGGACGAGCCGCCGCATGCGAGGGAGTCTCCCGTGACCATCGCCTCCAGCAGCCCTCCATCGCGTCTGCCCGCGGGCGGCGCAACGGAGGCACACAGCACACCAAGGACACGCCGGACCGAGGCGGGCGGGAACGGAGGGGACGGGCGGCTGGCCGCGGTGTTCATCGCGCCGGCCCTGCTCGGCTTCGTGGTCTTCCTGCTCTGGCCGACGCTGCGGGGCGTCTACCTGAGCTTCACCCGCTTCAACCTGCTGACTCCGGCCGAGTGGGTGGGCCTGGACAACTACGTCCGCATGGTCAACGACCCTATCTTCTGGGACTCCCTGTGGGTCACCGTCGAGTACGTCGTCATCAACATCGGCGTCCAGACGGTCGCGGCGCTCGTCATCGCCGTGCTGCTCCAGCGGCTGACGCAGTCGGCGGTGCTGCGCGGCATCGTGCTCACGCCGTATCTGATGTCGAACGTGGTGGCCGGTCTGGTCTGGCTCTGGATCCTCGACACGCAGCTCGGCATCGGCAACGAGATCATCAGCGCCGTCGGCGTCGACCGCATCCCCTTCCTCGCCGACGAGACCTGGGCGATCCCGACGATCGCGCTCATCAACGTGTGGCGGCACGTCGGGTACACCGCGCTGCTGCTGTTCGCCGGGCTCCAGGCCATCCCGAACGACATGTACGAGGCGGCCCGGGTGGACGGGGCGAGCGAGTGGCGGATGTTCTGGCGGATCACCATGCCGCTGCTGCGGCCGGTGCTCGCGGTCGTGCTGATCATGACGGTGATCGGCTCGTTCCAGGTGTTCGACACCGTGGCCGTGACCACCGCGGGCGGCCCGGCGAACGCGACCAACGTGCTCCAGTACTACATCTACGGCTCGGCGTTCGGCCGCTTCCAGTTCGGCTACGCCTCGGCCATGTCCGTCGCCCTGCTGGTCGTGCTGAGCGCGATCACCATCCTCCAGTACCGGCTCACCCGGGCCGGCCGGACCGACCTCGGCTGACGGAAGGGAGACACCGGCCATGACCGCCGTGACGACAACGACGCCGACGCGGGTGCGACCGGCCCGGCGCGGGTTCCCCTTCGGGCGGGCCGTCGCATGGACCGTGATGGGGCTGATCGTCCTCATCACCCTGCTGCCGTTCTACTGGATCCTGCGCACCGCGCTGTCCACCAACGCCGGCCTGAGCGCCGACCCCACCAACCCGCTGCCGGTGGACCTCACCACCAGCGGTTTCGAGCGGGCCCTGGGCCTGCAGTCCGCCGAGGAGGCGATCGCTCAGGGCGGCGCGGGCGGCGGGCTGGACTTCTGGCGCTACCTGCTCAACTCCGTGCTCGTCTCGACCCTGATCACCGGCTGCCAGATCTTCTTCTCGGCGATGGCCGCCTACGCCTTCTCGCGGCTGCGCTGGCGCGGGCGGGACGCGGTGTTCGGGCTGTTTCTCGCCGGGATGATGGTGCCGGCCATCTTCACGCTGCTGCCGAACTTCGTGCTCATCAAGCAGCTGCACCTGGTGGACACGCTGCTCGGCATCGCACTGCCCACCATGTTCATGACCCCGTTCGCGGTGTTCTTCCTGCGCCAGTTCTTCATGAACATCCCCAAGGAGGTGGAGGAGGCCGCGCTGCTCGACGGCGCCGGGAAGGTCAAGATCTTCTTCCGGGTGGTGCTGCCGATGGCGTCCACGCCGATCGTGACGCTGGGCGTGCTGACGTACATCACCTCCTGGAACGACTACTTCTGGCCGCTGATGGTCTCCTACAGCGACAGCTCGCGCGTGCTGACCGTGGCGCTGGCGATCTTCCGGGCGCAGACCCCGGCGACCGGCGTCGACTGGTCCGGGCTCATGGCCGCGACGCTCATCGCCGCGCTGCCGATGCTGGTGCTGTTCGCCTGCTTCGCCCGGCGCATCGTCAGCTCCATCGGCTTCACCGGGATCAAGTAAGGGAACTGTGATGCGAATTCGTACGCTCGTCGCGGCGACCGGAGCGCTCGCGCTGTCCCTGGTCAGCGGCTGCGCGCAGGGCGGCGCCGCCGGATCCTCCGCGAACACGGTCACGTACTGGCTGTGGGACGCCAACCAGCTGCCCGCCTACCAGGCCTGCGCGAAGGGGTTCGAGCGGGAGAACCCCGGACTGAAGGTGAAGATCACCCAGTTGGGCTGGTCCGACTACTGGACCAAGCTCACCGCCGGGTTCATCGCGGGCACCCAGCCGGACGTGTTCACCGACCACATCCAGAACTTCGGCCAGTACGCCGATCTGCAGGTCCTCGAACCGCTCGACGACCTCGGGATCAAGGACGCCGACTACCAGCCGGGCCTCGCCGCCAACTGGATCGGCAAGGACGGCCACCGCTACGGCGCCCCCAAGGACTGGGACACCGTCGCGCTGTTCTACAACTCCAAGATGACGAAGGACGCCGGCCTCACCGCCGAGCAGCTGAACAACCTGTCCTGGAACCCGAAGGACGGCGGCACCTTCGAGAAGGCCATCGCGCACCTCACGATCGACAAGAACGGCAAGCGGGGCGACGAGCCGGGCTTCGACAAGAACAACGTCAAGGTGTACGGCCTGGCCACCAACGGCGGCGGCTTCGGCGACGGCCAGACCCAGTGGAGCAACTTCGCCGCCTCCGCCGGCTGGAGCTATCTGGACAAGCCGCGCTGGGGCACGAAGTACCAGTACGACAGCAAGACCTTCCAGTCGGTCATCAAGTGGTACTTCGGCCTGGCGAGGAAGGGCTACATGCCGCCGCTGTCCGACTACAACGTCCAGTCCAACCAGGCCAACACCCAGGTCGCGGCCGGCAAGGCGGCCACCGCGTTCGACGGGGCCTGGATGATCTCCACCTACGCCGGCTTCAAGGGCAGGGACATCAAGACCGCCCTGACGCCGATCGGGCCGACCGGCAAGCGGGCCACCATGATGAACGGCCTCGCCGACTCCGTCACCAAGGCCTCCAAGAACAAGGCGGGCGCCAAGAAGTGGGTGGCGTACCTGGCCTCGGACAAGTGCCAGAAGGTCGTCGGCGGGTACGGCGTCGTCTTCCCCGCCACCAAGGCCGGGACCGAGGCGGCCGTCGCCGCCTACCGGAAGAAGGGCATCGACGTCTCGTCGTTCACCGAACCGGTGGCCGACAAGAAGAACTTCCGGACCTTCTCCTACCCGATCGCGAGCTACTCGGCGGACATGACGGCGCTGATGTCCCCTGCCATGGAGGACATCTACGGCAACGGCAAGCCCGTGAGCAGCCTCGATCAGACCAACGACCAGATCAACCTCATCCTCTCCCAGTGAAGGGCACGCGTTCCATGACGTTCTCCCTCGGCATCGTCGGCGCCGGACAGTTCTCGGGCCAGTTCGCCACCCTGTTCCAGGCCCATCCCGGCGTCAGCGCCGTCTACGTCACCGACCTGCTGCTCGAGCGGGCCGAGCAGCTCGCCGCCGCGCAGGGCCTCGCCGGCACCTTCCCGTCGTACGAGGCCATGCTGGAGTCGGAGGACGTCGACGCCGTCGCGATCTTCACGCAGCGGTGGACGCACGGGCCGCTGGTGCTCCAGGGCCTCAACGCCGGCAAGCACGTGTACTCGGCGGTCCCCATGGCGATCAGCACGGAGGAGATCGCGGCGATCATCGACGCGGTCAAGGCCACCGGGCTGACCTACATGATGGGCGAGACCAGCGAGTACAACCCGGCCACCGTCCACGCCCGCAACCAGATCGCCGAGGGCGCCTTCGGGCGGCTCTTCTACGCCGAGGGCGACTACGTCCACGACATGGACCTCGGGTTCTACGAGGCGTACCAGTACAGCGGCGGCGAGAACTGGAAGGCGACCGCCAGCTATCCCCCGCTGCTGTACCCGACGCACGCGGTCGGCGGGGTGCTGGGCGCCTGGAAGACGCACGCGGTCAGCGTGTCGGCGATCGGGGTCGTCGACGACCGGGGCGACGGCGTCTTCGACAAGGAGATCAGCCAGTTCGGCAACGACTTCTCCAACGCCACCGCGCTGTTCGAGGTGGCGGGCGGCGGCTCGTTCCGTACGAACGAGTTCCGGCGGGTCGGCTACCCCTCGCACATACGGGAGTCCCGTTTCCGCTTCTTCGGCACCGAGGCGAGCATGGAGCAGCTCGCCACGGTCGCCCTGTGGCAGGACAAGCAGGGGGTGAAGGACATCAGCGAACTGCTGGAGCCCAAGCCCACCATGTCGCCCGACGACCCGTCGCTGCAGCACATCGCGCCGGAGCTGCGGGCCGCGTTCACCTCCGGTTCGGCGCCCGTGCACGACCGCGCGCGCCTGCCGAGGGAGTTCGACCACCTCCACAACGGCCACGAGGGCAGCCACCACTTCCTGGTGGACGACTTCGTGACCGCCGTCAACGAGCGGACCCTGCCCTCGGTGAACGCGTGGGTGGCGGCCCGTTACACCCTGCCGGGCATCATCGCGCACGAGTCGGCGCGGCAGGGCGGTGTGCGGCTGGAGATCCCGGACTTCGGGGACGCTCCTCAGTAGGGGGTGTCCACCCCCTGGGGGCCGGACGCGAGCCGGGTGCCTGTGTCAGGTGCCCGGCTTGCGGCCGTAGACGAAGACGTCGTCGCCCTTCTTCAGCATCGACCAGTACTTCTTGGCGTCGGTCTTGGTCATGTTGACGCAGCCGCGGGAGCCCGGCGGGTTCCACATGCTGACGTTCGCCTGGTGGAAGGCCTGGCCGCCGTCGAAGAACTGGGCGTAGGGCATCGGCACGTCGTAGATGGAGGAGACGTGGTCGATGTTGCGCCAGTAGATCTTCTTCAGGCCGGTGCGGGTCTCGTCGCCGTCGCGGCCGGTGCGGACCGGGACGGGGCCGTAGACGAGCTTCTTGCCGTCCTGGATCCAGCTCAGCTGGAGCGTCAGGTTCACACAGGCGATCCGGCCCTTGTTCACCGGGCACTTGCCGTCCTTGTTGGGCTTGCTCCCGACGGCCTTCTGCTTCTGCATCAGGTCCATCACGCCCCAGGTGACGGAACCGGCGTAGCCGATGTTCGGGGAGATGCCGTGCTTGGTCTGGAAGGCCTTGATGGCCTTGCAGTCGGCGGCGGACTGCTTGCCGTCGACCGGACGGCCCAGGAACTTCTCCACCTGCTTCTGGTACGGGCCGGTCTGCGTGGTGCAGCTCGCGGCCGCGGCCGGCGTGGCGCCGAGCGCGAGCGTGAGCGGTGTCACCAGTGCGGTGAGCCCGAGTGCGACGGCACCCCGTCTGCGTACGTCCCCCATGGCTGGTCATGCCCTTTCGCGGAAGTGGTCTGCGGTGTCTGCCAGCTAGACGGACGTGCGACCGCTCCGGTTGTGCACCGGACCGCGCCGGGACGGAACAGTGACATTCCCCACCGAGTCATGACAGCCAAATCGGACGAATCAGACACCCGGCACTCGGGCTCGTCCACCGCGGTGCGTGTCACCGGTAACCGGTCGTATCCGCCGGCTTGCCCGTGTCCTGGATCTCGACGAGGTAGCGCCAGGCGTCCGGGCGGCTGCCGTCGAGGTCGGTGAAGCCGTACACCTGGGCCAGGCCGCCGCTGGAGAGGGACGTGCCGTTGAAGCGGGCCACGTCCGGGTCGGCGGCCAGCGCGGTCACCGCCCGGCCCACGTAGCGCGGGGTCTCCGAGATGGCGAAGTGGGGGACGCGTTCCAGGGCGTCGCGCCAGTTGTCCTCCCGCACCCCGTAGGTGTCGAGCATCAGCTCCGAGCGCAGCCAGCCGGGGGTGAGCGCGACGGCGGTGGCGCCGCGCGGGCCGAGTTCGTGGCCGAGGGCGAAGGCCATGCGCAGGACGGCGCTCTTGGCGAGGTCGTAGAAGAAGTTCACGCGGTAGTGGTCGCGGTTGTAGTCGGCGGTGCCGTCGGTCATCTCGACGACCAGGCCGCCGGGGTTGCGCAGCAGCAGGGGCAGGGCGTGGTGGCTGGTGATCACGTGCGTCTCGACGGCGAGGCGCAGCAGGTGCAGGCCGTTGTCCAGGTCGTGCTCCCACATCGCGGCGTCCCAGTCGAAGAGCTTCTCGCCGCCCCAGATGTCGTTGACGAGGACGTCGAGGCGGCCCTCCTCGTCCGCGATGCGGTCGACGAGGGAGCGGACCTGCGCCGGGTCGAGATGGTCGGTGGGGACCGCGATGCCCCGGCCGCCGGCCTCGGTGACGAGGTCGGCGGTGTCCTCGATGGTCTCCGGCCGGTCGTACTCCGAGCGGCGCTCGCGGGTGGTGCGGCCGGTGACGTACACCGTGGCCCCGGCCGCGCCGAGTTCCACGGCGATCCCCCGTCCCGCGCCCCGGGTCGCCCCGGCGACCAGTGCGACCTTGCCCTTGAGCGGAGCTGACATGTCCGGCCTCCTGTGCCCTCGACTGTGTGCCGGGTTCAGAGTGGCAGGTAAGCCGGACATCTTCTGTCGCCTTTTACGGGCGACACGCGATCAGTGGCCGCGGGTGATCCATTCCTGGAGGTGCGGCGCCTCCGCGCCGATGGTGGTGGAGTCGCCGTGGCCGGTGCGGACCGTCGTGGCGGGCGGCAGGGTGAGCAGCCGGTCACGGATCGAGTCGATGATCGTCGGGAAGTGCGAGAAGGACCGGCCGGTGGCGCCGGGGCCGCCCTGGAAGAGGGTGTCGCCGGTGAAGACGGTGCCCAGTCCGGGGTCGTACAGGCACACCGCGCCGGGCGCGTGCCCCGGGGTGTGGATCACCCGGAGGTCGGCACCGCCGGCCTCGATGACCTGGCCGTCGACCAGCCAGGCGTCGGGCTCGCGGTCGGGGTGGGTCTGCTTCCACAGCGGCAGGTCGTCGTGGTGCAGCCAGATGGTGGCGCCGGTGCGCTCGGCGAGGGCGGGCGCGGCGTCGATGTGGTCGTTGTGGGCGTGCGTGCACACGATCGCCGTCAGGCGGCGGTTCCCGACGGCCTCGGCGATGGCGTCGGCGTCGTGGGCGGCGTCGATGACGATCGCCTCGTGGTCGTCGCCGACGATCCACACGTTGTTGTCGACGTCCCAGGTGCCGCCGTCGAGGGTGAACTGCCCGGAGGTGACGAGGTGTTCGATGCGCGTCGTCATCACAGCACCACCACCGAGCGCAGCACGTCGCCGTGGTGCATCCGCTCGAACGCCTTCTCCACCTCGTCCAGCTGGATCGTCTCGGTGACGAACGCCCCGAGGTCCAGGCGTCCTTGCAGGTGCAGGTCGATCAGCATGGGGAAGTCCCGGGAGGGCAGGCAGTCGCCGTACCAGGACGACTTCAGGGCCCCGCCGCGGCCGAAGACGTCCAGCAGGGGCAGTTCCAGTTTCATCTCGGGCGTGGGGACGCCGACCAGGACGACCGTGCCGGCCAGGTCGCGGGCGTAGAAGGCCTGCTGGTACGTCTCCGGGCGGCCGACGGCCTCGATGACGACGTCCGCGCCGAAGCCTCCGGTCAGTTCCCGGATCGCCTCGACGGGGTCGGTCTCGCGCGAGTTGACGGTGTGCGTGGCGCCCATGGAGCGGGCGGTCTCCAGCTTGCGGTCGTCGATGTCGACGGCGATGATCCGCGCCGCCCCGGCCAGCCGTGACCCGGCGATGGCCGCGTCCCCGACGCCGCCGCAGCCGATGACGGCGACCGTGTCGCCCCGGCCGACGTTCCCGGTGTTGATCGCGGCGCCGATGCCGGCCATGACGCCGCAGCCGAGCAGGCCGGCCACCTGCGGGGCGACGGCCGGGTCGACCTTGGTGCACTGCCCGGCGGCGACCAGGGTCTTCTCGGCGAAGGCGCCGATGCCGAGGGCCGGGGACAGCTCGGTCCCGTCGGTGAGGGTCATCTTCTGCCGCGCGTTGTGGGTGTCGAAGCAGTACCAGGGCCGCCCGCGCAGGCACGCCCGGCAGGTCCCGCACACAGCACGCCAGTTGAGGACGACGAAGTCGCCCGGTGCGACGTCGGTGACGCCGTCGCCGACCGCCTCGACCACGCCCGCGGCCTCGTGGCCGAGCAGGAAGGGGAAGTCGTCGTTGATGCCGCCCTGCTTGTAGTGCAGGTCGGTGTGGCACACCCCGCAGGCCTGGACGCGCACGACCGCCTCGCCCGGGCCCGGGTCGGGCACGAGGACCGTCTCGATCCGCACCGGCTCGTCCTTGCCGGGTGCGATCACGCCGCGTACTTCCTGCGCCATGGTGCTGACTCCTTCGTCGGCCGGGATCCGTACGTTCCGACCCTACGTGCGACTGATCGGTAAGGGGCGGGGATCGGCCACCCGGCTGTCCGTGAATCGGCAGGCCGGGCCGGTCGGCGCCGACGTAGCCTGAACGCTCCGCCCGACGCCGAAGGAGCGACGTGACCATCGCAGAGACCGAGACCGCCACACCTCCCTGGCGACAGCTCCTCGGATACGTACGGCCGCACCGCTGGTCCCTGATCGCCGGTGCCGTGCTCGCGCTGGTCACGGGGGCGACCGGGCTGCTGCTGCCGCTGGTGGCGCGGGACCTCATCGACGATCTGGCGCACGACCGGGCCATCACCGGCGCGCTGCTGGCCATGTCGGCCCTGGTCGTGACGAACGCGGCGGTGGGCGCGCTGGGTTCGTACGTGTTGCAGCGCACCGCCGAGTCGGTGGTGCTCGGCGCGCGGCGCGCCCTGTCGTCGTATCTGCTGCGGCTGCGGATCACGGCCGTGGACCGCAGCGAGCCCGGCGATCTGATGGCCCGCATCACCTCGGACACCACCCTGCTGCGCGCGGTCACCACCGACTCGCTGGTCGGGCTGGGCACGGGCGGTCTCACGCTCGTCGCGACGGTGGTGATGATGGGCCTCGTGGAGCCCGTGCTGCTGGGCGTCACGCTGGCCGTGATCGTGGGCGCGGGCGTGATCCTCGGCGTGATCGTGCCGCGGATCAACAAGGCGAGCCGGCAGGCGCAGGACGCGGTGGGTGTCATGGGCGCCTCGCTCGAGCGGATCCTCGGCGCCCTGCGCACGGTGAAGGCGTCCGGTGCCGAGCACCGGGAGGAGCGCACGCTGCACGAGGCGGCGCAGGAGTCGTGGCGGCAGAGCGTGCGGGCCGCCAAGTGGTCGGCGGCCGCGGGCAACACGGCGGGGCTGGCCATGCAGATCGCCTTCATCACGGTGCTCGCGGTGGGCGGCGCGCGTGTGGCGACCGGCGCGATCGACGTGGGCACGCTGGTCGCGTTCCTGCTGTTCGTCTTCTATCTGATGTCGCCGATACAGCAGGTCGTCGGCGCCGTCACGCAGTACCAGACGGGCGCCGCGGCCCTCACCCGCATCCAGGAGGCGCTGCGGCTGCCCGCCGAGCCGGCCGCCGCGGCCGCGCCGCTGCCCGCCGCGGGCACGCCCCCGGCGGAGCTGGCCTTCGAGGACGTGCGCTTCCGCTACGCCGAGGACCTGCCGTACGTCCACCACGGCGTGACGTTCACCGTGCCCGCGCAGGGCATGACGGCGTTCGTGGGCCCGTCCGGCGCGGGCAAGACCACCGTGTTCTCGTTGATCGAGCGGTTCTACGACCCCGACTCCGGAGTGATCCGGCTGGACGGCCGGGACCTGTCCGACTGGGAGCTGCCGCGGCTGCGCGCCGCGATCGGCTATGTGGAGCAGGACGCGCCGGTCCTGTCGGGCTCGCTGCGGGACAACCTGCTGCTGGGCAATCCGGAGGCGGACGACGACGCGCTCGCGCGGGTGCTGAAGACGACCCGTCTGGACGGCCTCGTCGCCCGGCTCCCCGCCGGTCTCGACACGCTCGTCGGGCACCGGGGCACGAAGCTGTCGGGCGGTGAGCGGCAGCGGGTCGCGATCGCCCGCGCGCTGCTGCGCCGGCCCCGGCTGCTGCTGCTCGACGAGGCCACCTCGCAGCTCGACGCGGTGAACGAGGCGGCGCTGCGCGACACCGTCGCCGACGTGGCCCGGACGACCACGGTCCTGGTGGTGGCGCACCGGCTGTCGACGGTGACGATGGCCGACCGGATCGTGGTGATGGACGCGGGCCGGGTCCGGGCCGTGGGCACGCACCGCGAGCTGGTGACGGCCGACCCGCTCTACGCGGAGCTGGCGGCGACGCAGTTCCTGGCCGCGGCGGACTGAGCGCGGGTGTGCGTGAGGGCCGCCCGGTTCGGGGCGGCCCTCAGGTACGCGGAGGCGTCAGCGGACGTTCGGGACGAAGCCGAAGACCGGGGAGACCAGGCCGACGACCTGGTTCAGCTGGTTGAGGTCGTTGAGGCGGTTGAGCCCGGCCAGCTGCGAGGAGGGCCGCGGGATCTCGTCCTTGTGCTCGGCGGGGATGTCGCTCACGGTCAGCGAGTCGAGCGTGGCCATCGGGCTGAGCGGGCTCTTCGCCTCGGCGTCGGCCGCCTGGGCCATCGGCGCGGCGAGGCCGGTGACACCCGCGGCGAGACCAACGGCGGCGACGATACGTCGTGTTGAGATCATGCCTGTCGCAACGCCGGCGGGCCCCCGGCGGACACGGGTGGACGGTGCCGCTCACCCGTCAGGCCCAGCGTCCGCTGCGCTTGCCGAGCCCGCCGGGCGGGGGGAGGCTCGGGAGAGAGGCCCTTCGAAGGAGGTCATCATGACAAACGCCGCAGACCCCGCCTTCGACAGAGAGACACTCCGCCGTGGCCTGGAAGGGGATAACCCGGACATCCTGCTCTCGCTCTACGCCGACGACGCGGAGTTCCGCATCGTGGACCACACGACGCAGCCCAGCCACCCCAAGGTCCTGCACGGGCGGGACGAGATCGGCCGGATGCTGGAGGACGTCTACAGCCGCGACATGACGCACAAGCTGGAGCGGTGCGTCATCCAGGGCGACGAGGCCGCGTACAGCGAGAGCTGCGAGTACGCGGACGGGGTGCGCGTGCTGTCCGAGTCCATGCTCTCGCTGCGGGACGGCAAGATCGCCGAGCAGACACTGGTGCAGGCCTGGGACGAGTAGGCGGCACTCGATCGGAGCGGCACGGGGCCGTGAGTGGCGCTGAGGTGGGGCACCACCGGGGAGCCGCGCCGCGGAAGCCGATGCCGTGCGCCTGGGCGAGGCGACGAGATCAACGAGCGCTCCCTGTCTGGGGGCGCTCCTGCCCGGGCGTTGACCTTGGTTACCGGCACGATGATCCGGGGGTCGCACGGGACCTCGGGCCCCGGGGCATCACGGCCAACGTCGTGGAGGCCGGACTGATGGAGGGCGGCATGGAAGGACCGGACCCCGAGACCCTCAAGGTCCTGCTCAGTTCGCTCTCCCTGCAACGCAGGGGGCACCCCGCAGAAATCGCTGCGGCCATCGCCTTTCTGGCGAGCCCCACCGCGTCGTACGTCACGGGCGCGATGCTGGACGCCCACGGTGGCTACAACGCCTGAACCGGAACCCTGCCGTTCGCCCTGAAGGCCATCCCGCCTTCGGGGCGCGCCGACGACCACGGCGAGCGTGGACGGCTCCCACGTGCGCCAAAGAGCGGTAGGCGGGACCACGCTCGGTCCCCACGATCGCGACGACGCACCAGGTAACGCGATGACCACGGTGACGCCCGGTTCCCTGAACTTCCGGGACGAGGAACGATCCCTCGACACGGGGGTCGGCCCATCGACGGGCAGGCGGTTGAACAGGTTCGACCGAACCCCAAGACCTGGCGGTGGTCCGCAATCCCGCCGCGTCGTTCGCGAGGAGGGCGGGCCCTGCGGCGTCATGGCGGTCCCCTGCTCGAGCGGCGTCGAGAGTTGGGGTGAGCGTGCCAGGCATCGCGGAGCAGGCGCGACTTTGCGCAGGCCGCTGGGCGAGCCGGACGCGGTCCCCGGAGGAATCGCGAGGGCCTTGCCGACCCGGCGGAAGCAGACCGCAGCTGCGGAACTTACTTCAGCTGTGCGCGCCGGCCAGCCCTGTGCCGAGGCCTCCGACTCCGACGTGGTGCAGTCCGGCAGAGCGATCAGAGCTGCGGTGAAAAGTCCTGCCGCGTACGGCACTCGGAGCCCCCTGATCTGCACTCCCGGCCGATTACGCCTCTTGCCATCGACGGCATTTTGCTCCCATGCTGCTGAGAAGGACGTGGAGGGCGGAGGAGATGTCTGGAGAGCATGCCTTTGTAACATCGACATACTGCGAGGGCTCTGGTGAGTGCGTTGCAGTAGCGCGAGATGCTGTTGCCGGTCATGTACTTGTGCGTGATGCCAAAGATTCTGCTGCCATGGTTGTTTTTTACGGTCAAGCATGGCGGCAGTTCCTGGATCATCTAAAGATCGAAGACCGGATGGACTGATATCCATGGAATCCGTTGACGCTACGCGGTCGCATCCGTGTTGCGCTCGACGCTGTTCATCCAGCAGGTCAGCAGGCTCTTGCCCTGTATGTAGTCCGGGTGCTTTGCACCAAGGAGTCGATGTCGCCGATCCGTAACCTGCGCGAGCAGGCTGACCGCAGAGGCATGGTCACCGATGTCCCAAATGACGCGAGCCAGATCAGATGCCACTGTCATGGTTTCAGGGTGTTGACTGCCGATAACTCTTTCGCAGTCCCTGAGCGAGCGCAGCAAATTAGCATGAGCTTCCTTGTATCGCTCAAGACCATAAAGAGCTTGGCCTAGGCGATGCGCCGTACCGAGGGTGTCCGGATGCTGCGGCCCGAGAAGCACCTGTCGACGCGAGAGCACATCCTTGCTTAATGTGTACGCCTCCTCAAATTCCCCCATCAGAATGAGAACCTTCGCCAGATTGTCCTGAACTCTCAGAAAGAATGGGTCTGCAGGGCCCATTGTGTGAACACTCTGCTGCGTGACCTCCCGGAGCAGGTCCCGCGCTGTAACATATTCGCCCAGGTTCTTGATGGCCACGGCCAGATTGTTCTTGATGGTCAGAACATCCCGGTGCCCCTCCTCGAGTGTGCGCACCCTATTTCGAAGTATACCCTCGAAGATTTCTTTCGCCCGCACGTTTTCATCGAGCATTGTAAGTGCCGCCCCGAGTCGGTTTTGCGCCACCTGCAGATCGAGATGATCTTCCGGAAGGCAGTAGCGCCAATGTGTGATAATTCGGTCGGCCAAGTCGCGGGCTCTCGCGTAGTAGCCGGCTAAATATAGGTAGCGACATTGCTTCAGTGCCTGCGTACGAAATTTTTCCGAGCCGCACGAAGATACAGCAGTAACGAGTTCTTCGAAATGGGAAGTCAGCTGGCCGAATCGGGACCAGGCGCCAGCATCCTCCGGATCACCGCAATCCGCAGCACCGAGTATCTCTTGCGCGTACTTCACCGCTGCAGACGTGGTCAGGTCGCCAGTGGGGCAGCCAGTTCCGATGTCGTCGGTACACCTTCGGAAAACTTCCGCGACCAGGGGATGCAGGACGACTCCGGGCGACCAAGCGGGCTGTTGCGTAGATCCTGGTGTGTCACGGACCTCGACCAGCCCAACATGATGCAGCGCCTCCAAGCCCTGCCGGACGCCGTCATATTGCTCGTCCTTGCAGACACCAGCCAACACTGTCTGGCTGAGCAGACGAACGGGAAGAGGCACGCCGGGAGCGAATCTGGCTAGCACTTCCAACAGTGACCGTGCCTGCGGTATGGACTGGCGTGCAAGCTGCTGCAGGGAGAGTCCCCATGTCTGGGTCACGAGTTCGCGTCGGTGCACACCCGTTGCCAGGACACCGGAGAACCGTTCATTGAATACATCTGACAATTCAGCGAAGGACTCCTCAGGCGCAAACGGGGAGGACAAGTAGTAGCCGATATGATGCAACGCTAGGGGCAGGCCGCCCACGCGAGACGATAGACGTTGTGCGTCCTCCGAAGAACCGCATCGGGGCGCGAGGTCGAGAAGTATTCGTGCTCCGGCCTCGTCGCTCAGCCACGGAAGGGGGTGCATCAACGTATGCGCTCCCCAGTGATGCGCATGGCCGTCCCGGCTGGTGATCAGAATCGTGCCGGACTGCGAGATCCTGAGCCACCCATTGCCGTCGCCCGCAAGGCGTCCGGACACCGATAACGCGGCGACATCATCAGCGTTGTCAAAAACCAGGAGCCACCCAGAGCGCATTTCCAACTGTCTCCACAGGACATCGGATGGGTCGAGTCGACCAGCCCGTGCGGCCTCCACTTCTCCTGCGCCTGCTCCTAGCCCGGCTGCCAAAGCGAGCATAGAGTCCACCAACGTCGACGCGTTGGAGGCGTAAACCCACCAAACGGATCGTCCTTGACGGCGGGCGTGCGCTGCGACGTGCAATGCCACCGTGGATTTTCCAACTCCGCCCAGCCCACACAACAGATGCACCCTCGCGCTGGGCTCGTCCAGCTCGTGCTGCAGTCGCTGCAGGAGTGCGTCACGACCGTGCACCTGGGGCGGCAGTCGCCCCAGAGGCGGGTTGAGCAGCGACGCCGCCTCGGCTTTGAGGCTGGCGTCGGTCGGCCGTTCTGGTGCTAAATGCACATGTAGATCCCGGCCTGCGACGAAGCCATCCCGGGCGGCTTTCAGGTCCTGTCGGTGTAAAGGATCATCCATGACTGCCTCCGCAGCCGCGTGTCACAGCCCCACGCCCTGCCGCGGGGTGTCACGCTCCCCGGCCTCGGTGGATCGTCAAGTCGTTGCCGGCGACGTAGGCATCGCGTGCAGCGTGTATGAACTGTTGTGCCGCCGCATTATTTCGTGCGAGGTTCGAATCGACCCACCGCACCATTTCTGTGGCGAACTGCGCGTCCTGTTGCATGCGTTGAGCGATGGCGACGGAAAGGGGCAAGGTCTCCCGGCCTCCAGTTTCAGGATTTGTCCGTTCCAACGCTGCTGTTGCCCCCTCGTCACACCGAAATGCCTGGCGGAGACGTTCGCGGAGGCGCGCAACTGCTGAGCGGGCCGCATCTTCACTGAGTCCCTGGACGGCCCCGGTAGCGGCAACGGCCGCCACGACAGTTGCGACCTCGTCAAGATCCATGACAACCCCCCGCAGATATCAAACCGGTGACACCTCTTGCGTCCTGGAGCGGTGCATCATAGTTCATACCCCAGCCTGTCTCCGCCGCAAGGGCTGTCGCTGCAGTGCTTGTGGTTTCTTCCTTCGTCCCACTGACCACTTCTGATTCATGGGACACAGCGAGCAGGCTTGCATCGAGATTTTCAGCCATCAACTTGCCTGCTGGAGATGGCAATGGTTCTCCAAATGCACAGGTTCTCCTTCTTCGGCGGTAACAGCTCACGCAATAGGGTGTGACGGACGGTTTGCGGGCGTGGTTCGAGCGTGCACGCCGAGGTCAACCCTCGTGGTCAGGTAGGCGTCGCGCTCACGCCGAAGGGCGAGCGCCCCGAGGACCCGGCCTGGCACGCGACACTCGCCGTGGCGTACGCGAGGGAGCTGGGCTATCAGGTGCGGCCGGTCGAGGCATACGTCCGGTACGAGAGCGGCCGCTACCTGAACCGTCCGCCTCGCCGGACGGGCCGCTTCGACGACTACCGGTGCCATCTGTGGGCTGGGGCCCCGGTCGGGCGGTCTGGGACCGTTGCCACGACCACGGCTTTTGCACGGGCCCTCTGCGGCAGTTGCGGCACCTTCGAGGGCAAGGCCCGGGGCCGTCGTGATCGACGCCGGGCACACGCGGGCAACGTGGGCGCCGTCGACTTCGGCTCCGCTTTGGAGCGGACCTCGCTGATCATGCCGGTGCCGGGCGGCGTCGGGGAGATCAGATCGCGACGCTGCCGGAGCAGACCGTGGACACCGCCGCCCGGCGGCTCGGTGAGCGCGGGGCGCGATCAGCGCATCCAGGCGCTGTACGACATCACGTCGCCCTTCTTGACGCCGACCTCGGGCTCGTCGGCGGTGAAGGTGGTCTCCAGGCCGAGGACGGCGCCGGTGGCCGGGTCCATGATCAGCATGCGCCGGCCGCCGGGGCCGTCGGACACGTACGCCTGACCGCGTCGCCCGAGGCGGTCGGTCACCTGGCCGGCGGGCCGCAGCCCTCCGGTGTCGGCCAGGAGGCGGGCGAGCGCCGCGGTCTCCCGGGCGCCGAGGGTCCAGTGGTCGAGCAGCACCGCGACGGCGTCCAGCAGTTGGGGCGTGGTCAGCGGGGTGTCGGAGTACTGGGCCTCCGTCAGATAGGCGCGCAGCCGGGCGGGGTCGTGCGGCGGCGGGGACTGGGGCGGGGCGTCGCTCCAGCTCGGCGGATACGTCTGGTCTACGAGGACGTGCCCGTCGTCGAGGAGGTGCGGTTCGCCGCCCGCGTCGGAGAGGACCGGGCGACCCGGGTGCCTCGGGTCGGTCGCCACGACCAGCTCGGTGTGGCTGCCGTCGGCCCGCCAGCGCACGATGCGTTCCTCGGCCAGGGTGATCGGCGGTTTGTCGTCCGACATGCCCATGCTCCAGGACTGCACGTGCGTCCCCTTGCTCAGGCGGGGCGCGCCGTCGGCCCCGGCCGCCGCGGCGGCGCGCTCGGCCAGCCGGTCCAGGGGTACGGGTGTGGACCCGGTCTGGATCACCAGCGGGCGGGGGGCGGCGACCGCGGGTGTGGTGTTCGGGCCGCTCAGCATGGGGGTGACGGTGAGGGCGGCGACGACGGCCGTGGCGACCAGGCCCCAGGCCAGCCGCAGCCGGCCGGGCCCCGGCCGCACCCGGCCCGGCCCGGGCAGCAGCCGGTCCCGGTGCCGCCCGGCGGGCCGGTCCCGGAGCAGTTGCGCGAGCAGGCGCTCGGCGTGGTGGTCCAAGGGGCCGTCGCCGAAGTGGGGGCCGTCGGGCGGCACCGGGTCGGCGCCGCGCAGCAGTTCGAGTTCGTCAGCCATGGCCGTGTTCCTTCGGGGCGGTCATGCAGGGGTGCTCGGCGATCGGGGGCTCGGGGCGCATGCGGTCGATCTCGGCTCTGAGGCGGCGCCGGGCCCGGTGCAGCCGCATGGCGGCGGCCCGTCGGCCGCAGCCGAGGGCGACGGCGACCTCGTCGACGCCGAGTTCCTCCCAGGCCGTCAGGCGCAGCACTTCCTGGTCGGCCGGGGAGAGCCGGGCGAGCGCCTCGTGCACCCAGGCGCCCGGTGTGTCGGCCTCGGGGCCCGCCGCGATGTGCCGTCCGTGCACGGTGTCGTCGTTGCCGAGCCGGTCGACGAGCCGGCGGCGGCGTCCGTGGCCGCGCACCGCGTTGGCCAGGCAGTTGCGCGCCACGCCGTACAGCCAGGGCAGCGGGGTGTCCGGCAGGTCGGCGCGGCGCCGCCAGGCGACCGTGAACACCTCCGCCACCACTTCCTCCACCTCGCCGGTCCGCCCGTCCAGTCGCCGTGCGACGTAGCGGCTGACCGCCCAGTAGTGCTCGCGGTAGGCAGCGGCGAAGATCTCGTCGTTGCTCATGTTCCGTTCGTGTCCGGCACCTTCGCGATCGTCACACCCGGTTCTGGTGATGCTCGTCGCGTCCATGAAGTGTGACGTCCGGGCCGGGCTCGGACACAGGCGGGGCATGAGGCACCTGAAGTGGCTGACGACCACGGATCACAAGACGATCGGCACGCTGTACCTGGCGACGTCGTTCGCGTTCTTCGTCATCGGTGGCGTGATGGCGCTGTTCATGCGCGCCGAGCTCGCCCGGCCTGGTCTGCAGATCATGTCGAACGAGCAGTTCAACCAGGCGTTCACGATGCACGGCACGATCATGCTGCTGATGTTCGCGACGCCGCTGTTCGCCGGCTTCGCGAACTGGATCATGCCGCTGCAGATCGGCGCGCCGGACGTGGCGTTCCCGCGGCTGAACATGTTCGCCTACTGGCTGTACCTGTTCGGCTCGCTGATCGCGGTGGGCGGCTTCCTCACGCCGCAGGGCGCGGCCGACTTCGGCTGGTTCGCCTACAGCCCGCTCTCGGACGCGGTCCGCTCCCCCGGCATCGGCGCCGACATGTGGATCATGGGTCTGGCCTTCTCCGGCTTCGGCACCATCCTCGGCTCGGTCAACTTCATCACCACGATCATCTGCATGCGCGCCCCGGGCATGACGATGTTCCGCATGCCGATCTTCACCTGGAACGTGCTGCTGACCGGTGTGCTGGTCCTGCTCGCCTTCCCGGTCCTCGCGGCCGCGCTGTTCGCCCTGGAGGCGGACCGCAAGTTCGGCGCCCACGTCTTCGACTCCGCCAACGGCGGCGCGTTGCTGTGGCAACACCTCTTCTGGTTCTTCGGCCATCCAGAGGTGTACATCATCGCCCTGCCGTTCTTCGGGATCATCTCCGAGGTCATCCCGGTCTTCTCCCGCAAGCCGATGTTCGGTTACACGGGTCTGATCGGCGCGACCATCGCGATCGCGGGTCTGTCCGTGACGGTGTGGGCGCACCACATGTACGTCACCGGCGGTGTGCTGCTGCCGTTCTTCTCCTTCATGACGTTCCTCATCGCCGTCCCGACCGGTGTGAAGTTCTTCAACTGGATCGGCACGATGTGGAAGGGCTCGCTGTCCTTCGAGACGCCGATGCTCTGGGCGACCGGCTTCCTGATCACGTTCGTGTTCGGCGGGCTGACGGGCGTGCTGCTGGCCTCGTCGCCTCTCGACTTCCACGTCTCCGACTCGTACTTCGTGGTCGCGCACTTCCACTACGTCGTCTTCGGGACGGTCGTGTTCGCGATGTTCTCCGGCTTCCACTTCTGGTGGCCGAAGTTCACCGGGAAGATGCTGGACGAGCGCCTCGGCAAGATGACGTTCTGGACGCTGTTCACCGGCTTCCACGGCACGTTCCTGGTCCAGCACTGGCTGGGTGCGCAGGGTATGCAGCGGCGGATCCCCGACTACCTGGCGGTGGAGGGTTTGACGCCGCTCAACACGGTGTCGAGCGTCTTCTCGTTCCTGCTCGGGATGTCGATGCTGCCGTTCTTCTACAACGTCTGGAAGACGGCGAAGTACGGCGAGCGGGTCTCGGCCGACGACCCGTGGGGCTACGGCCGCTCCCTGGAGTGGGCCACCTCCTGCCCGCCGCCCCGCCACAACTTCGTCGCCCTGCCCAGGAT
This sequence comes from Streptomyces sp. Go-475, assembly GCF_003330845.1. Lineage (GTDB taxonomy): Bacteria > Actinomycetota > Actinomycetes > Streptomycetales > Streptomycetaceae > Streptomyces. Next base: position 8,349,241 of record NZ_CP026121.1, on the reverse strand, counting down.
CCGCAGCGAGTCCCCGGCGTTCGACCCGCACCATGCGGAGGTCGCGGCAGCGGAGCGGGAGCTGACGCTGCGATGACCGCGATGGACGAGCCTGCGATGGATCTGCGGGCGTTCCACAGCGAGGTGGAGGGCCATCTGCTCGCCGCCGCGGCCCATGAGGAGGCCCGCGTTGCGGCCGCCCGCTTCGCGTCGGGGCTCGACTGGTTGCCGGAGGCGGAACGGGCGGAGGTGGAGCGGCGGTTCGCGGCGGAGCACCTCGCCCTCGCCCGGGCCTCCTGGCAGCGGACGGCACGGCGCGGGGAGGAACTGCGGGGCGAGTACGAGGCGGTGTACCGCGCGCTCCGGGCGCGGGTCCTGGCCGTCGTGCTGCTGGGGCTCGCACTGGTGGCGGCGGTGGACTTCGTGGTGCTGGCGTCGGGCTGAGCACGGTCCCGTACGTGAGGGTGTCCCGTCTCAGTGGGGTTCGGCCGATGCCGTCGAGAGCGGGCGAGTGCTGAGCGACAAACCAGGTCGACGTGGATCAGTGCGGTACCCGATCATGTGTTCATGCCCCTGAGCAAGACCCTCGCCCGAGTCGACGCGGACCTGGCCGCCGGCCGGGTTCCCGTCGCGCGCCAGCGTTTGCGCGGTCTCGTCTCGTCCTTCCCGTACGACCTGACGCTCCGCCGTCGTCTGGCCGAGGTGTACCGGCTCTACGGCGACGCCGCCGAGGCCGGACGCTGGATGTACCTCGAAGAGGACCGCGACGCCGACGAGACCGCCGCCTTCGAAGCGCGGTACGGGTCTCCCGGGTGGCGGATGAAGGCCCTCGCCTGGCGCGGCCCCGAGGCGATGGCTGCCACCGCCTTCGCGGAGGGGCAACTGGTCGCAGTGCGGACCGCCTGCGCCGAGGAGCTGGGGCACCCCGTCGACTGGGACGATCCGGCCTCCTACCGGGACGGCATGGAGGACAAGTACGAGGCGCCCTCCGAGCCGTGGACGATCGGCGGTGTGCTGACGGGTGTCGGCTGCCTGGTGGGGGCCCTGGCGTTCCTCGCGATCTGGGTGAACGGAGTCGTCGCCCTCTTCGACTGACCCGGGTCACTGCCGCAGCTGACCGCATCATCGGCGACCTTGGTCCCCTGCTCGCGCTCAAGCCCGGCGGGCGGTTTCGCAAGGACACCGGTGCTCATCATGGACGGAACCCTGGTTCCCACCCGCGACCACACGGTGGCCGAGCGGTCGGCGAACTGCCGCTGCTCCACCGACCATCAGGTCGTCACCGGCGCCGACGCACCCGGCGCGTCGTCGTGGGCGGCCGACCGTCGTCCGGCGACCGCAACGGCTGCGAGGCCTGGGCACTGTCCGGAGCCAGGCCGCCGTCGGCCGCACCACCGTGATCGCCGACGGCGGCTGCCGGGGCACCGGCCGGTCATCACGCACCCGCGCGGGCGCGGGCAGAGCGCGTTGCCAGCCTGGAGCACCCTCGCACCCGGCCGACGCGCGAGCAGAGCGGGCGGCAGCCCGTCACGGTCCCGTTGACTCGAAGGTCTTCACGGAACAAGTCCTGGCCCGCTCAGCCCCTCGGTGCGGGGCGCAGCACCTCGATCAGGCTGGCGTAGCTGTCCTGGCCGTGGCCCGCGGCGCTCGCCTTCTCCATCGCGGTCTTCAGCAGCTCGGGCAGGGCGTTGTCGACGCCCCGGGCCGCCGCCGCGTGGATCAGATGGTCGATGGCCGCGATCTGCACGTCGACGGTGGCGTCGTCGCCCGGGTAGCGACCGTCGTCCACCTGGGGCGCGTACCGGCTGAGGAAGCTCCCCACCGTGGTCAGCCAGCGGATCGCGACCGGGGTGAAGGCGGCGGCCGGCGTCCCCTCGGCGCCGACCAGGGCCGTTCCGTGCAGCCAGCCGGTCATGGTGGACCACATCAGGCCGAGCAGGGCGGTGTCGTAGAGGGAGGCGAGGCCGGGGTCGGTGCCCAGGTACAGGGGGTCGCCGAGGGCCGCCAGGGTGGAGCGGTGGGTGTCGAAGACCTCCTCGGAGCCGCTGTAGAGGAACATCATGGCCGGGTCGCCCACGCCGGGCGGGGTGGTCATGACGGCGCCGTCGAGGTAGTCGGCTCCGAGGGAGCCCGCCCATGCGACGGCCTCCTGGGCCTGCTCGGGAGAGCCCGAGGTGAGGTTGACCAGGGTTCTGCCCTTGAGCGCCTCCGCGACGGGGTCGACGACCGTGTGCAGCGCCGCGTAGTCCAGGACGCAGGCGATGACCAGCGGGGACGCGGCGATCGCCTCCTGGGGTGTCGCGGCCGCGCGGGCGCCGCGCTCGGCCAGGGGCCGGGCCTTGTCCGGGGACCGGTTCCAGACCGTGGTCGGGTGGCCCCGGTCCAGCAGCGCGGCGGCCAGGGCCGAGCCCATCTGGCCCAGGCCCAGGACGGTGACGGCCTGCTGTCGTGCGGTCATGCTGCAACTCCTCGCGCATACATGGGTGTTCGTACGTGTCGTGTGATCACGTACGACCACGCTCGCAGGGTGCGGGGATCCGGAACAGTGACAGCGGTGACGGCCTCCACCAAATTCCTGCCATACGCTTCGGGGCATGAGTGCCGGTTCCGTGGCCGTGGTGGTCACCGAGGAGATCGGGGTCCCCTCGTGGGACCTGTACGAACTGAGCATCCCCTGCACGGTGTTCGGCAAGCCGCAGCCCGATCTCGCCGATCCCTGGTACGAGCTGAAGCTGTGCGGGGTCGGGACCGAGGAGGCGAACGGCCACGGGCTGAGTCTGCGCACGCCCTACGGGCTGGACGACCTGGTCGGCGCCGACACGGTCGTCGTGCCGTCGGTGCCCGACCCGTGCGTCGAGGAGGGCAGGCCGCTGCCGCCGGAGCTGATCGACGCCCTGCGCCGGGCCCATGAGGCGGGTGCCCGCATGGTGTCGCTGTGCACCGGCGCCTTCGCGCTCGCCGAGGCCGGACTGCTGGACGGGCGGCGCGCCACCGCCCACTGGATGCACACCGCCCAACTCGCCGAGCGCTACCCGAAGGTGGAGGTCGACGCGTCGGTGCTGTACGTGGACGAGGGTGACGTCCTCACCAGCGCCGGGCTCACCGCCGGCCTCGATCTGTGCCTGCACCTGGTGCGGCGCGACCTCGGCGCGCACGTCGCCAACCAGCTGGCGCGCCGCATGGTGGTGCCCGCGCACCGGCCGGGCGGGCAGGCGCAGTTCATCGAGCTGTCGGTGCCGGCCCGGGACGACGAGGGACTGGCCCCCGTCCTCGCCTGGGCGCGGGCCCACCTGGACCGGCCGCTGACCGTCGCCGACCTGGCCCGCCGGGCCGCGATGAGCCCGCGCACGTTCTACCGGCGCCTCCAGGCGGCCACCGGCACCACGCCGCTCCAGTGGCTCCTGGACCAGCGGCTCGGGCGCGCCCGGTCCCTGCTGGAGTCCACGGACCTGCCGATCGAGAAGGTCGGCGAGCTCAGCGGACTCGGCACGGCCAACAACCTCCGGCACCACTTCCTCAAGCACCTCGGCGTGTCGCCCGGGGACTACCGGCGGGCCTTTCCCGGGGCCGGGGCGAGCGGGCCCGGGCCGGGCCGGGTCTGACTCAGTCCCGCGGGCTCCAGCCCGGCGGCCACAGGATGCCCAGCAGCTGCCGCACCAGTTCGTCGACGACCTCGTCCAGCGTCGCGTCCACCCAGCCCGCGCTCCAGTCGTGCAGCAGGCCGTTGACGCTGCCGATGAAGCCCGTCGCCGCGAGGCGGTAGTCGCGCGGGGCCGCCTCCCCGCGCGCGGCGGCCGCGTCGGCCTCGGCGCAGATGAGGTCGACCCAGCCGGCGCGGCGGGCGAGCCGCTGCTCCTCCAGGCGCGGGCTGACGCCGATGACCTCGACGAAGGTGATGCGGATCCGGCGCGGATCGGCGGCGACGTTCCCGGCGTAGGCGCGGAAGATCGCCGTGGCGCGCTCGACCAGCGGCAGGTCCGCCGCGCCGGCGGCGGCTTCCAGCACCGCCGCCTCGGCCCAGTCGTTGACCTGGAGGTGCAGCGCGGCGAGCACGTCCTCCAGGGTGCGGAACTCCTCGTAGAACTGACGGGTGGACAGCCCGGCGGCCTCGCTGAGCGCCGCGACCGTGGTGGCGCGGAAGCCGGGGGTGTCGCCGAACAGGTGGAGCGCGGCGTCCAGGAACCTCCGGCGCCGCTCCGCCTGCCGCTCCTCGGCGGTCTTGCCGCCGTAGCGGCCGGTCGGCGCTCTGAGTCTGCCCGGCACCGGCTCTCCCTTCCTCGTTCGAACACCAATTTTGTCGTGCACGCGGTCTTGTGGAGAAGGCCACCCCTTCCTTACTTTGCAGTAAGTTGACTCTGAAAGCACGTGTGTTCAGATTCCTCACCCCACCGCAGAGGAGGGATCAGCCATGCCCGTCTTCCGACGACGGCACCTGTGCTCCCTGGGCGCCGCCCTCGCCCTGACCGCCACCGTCCCCGCGACCACTGCCCAGGCGGCCGCCCCGGGCGCCTCCGCCGCGTTGCGCGAGGTGATGTTCGTGGGCAACAACTGGGACGGCACCGCCGATGTCATCAGATCGACCGGTGACTTCGGGAAGATCGGCCGGATCGACGTCATCCCCGACAAGGACCAGCGGATGGCGGAGATCAACGCCGATCCGATCAAGTGGATCTACTTCATGGCGATCCGCAACAGCGTCGGCGAGGGCCACGACCAGTTCGTCGACGACATGTACTCCACGCCGGACGGCGGCTCCATGGTCGTCTCCCGGCCGAGCTTCGCCGATGTCGTGTCCATCGATCTGGCCACCGGCGACATCAACTGGCGCTTCCCCGTGTCCGGTTACCGCTCCGACCACATGGCCGTCTCCCCCGACGGCAAGCGGGTCGCGGTGTCGGCGTCCACCTCCAACACGGTGCACGTGCTGGACATCGTCACCGGCAAGGAGCTGGGCAGGTTCGCCACCGGCGACAAGCCGCACGAGAACATCTTCACCCAGGACGGCAAGTACATCTACAACATGGCGATCGGCGACGTGAACACGCAGACCGACGCCCCGTGGCTGGACTGGACGAAGGGCGACCGGCGCATCACGGTCGTCGACGCCACGACGTACAAGCAGGTCAAGGTCATCGACATGCGTCCGCGACTGGACGCGCTCGGCCTCAAGGACTACTCCGACGCGGTGCGCCCGGCCGTGTTCTCGCCGGACGAGTCGAAGCTGTACTTCCAGGTGTCGTTCTTCAACGGCTTCCTCGAGTACGACCTCGCCGCCGACAAGATCACCCGCACCAAGACCCTGCCGAAGAACCCGGCGACCAGCGACGATCGCACCACGTTCGTCAACGACTCGCGCCACCACGGCATCTCGATGAGCCCGGACGGCAGGAAGCTGTGCGTCGCGGGGACCATGGACGACTACGCCACGGTCGTCGACCGCGCCACCCTCCAGGAGGGCCCGCTCGTCACCGCCGCCAAGCCCTACTGGGCCACGGTCAGCGGTGACGGCAAGTCCTGCGTGGTCTCCGAGAGCGGCACCGACCAGGTCACGGCCATCGACTTCGCCACCGGCAAGAAGGTCGTGTCCGTCCCGGTCGGTGACCACCCGCAGCGCGTCCGGCTCGGCAAGGTGCCGGCCGACTGGACTAGCCCGTCCGCCGGTTGACCTCCTTCGCCGCCCACGCCGCCAGTTCGGAGCGGGCCGCGGCGAGGAGATCCGCCGAGGGAGCCGTCGCCCCGTTGGTCACCAGCGCGTAGTGCAGGACCCCCGAGTCCGGCGCGGTGAGCAGCAGGCGGCGGCTTCCCGTGCCACCGGGCTCCTGCGCCACGCCGACCGGGGTCGTCGAGGTGTAGGCCGGTGGGCCGTGGACCGTGCCCAGGTCGGAGACGACCGTGGTGGAGGCGGTCGGGAAGCTCGCCGGCAGGTGCAGTTCGGTCGGCGCCGGGCCGCCGTCCGAGCGCCACAGCAGCAGCCCGTACTGCCCGGACCCCACCAGCCGCTGCACGTTCGGCAGCGAGCTCGGTACCGGGTTCCAGGTCAGGGTCGTCGAGCCGTCCCGGGAGCGGTCCTCGTAGGTGAAGCCGACGGTCGTGCCGGCCGTGGCGCTCGGGTAGAGGCGGTCCAGGAGCCGGGCGTCCTGGCGCAGCACGGGCTTGCCCGCGTCGTCGAGGCGTACGGCGGACAGGTCCTCGTCGTTCCAGGCGTCGCCCTCGGTGAGGACCTTGTCGGGGTTGCCGTTCATCAGCTCGCGATGGCGGCCGTGGTAGATGTCCCACTGCCACTGCGAGCCGGAGAGCACCGGTCCCGAGGCCGCCGGGTCGGACCACCAGTCGGCGCCCTTCACGCGGGAGTCGAGGGCCTGGTACATCGCCTTGAGGACCGTGGGCGCCTTGTCTGAGACGTTGCCGGCCAGCGGGTGTCCGAACTCGCTGACCACGGCGGCCGTCCGCGCGGCGGCGGCCCGGTCGCGGACCGTGCGGAAGTCGCCCGCGTACTGGCCGTCGGCCGCCTTGCCCCACATGAAGACGCCGGAGATGGCCTTCTGGTCGTAGAAGTGGGTGTTGAAGACGTAGCGGGGTCCGAGCTTGCCGGCGTCCAGCAGGCCGCCCTCCTGCTTCTGGAAGTCGAGGTTGGCGTTCCAGAAGAGGTTCGGCTCCACGAAGGCGGGCTTGTCACGCCAGCCGGCCGCGTCCATGCGGGCGCGGAACTTCTCGTAGAACGGCCACAGCACGTCCTTCTCCCAGGCGCGGCTGGTCTGCCCGGAGTCGTAGACGCCCGCGTGCGGCTCGTTGTAGGGGTCGAAGCCCGCGACGCCCTTGAACTGGTCGGCGCTCAGGTGCTGTTGAACGTAGGCCATGGTCTTCTGCGCGGTGGCGAGGAACGCGTCCTGCACGCCGTGCGCGTTGTGCCAGAAGTCGTAGGAGGCTCGCTTCACGGCCTCGTTCTGGGTGATGTTCTGCCCCCAGAAGAGGCAGATGCCGCAGGACTCGTCGGGATAGTTCCCGGCGTCCACCGCCCACTTGGGGGCGCCGTCGCCCGTGTACCAGCTGTCGGCGTCGAACAGGTAGCGGGAGTAGAGGTCCTGGTGGAAGTCGGGGTAGACGCGGATGCCGGCGTCGAGGAAGGCCTTCATCTGGTCGGTGGCGGCGGCGAGATAGGCCGTGTCCACCTGGCCGCGCTCGGGCTCGGCGTACGCCCAGGAGAGCAGGAAGCGGACGGTGTTGCCGCCGCCGAGGGCACGCAGCGCGGTCGCGGACTTGCGGGCGTCGGCGACGGAGGCGAAGGGCAGGCCCTTGTTCTCGGCGAGCTTGGTCTCGCCGGAGACGTTGTAGCCGCGCAGTACGACCTCGCGGCCGTGGGCGTCGGTGAAGCGGCCGTTCCGCACGGTGACGGTCGGGTCGTCGAACCAGAGGGAGCCGGGAGGGGGCGCGGCGGTGGCGGGCGGGACGCCCGCCACCGAGACGGAGCCGAAGAGGACAGCCAGGACAACCAGCAGACGCAGTCGGATAGTCGGCATGTCCACTACAGTCCGGCGATATCAGGACACCGTCAACACCCCTGACTCCGGAGTAAGTTCCCTCTCGGCCAGCGCGCACACCTCAGCCGCCCACTCTTCGTGTCACGTTCAACAAGTACTCCTTCCTGTTCAGGGGGTTGTGGTCGGTGCGCGGACGTTCGGGGACCGTGCCGTGCGTAACTGGCGCATAGTGTGCGAAGGCGCTCTCCAGCTCGCCCTCGCCCCGGGTGAGCCCGGGCAGCCGCTGTTCGAGGCTGTGCACCCGGGCCGCCGGCACGGTGCCTTCGAGGACGCAGACGTCCCCCTGGTTCCGCGTCGTCTCGGGTACGGCCGCGAGCCCGGCCAGGACCGGCAGCAGGGCGCCGAGGGTGTCGGCCGGGGCCTCGACGCGGAAGCGGTGCATCGGTTCGTGCACCCGGGTCCCGGCCCGCCGCAGCGCCTCGACGAGCACCAGCGGCGTCAGGCCGCGGAAGTCCGCCCCGGTGCTCGACATGCTCTTGTCGAAGCCCTGGTGGGCGTGGCTCTGGCGGGGCGAGTAGCCGCTGTGCGTCATGGTGACCACGCAGTCGGGGATCCGCCAGCCGTGCAGCCCCTGGTCGAGGGTCTCGCGCACGGTCTCCTCGACGGCCTTGAAGAAGGCGTACGGCATCGAGCCGAGCTCCACCTCCAGCCGGAAGTCGATGCCCGACCCGGCCGGTGCGGGCTCGACGCGCAGACCGACCGTCGCGAGGAACGGGTTGCCGTCCTTCTGGTTGAACTCCACGGCCTGTCCGGTGCCGACGAGCCGTTCGACGCACAGCGGCGTGGTCTCGCGGAAGGTGACGTGGAGGCCGTACTCGTCGGCGAGGGTGGCCTGGACGACCTCCTTCTGCACCTCGCCGTAGAGGGAGACGGAGGTCTCCTGCCGGCGTTCGTCGTGGCGCAGGCCGATCAGCGGGTCCTGTTCGGCGAGGTGGGTGAGCGCGAGGTGGAGCGCTCCCCGGTGCGCGTCCGGGCCGGGGACGACGACCGTCTCCAGGGTGGGCGGGGCGAAGACGTGCTCGTACGTCTTGCGGGGTGCGCCGAGCGCGTCGCCGATCCTGATGTCGCCGAGGCCGGTGAGGCGGGCGATCTGGCCGGCGACGACCGCGTCAGCGGGAGCGGCCGTGCCGTGGGCGAAGACGCTGATCCCGGTGATGCGGCGCTCGGTCCCGTCATCTCCGCAGGGGATCCGGTCGCGGGTGCGCAGGGTGCCGGAGAACATCCGGGCGTAGGCGACCCTCTCCCCCGCCGGGCCCCGCTCGACCTTGAACACGGTGGCCGAGACCGGCCCGTCCGCGTCCCCCTCGGCCGGCGGCAGCAGTGCCTCGACACCGGCCAGGAGCGCGTCGACGCCGGCGCCCGTGGCGGCGGAGCCGAAGTAGACCGGGTGGACCAGGGCCTGGCGGGTCTGCGCGGCGAGGGCCCGGTGCAGCAGGGTGTCCGTGACGGTGTCCTCGACGTACGCGGACAGCAGCGTGTCGTCGTGGTCGGCGAGGACGTCCAGCGCGGCGGCCGGTCCGGGCCCGGGGACGAAGCGGGCCGCACGCGTGCCGAGGCCGGTGACGGTCCCCATCGGCACGATCGCGGGGGTCAGCCGGGCCGAGATGCCCCGCAGCACCTCCTCGTGGCCCGCCCCGCGCCGGTCGATCTTGTTGACGAAGAGCAGGGTCGGGATGCCCAGCCGACGCAGCGTCCGCATCAGCACCCGCGTCTGGGCCTGCACCCCTTCGACGGCGGAGACGACCAGGACGACGCCGTCCAGCACGCCGAGCACGCGCTCCACCTCGGCGATGAAGTCCGGGTGACCGGGTGTGTCGATGAGGTTGACCGTCACACCGTCGAGCGGGAACGAGACGACGGCGGACTTGATGGTGATGCCGCGCTGCCGCTCCAGTGCGAGGGTGTCGGTGCGGGTGCTGCCGTCGTCGACGCTGCCGATCTCGTCGATCACCCCGGCCGAATGGAGCAGCCGCTCGGTCAGGCTGGTCTTACCGGCGTCGACATGGGCGAGGATTCCAAGGTTGAGCATGTGCACGAAGCGTCATGTCCTTCGGAGAGGGGGCTGTTCCTGCCTGGGGGGACATGAACGCAGTGCGCATCCGGAACTCCTCGGGACTCGGGGACGTCGCTGTCCCGTGCAGTGCAGCAGACGGGCCCGGGAGTCACAACGGAATTAACCGCCGCCGGGGTACCCGGGCGGGTGCGTGCAAGGAGAGGAGCGGCTCGTGCGTGACGTTCTCCCGGTGCTCGGCCGCTGGTACGCGGCCGGGCTCCCGTTCGGCCTCGCCACGGTCGTGGAGGTCAGCCGCAGCGCGCCGCGCGACCCGGGTGCGGCGATGGCGGTGGGCCCGGACGACGAGGTCGTGGGCAGTGTGTCCGGGGGCTGTGTCGAGGGCGCGGTGTTCGAGCTGGCGCAGGAGGCCGTGGCGAGCGGCGAGGCCCGGCTGGAGACCTTCGGCTACAGCGACGAGGACGCCTTCGCCGTCGGTCTGACCTGCGGTGGGGAGATCACGGTGCTCGTGCGTCCCGTGACGCCCGGGCTGGATCCGGCGTTCGGCGCGGTCGCCGACTCGGTCGCGGCGGGCGAGCCGGTGACGGTGGCCACGGTGACCGGCGGTCCGGCGCGGCGCGGGGCGTCGCTGGCCGTCTGGCCGGACCGGGTCTCGGGCACGCTCGGCGCGAGCGGCCTGGACGCGGCCGTCACCGCCGACGCGCGCGGCGAGCTCGCCCTGGGCGCCACCGGCCTGCGGCACTACGGGCCCGAGGGGCAGCGCCGCGAGGACTCCGTCGGCGTCTTCCTGCAGTCGTTCGCGCCGCCGCCCCGGATGCTGGTGTTCGGCGCGATCGACTACGCGGCGGCCGTGGCCCGCATCGGGGACTTCCTCGGCTACCGGGTCACCGTCTGCGACGCCCGCCCGGTGTTCGCGACGCCCCGGCGCTTCCCCGAGGGCGTCGAGGTGGTCGCCGAGTGGCCGCACCGCTATCTGCGCGACACGGACACCGACGAGCGCACGGTGATCTGCGTGCTCACGCACGACCCCAAGTTCGACGTGCCGCTGCTGACCGAGGCGCTGCGCCGCCCGGCCGCCTACATCGGGGCGATGGGCAGCCGCCGTACCCACGACGACCGGGCGAGGCGGCTGGCCGAGGCGGGACTCGGGCGGCACGAGCTGTCCCGGCTGCGTTCACCGGTCGGGCTCGACCTCGGCGCCCGGACGCCCGAGGAGGTGGCGGTGTCGGTCGCGGCCGAGATCGTGGCGCTGCGCTGGGGAGGCACCGGCGCCCCGCTGACCGTGACGGAGGGAGCGGTGCATCCGCCCCGGCCCCGCTGAATCAGGCGTCGAAGGGCTTGCGGCCCCACGCGGAGATCATCGGCGAGGTGGCGAGGTCAAGGCGTCCCGCCTCGACGGCGGCGAGGTGCCGCTCGATCTCCTCGTCGGTGGCCAGGCCCGCGGCGACGAGCTTGTCCCGCACCTGCCGGACGGTGGCGGCCTCCAGGACGTCGCAGGCGGGCGAGGTGATCGGGAAGTGGGCGTCGGCCTCGACGCCGACGAGGCCGGCCTCGCGCAGCAGCCGCGGCAGTCGGCGTCCGTAGGCGAGGTCGGCGCCGCGCCGCCGCAGCAGTTCGCGGAAGCCTGCGCGGAGCCGGTTGGCCAGTTCCTGCTCGGGGCCGTGCTCGTCGGGACAGATCAGCGGTTGCAGCGCGGGGTCGGCGTCCTCCAGCAGCAGCCATCCGCCGGGGCGCAGCGCCTGGACCATGGCGCGCAGCGCGGCGTCGCGTTCGGCGACGTGGACCAGGACGAGACGGGCGTGCACCAGGTCGAAGGGACCGGCCGGAGGGGCGTCGCGGCCGACGTCGTGGCGGAGTACCTCGACCCCCTCGGTGGCGGCCGTGCCGGTCCAGGACACGTCGATGTCGGTGGCGAGCACCCGCCCGGACGGCCCGACGCGCTCGCGGAGCCAGGCGGCCACGCTCGGCCCGCCGGCGCCGACCTCCCAGCACCGCCATCCCTCGGCGATGCCGACCGCCTCGACGTGCCGGAACGTGGAGGCGTCGAACAGGGCGGCCAGCGCGTCGAAACGGGTTCCGGCCTCGGCCTGCCGGTTGTCCAGGAGGTACTGCTCGTCCCGACTCATGGGCCGATCATGTCACGGCCGTCTCTGCGGCGATCAGCGCGGTGGGCGGGGCGGCAGCCGGTGCAGTTCCACGTCGCTGAGCCGGCCGTCGGCGACGGTGGCGGTCAGGTACGTGCAGTGCGGCTGCCGGCGGCGGTCGGTCGGCGAACCGGGGTTGAGCAGCCGCAGGCCGGTGGGCGCGGTGGTGTCCCAGGGGATGTGGCTGTGGCCGAAGACCAGCACGTCGAGGTCGGGGAAGCGGGCGGCGCAGCGCCGCTCGCGGCCCTGGGCGGGGCCCGTCTCGTGGATCACGCCGAAGCGCAGCCCGCCCAGTTCCGCGTACGCCACCTCGGGCAGCCGGGCGCGCAGGTCCGGCCCGTCGTTGTTGCCGTACACGGCGACGAGTCTGCGGGAGCGGGCCTCCAGCAGGTCGAGGGTGGCCGTGTCGACCCAGTCGCCGGCGTGGAAGACGACGTCGGCCCGCGGCAGTTCGGCCAGCAGAGGGGCGGGCAGTTCCCTGGCCCGCTTGGGCAGGTGGGTGTCGGACATGAGGAGCAGGCGCACGACCTCAGCCTAGAGCCCGGCCGCCGCTCCGCACCGCACCCTGCTTGACCGCGAACAGATAGACAGGGCAGCCCAGTTGCCCCGCGCGGGATGATCACGGCCCGGTCTCGAAAGGTGAGGAGACATCGCCGACCGGGTTAGCATCGGGCAACGCGCGGTACAACAGGACGTCTACGGCGAGCGACCCGAAGGGGCCCGGAAACCCGATGCCGGTCAAGGTCAGCGTCATCATCCCCGTCTACAACCCGGGGATCTACATCGAGGACTGCATCTCCTCGCTGCAGCGGCAGTCGCTGCCTCCCGACGAGTACGAGGTGATCTTCGTCGACGACGGCTCGACCGACGAGACCCCGGCCCGGCTCGACCGGCTCGCCGCCGAGGACCCCCGGATGAAGGTCATCCACCAGGAGAACTCCGGCTGGTCGGGCAAGCCCCGCAACGTCGGCATCGAGGCCTCCCGCGGCGAGTTCGTCATGTTCGTCGACAACGACGACTACCTGGGCGACGAGGCCCTGGAGCGGATGTACGAGTACGGCGTGGCCAACGGCGCCGACGTGATCGTGGGCAAGATGGCCGGCAAGGGCCGCGGGGTGCCGGTGGAGCTGTTCCGCCGCAACCACCCGCGGGCCACGGTCTCGAACGCCCCGCTCATCGACAGCCTCACCCCGCACAAGATGATCCGCCGGGCCTTCCTGGACCGCATCGGCCTGCGCTTCCCCGAGGGCAGGCGGCGGCTGGAGGACCACGTCTTCATCGCCGAGGCGTATCTGCGCGCGGAGAACGTCTCCGTGCTCAGCGACTACGTCTGCTACTACCACCTGCGGCGGGACGACGGCTCCAACGCCGGCTTCGAGCGCTTCGATCCCGTCGGCTACTTCAAGAACCTCCGCGAGGCCCTCGACGTCGTCGAGCGCTACACCGAGCCCGGCCCGGTGCGCGACAAGCTCTTCCGGCGCTGGCTGCGGGTGGAGATGGTCGAGCGGCTGCGGGCCCGGCGTTTTCTGAACCTGCCGGACGACTACCGCCGGGAGCTGTTCGCGGAGATCCACGAGGTCGTCGTCGAGCGCTTCGGCCCCGGTGTGGCGGCCGGTCTGCAGCCGACGCAGCAGGTCGTCGCCGCGCTGACGGCGGCCGACCGGTACGACGACGTGGTGTCCTTCGCCCAGTGGGAGGCGGGACTCGCCCCGCGGGCGACCCCCGGCGAGGTGGAGTGGCGGGAGGGCTCCCTGCGGGTCTCCTTCACGGCCGAGTACCTCTCCGGCGGCGAGCCGATGGCCTTCCCCGCCGACGCCGAGGCGACGCCGCTGACCGACGCGCCGAAGGACGTGCCGGAGGCGGTGGCGTGGGTGTCCTCCGAGACCGCCGCGCGCTTCGGGCAGGCCACGGCCGATCTGCTGCTGCGGGAACGCTCCAGCGCCGCGCAGTACTTCCAGCCGGTGGAGTTCAGCCGGGAGACCGTGCCCGTCGACGGCGGCGAGGAGGTCCGGCTGGTGCTGCGGGCGACCGCCACCGTCGACCCGGCCGACCTGCCGGGCGACGGTGTCTGGGACGCGGTCGTGCGGGTCAAGCTCGGCGGGTGGACCAAGGAGTGCCGCCTGGGCCCGGCGGCCGGGCCGGACCGGCCCGCCCCCGGGGCGGGTGTCGTCGGCGAGCGCGCGGTCCTGCCGTACTGGACGGACCCGCACGGCAACCTCTCCCTGGAACTGGGTACGCGGAGCAAGCGGCTCGGGCTGGGCGGCGTGCAGTTGGGGGACGTCACGGTCTCCGAGGGAGTGTTCCGGGTGCGGCTTCCCCTGCACGTGCCCGGTGACACGGACGTCCGGCTGAGGTTCGTCTCCTCGAACCGCATCGTCGAGACGCCGGGCACGCTCTCCCCGGGTGCCGAGGGGGCGGGCTCGGTCCTGACGGCCGCGCTGCCCGCCGAGGACCTGTCGAGCGGCAGCTGGCGGGTGGCCCTGTGCCCGACGCCGGGCGCCGACGGGGCCCGCTTCACCGGACTGCCGTTCGCCCTGCGCGCCGGGGACGGGAGCGTCCTCGTGACGCCGGTGTCCGGGCCGGGTGCCGCGCTGCGCCTGGCACGGCGTGCGCGGCGGGTGCTCGGGGCCGCGCGCCGGAAGGTGGTTTCCCGTATCAGGACCGGAGGGCAGTGACAGCATGCGACCACTGGGGATAAAGGGCGCCTGGGTTCTGGAACCCAAGGTCTTCCCGGACGACCGGGGCAGCTTCCACGAGTGGTTCCGGGGTCGGGAGTTCCGCGAGGCCACGGGCCGTGACCTGTCCCTGGCGCAGGCCAACTGCTCGGTCTCCCGGCGGGGCGTGCTGCGCGGTGTGCACTTCGCCGACGTGCCGCCCAGCCAGGCCAAGTACGTCACCTGTGTGCGCGGTGCCGTCCTGGACGTGGTGATCGACATCCGCGTGGGCTCGCCCACGTACGGCACGTGGGAGGCGGCCCGGCTCGACGACGACACCCGGCACGCGGTGTTCCTCTCGGAGGGCCTGGGCCACGCCTTCATGGCCCTGACCGACGACGCGACGGTGGTGTACCTCTGCTCGGAGGGCTACGCCCCGGACCGCGAGCACGGCATCCACCCGCTCGACCCGGCCCTGGGCATCGAGTGGCCCGAGGGGATCACCCCGATCCTCTCCCCCAAGGACGAGCAGGCCCCGACCCTGGCGGAGGCGGAACGGCAGGGCCTGCTGCCGTCGTACGAGGCGTGCCTGGCGTACGACGAGGAGCTGCGGCGCGGCACGGGCGCCTGAAGCCCCGCCGGCAGCCGAAGAGGCAGATCACCGAGGACGCCGAAGGCCCGGACGCGCACAGCGTCCGGGCCTTCGGCGTGCCTGGCTCGGGTCAGCGGCTGACGCCGACCTGCTGCAGGGCCTTGCGCAGGGGCTCCCAGCCCACGGAGCGGGGCAGGCCCCGGTTGCGGGCCTGGACGAGGGCGCGCCAGAAGCCCGCCTCCAGCAGCGCCTCGGGGCGCACGGCACCGGCCCGTTCCAGGATGGCCTCGGGGACCTTCTGCGGGTCGGGCACCTTGTACTCGGCCATGATCTCGTCGTACTTGTCGTGCAGGACCCGGTTGTTCGGGTCGGCGCCGAAGACGACCAGCTGGCCGGTGGGGGCGGTGTCCACCTGCACCGTGACGAGGTCGGGGCGGTAGCGCGCCAGAACCTCGATGATCTTGTAGACGTCGCCGGTCCACGCGTTGGTGTGCCGGTCCCGGGCCGCCTCGTCGACGCTGCGCGGCAGCATGTCGTCGAAGACGATCACGCTCGACCAGTCGGAGTGCTTCTCGACGTTCATGAAGTCGCGCAGGGCGAACTCGAACAGGTGCATACCGTCGATGAAGGAGAGGTCGAGCGTGGTGCGGCGCCAGTAGCCGAAGGGGCTGCGGCCGCGGCGCAGGTTGCGCAGCGGGTGGCGGCCGCCCTTCAGGTGCTGCAGGGGGTTGTCGCGGGCGAAGAAGTCGTCACTGGTGGCCTTCACCAGGTGGACGTCGCACTTCAGCTCCGAGACCACCTTGAAGGCGGGGTCGATCGCGATGCTGGGGACGCGGGACAGACGCAGACTGCGGCCGTCGTTGACGCCGATCTCCAGGTAGTTGCGATTGGCGCTGACCTTGTGCAGTTCCCGGAGGAACTCATGGCGTTTCACGAAGAGGACCTTCCTTGCGGATGCGGGGCAGTGCTTCGTGCAGGGCGGAGCGCCAGTCGCGCGGCAGCGGCAGGCCGATCTCCTGCCACCGGCGGTGTGCGAGGGCGCTGTACGCCGGGCGGGGCGCGGGCCGGGGGAAGGCCGCGCTGCTGGTGGGGCGCACCCGGTCCGGGTCGGCGCCGAGCAGGGAGAACACCTCTCGGGCCAGCTCGTACCAGGTGGCCTCACCGGAGCTGGTGGCGTGGAAGACGCCGTGCGCGTCGGGACCGAGCCGGGGGCCGAGGTCGGCGATCCGCTCGGCGACGTCCGCGCTCCAGGTGGGCTGCCCGCGCTGGTCGTCGACGACGTCGACGGTGTCGCGGCGGGCTTCGAGACCGATCATGGTCCGCACGAAGTTAGCGCCGTGGACCCCGTAGAGCCAAGCCGTGCGCACGACCGCGCTCGCCCCGGGCAGCTCTTCGAGCACGGCCCGCTCCCCGGCCAGCTTGGTGCGGCCGTAGGCGGTGCGCGGGCCCGTCGGGTGGTCCTCCGGGTAGGGGGCGGTGCGGGCCTCGCCGTCGAAGACGTAGTCCGTGGAGACGTGGACCAGGCGGGCGCCGTGTGCGGCGCAGGCCCGGGCGAGCAGGCGCGGGCCGTCGCCGTTGATCTCCCGTGCGCGGGCCTCGTCGGTCTCGGCGTCGTCGACGGCCGTGTAGGCGGCGCAGTTGACGACGAGGTCGGGGCGGTGCTCCCGCACGGCCGCGTCGACGGCCTCGGGGCGGGTGATGTCGAGGGCGGCGCGGTCGAGGCCCGCGACGGTCTCGCCCCGCCGGGTGAGTTCGTCGACGACGTCCCGGCCGAGCATCCCGCCCGCTCCGGTGATCAGCCACCTCATGCGCGCTCCTGGGCGACGCGCCGCTTCAGGGGCTCCCACCAGGCGCGGTTGTCGCGGTACCAGGCGACGGTCTCGGCGAGGCCGGTGGTGAAGTCGTGGCGGGGGCGGTAGCCGAGTTCGTCGCGGGCCTTGGACCAGTCGACGGAGTAGCGCAGGTCGTGGCCCTTGCGGTCCTCGACGTACTCGACCCGGTCCCAGTCGGCTCCGCAGGCCTGGAGCAGCAGGCCGGTGAGTTCCTTGTTGGTCAGCTCGGTGCCGCCGCCGATGTTGTAGACCTCGCCGGGCCGGCCCTTGGTGCGGACGAGGTCGACGCCCTGGCAGTGGTCGTCGACGTGCAGCCAGTCGCGGACGTTGCGGCCCTCGCCGTACAGCGGCACCTTGTGCCCGTCGAGGAGGTTGGTGACGAAGAGCGGGATGACCTTCTCGGGGAACTGGTGCGGGCCGTAGTTGTTGGAGCAGCGCGTGACGCGCACGTCCAGGCCGTGGGTGCGGTGGTAGGCGAGGGCGAGCAGGTCGGAGGAGGCCTTGGAGGCGGAGTACGGGGAGTTCGGCTGGAGGGGGTGGGTCTCCGGCCAGGAGCCGGACTCGATGGAGCCGTAGACCTCGTCGGTGGAGACGTGCACGAAGGGGCCCACGCCGTGGCGCAGGGCGGCGTCCAGCAGGGTCTGGGTGCCCAGCACGTTGGTGCGGACGAAGTCGGCGGCGCCGGTGATCGAGCGGTCCACGTGGGACTCGGCGGCGAAGTGCACGACCTGGTCCGCGTCGGCCATGAGCTTGTCGACCAGTTCGGCGTCGCAGATGTCGCCCTGGACGAACTCCAGCCGGGGGTGGGTCAGTTCGAGGTTGTCGAGGGTGCCGGCGTAGGTGAGCTTGTCCAGCACGGTGACGCGTGGCGCGTCGGGTGCGTCCTGGGCGAGGAGTGCGCGGACGTAGCGGGAGCCGATGAACCCGGCGGCGCCGGTGACGAGGAGGTTCATGAAGTGATCTGCACCTTGCTGTGATCTCCGAGGACGAGGCGGTGGGCGCTGGGGACGCTGGGGGCCGGCGTCACCTCGACGTGCCGGCCGATCAGCGAGGACTCGATCCGGCCGACGCCGTGGATCGAGGAGTCCCGCAGCACGATGGAGAACTCGAGTTCGCTGTCGGTGATCCGGCAGTTCTCCGCGACGGAGGTGAAGGGACCGACGTAGGAGTTGCTGACGAGCGTGCCCGAGCCTATGACGGCGGGCCCGACGATACGGGAGTTGACGATCCGCGCGCCCTCTTCCACGACCACCCGCCCGATGGTCTGCGAGGCGTCGTCCACGTCGCCGTCGATGCGGCGCTCCATGCCTTCGAGGACCGTGCGGTTCACCTCGAGCATGTCGCCGACGTTGCCGGTGTCCTTCCAGTAGCCCTTGATGACCGTGGAGCGCACGTCGGCGCGGGAGTCGATCAGGTGCTGGATGGCGTGGGTGATCTCGAGTTCGCCGCGCCAGGAGGGCTCGATGGCGCGGACCGCCTCGTGGATGAGGGGCGTGAACATGTAGACGCCGACCAGCGCGAGGTCGCTCTTCGGCTGGTCGGGTTTCTCCTCCAGGCCGATCACCTGGCCGGACGGGTCGAGTTCGGCGACGCCGAAGGCGCGCGGGTCGGCCACGCGCGTGAGCAGGATCTGGGCGTCGGGCCGGTGTCTGCGGAACTCGTCGACGAGGCCGGTGATGCCGCCGACGATGAAGTTGTCGCCGAGGTACATCACGAAGTCGTCGTCGGCGAGGTAGTCACGGGCGATCAGTACCGCGTGGGCCAGCCCCAAAGGCCGCTCCTGGGGGATGTAGGTGACCTTGAGGCCGAACTTCGACCCGTCACCCACCGCTTCCTCGATCTCCGCGGCCGTGTCCCCGACGATCATCCCCACGTCGGTGATGCCGGCCTCGGCGATCGACTCCAACCCGTAGAAGAGCACGGCCTTGTTGGCCACGGGCACCAGTTGCTTGGCCGACGTGTGGGTGATCGGCCTCAGCCGTGTTCCTGCACCGCCGGACAGCACGAGAGCCTTCATTCAGCTCACCTTAGTCGCCATCCGGCGGATGTGAACATCACTTCTTCTGCTTGTCGACGCGCGTCGTTCCGCGGGATGTCACCGCGCGGCCTTCTGGAGAGCGGTCAGTCCTCGCCCCGGACGATGTTCCACTCCGGTCCGGAGCGCGCGGCTGTGGGGGCGGCCCGGTCCTCCACGGCGGGGAGGCAGGTGCGCAGCGCGGCCTTTCCGCGCAGGCGGCGTGCCTTCGACCAGCCGGTCTCGGGCCGACGGGCGACGGGCTTCTCAGTGGTCTCCATGGACGTCACGACTCATCATCTTCCTTCTGCATCCGCTGCCGTTCGAGTCCCCAGGGGCGAACCGAACAAACCCGGGCCGGGACGCCTGTGCCGCGACGCCCAACTCCCCCGCCCGGCACCGCCGTCAGGGCGACGTACGACGGTCCCGCGCACGGGAAGCGTGCGCGGGACCGTCCGTGGCTGCCGTTCGTCAGGCGTTGGGGCGTGCGGCGCTGATGTCGCCCAGCGCCGACTCCGGGTCGCGTTCCATGGCCAGGTCGCCCAGGGAGACGATGCCCACGGGGCGCCCGTGGTCGACGACCGGGATCCGGCGCACGGAGTGCTCGCGCATCAGCTGCACCGCGTGGATCAGGTCCTCGTCGGGGCCGACGGTGACCAGCTCGTCACTGCACGCGCCGGCCACGGTGGTCCGCTCCGGGTCGCCACCCTTGCTGATCGACCGGACCACCAGGTCGCGGTCGGTGACCACACCGCGCAGATCGTCGCCGTCCGTCACCAGGACGACTCCGAGGTCCTCGTCGCGCATGATGCGCGCCACCTCGGCGACGGAGGTCTGCGGCTCGACGGTGACCGGGTCTCCGGTCATGATGTCGCGGACATGCTGAGCCATGACGTTCCTCTTCCTTCGGCTCGCTGGCGGTTTCTCCGTCCTACGCGGCGCCGAGTACCCGAGGGGGCCGTGTGGTCACCCCCGGATGAGCCGCTCAGCGGCCCAGCACCAGCTCCGCCCACACCTGCTTGCCGCCGCTGACCGGCAGGGTGCCCCAGGTCGCCGAGAGGGCCTCGACGAGGAGGATGCCCCGGCCGCCCGTGGCCTCCCAGCCGATGCTGGCCGGCCGGACCGGGGAGCGCGGCGAGGCGTCGGCGACCGCGATGCGCAGGCGGTTGTTGACGAGGGTGAGGTCCATGCGGACCCGGCCGTCGGTGTGGACGAGGGCGTTGGTGACGAGTTCGGAGACGACGAGGAGGGCCGCGTCGAAGTGTTCGGTGACGCCCCAGGCGCGCAGGGTGCGCCGGGCGAAGCGGCGGGCGTGCCCGACCGCCTGCGGCACCCGCCACACCGTCCAGCTCTCCCGCAGCGGCCGCAGGGTCAGGCCGTCGTAGCGCATCAGGAGCAGGGCGACGTCGTCGCTGCGCCGGGCGTTGCCGAGGAGGGCGTCGGCGACCCGCCCGAGGTCGCCGGGGGCGGCGGCGCCCAGCCGGGCGGCGAGGCGGTCCATGCCCTCGTCGATGTCGGCGTCGGGTGACTCGACGAGCCCGTCCGTGGCCAGGGCGATGAGGGTGCCGGGCGGCAGCCGCAGCGGGCTCATCGGGAAGTCGGCCTGCGTGATCACCCCGAGGGGCGGGCCGCCCTCGGCCTCCGCGATCTCGGTCCCGCCGTCGGGGTAGCGCAGCACCGGCGGCGGGTGCCCGGCGCGCACGCACCAGGCGGAGCCCTCCTCCAGGTCGACGTCGACGTAGCAGCAGGTGGCGAAGAGGTCGCTCTCCATGTCGGTGAGCAGCCGGTTGGCGTGCGCGACCACCACGTCCGGCGGATGGCCCTCGACGGCGTAGGCGCGCAGGGCGGTGCGCATCTGCCCCATGAGGGTGGCGGCCCCGGCGCTGTGGCCCTGGACGTCTCCGATGACGAGGGCGACGTGGTGGTCGGGCAGCGGAATGACGTCGTACCAGTCGCCGCCGAGCTCCAGCCCCGCCGTGCTGGGCAGGTAGCGGGCGACGGCCACCGCGCCCGGCAGCCGGGGCAGGCGGCGGGGCAGCAGCTGGCGCTGGAGCATGCCGACGAGTTCGTGCTCGGCGTCGAAGGCGCGGGCCCGCACCAGGGCCTGTCCGGCGAGGCCGGCGCAGGCGGTGAGCAGGGCGCGTTCGTCGGCGCCGAAGTCGTGCGGGGTGTCCCAGCCGATCAGGCACGCGCCGGCCATGCGGTTCCCGGCGGGCAGCGGCAGCACGGCGAGGCCGCCGGGGCCGACCTCGGCCAGGGCGCGTTCCAGGGGGCTGCCGGCGGGCCAGATCCGGGCGCGGCCCTCGCGCAGCGCGGCGGCGAGGGTGGGCATGGCGCGCACGGGCGCGTCGGGCCACTCACCGCGCCACTCCGTGCGCCACAGCTGGGGCCATGCCTCGGGTTCGGGCGGGTCGAGGACGGTGACGACGAGCCGCTCGCTCTCCAGCTCGGCGAGCGCGATCCGGTCGGCCCTGAGCGGCCGGCGCAGGGCGGCGACCACGGCCTTGCCGACGTCGCGGACGGTGACGGCGGTGGCCAGCGCGGCGGCGAGGCGCTGCACGCGGGCCACGTCGGTGACGTCGGAGCGCAGGGTGGAGGCGTCGGCGACGGTGCCCACGAGCCGTGCCGGGTGGCCTTCGCCGCCGGGCAGGAGGCGCCCGCGCAGCCGGAGCCACTTCGGCGGCCCGGTGGGCTGGAGCACCCGGAACTCCAGCTCGCGGTCGCCGATGGACATGTGGTCGGCCTCCACCACGGACATCAACGAGGGCAGGTCCTCCGGCACGGTCAGGCTCAGCAGGGTCTCGACGCGGCCGTCGAACTCCACGGGGTCGAGTCCGAACAGGTCGAGCAGGTCGTCCCCGACGCGGACGCGGCCGGTGTCCATGGCGAGGGTGAACGCGCCCGGCGGCAGGTCACCGCCCTCGACGAGGGCGGCCGGGGCGGGGAAGGCGACCGCCTCGGAGATCAGCTCCAGGCACTCGCGGTCGTCGGTGTCGAACCCCTCGGGGCGCTCGCTCACGGCGAGCAGGCAGCCGCCGCCGTCCCCGCGCACGGGCAGGGCCGTCAGGAAGAAGTCCCGGGCCGGGACGCGCCGCGCCTGGGCGTGCTCGGCGAGTTCCGCCGGGCCCAGGGAGACCGGCCGTCCGTCGCGGTGGGCCTCGGCGGCCGGGGAGCGCCCGGCGCGGGGATAGCTGTCACGCAGTCCGTACAGCGTCCTCGGGACCCCGGCCGACTCCATCAGGCACAGCAGCTCGCCGTCCTCGCTGGGCGTGTACACGGCGACGAAGGACGCCCCGGCGAAGACGAGCGCCTGTTCGAGGACGCGGCGCACCCGTTCGGGCGACTCCTGATCGACCGCGATCGCCTTGAGGGCACTTTCGGCACGCAGCGTTCGCGTTCCGCGCTCCTGGGCGCCCTGACTGACCACGTTGGCCATTACAGCGCTTATGGGGCACCTGCGCAGCCCCTGTGAGCGTTCCGTGGACCGGCGCGCACAAGGGCGCTCGAAAGCCGTCGAACATCTCTTAACGCATGCGTTCCGCACGGTGACCTCGTGACAGCCGTGACTGTCGGGCCCCGGCGCGTGGCTGGAAGGCTCGGTGCCCGTCACGGAGGGGGACGCATGGACAAGCGGTACGAGGTGTACGCGCTCGCCGACCGGCATTTCTACGAGACGCCGGACCGGCTCGCGCGCGACGGGCAGGGGACGGCCCCGCACCTCTACGAGACGGCCCGCCGGCCGGTGCCGGAGGGCTGGGAGGCGGCGCGGATCGGTGACTGGCTGACGATGACGCCGCTCGGCCCGGACGGGAAGCCGGTGTCCGGCCCGGCGCAGGGCTGGAAGATCCACGCCTCGGCGACCCGCGCGAACGCGGAGGAGATCGCCGGGATCGTGTGGGACTACTGCGTCGAGCGGCGGATCCCCTTCAAGTTCGTGCCGGGCCCGCACCTGCTGCACCTGCGCAACACCAAGTACGCGCCGCGCGACGGCAGCGGCAAGTTCGTCACCGTCTACCCGGACGGCGAGGAGCAGCTGCACCAGGTGCTGCGCGAGCTGGGCGCGCTGCTGGAGGGCTTCGAGGGGCCGTACATCCTCACCGACCTGCGGTGGGGCGAGGGACCGCTGTACGTCCGCTACGGCGCCTTCGCACGCTCCTTCGTCGTGGACGACCGGGGCTCGCTGGTGCCCGCCGTGCGGGACGGCGCCGGGCGGCTGGTGCCGGACCGGCGCTCGCCCTCCTTCCAGGTGCCCGAGTGGGTGACGCTGCCGGCGTTCCTCCAGCCGCATCTCGACGCGCGCAACACCACCACGGTCGGGGACCTGCCCTACCGCATCGAGAAGGCGCTGCACTTCTCCAACGGCGGCGGGGTGTACGCCGGCACCGACACCCGTGACGGGCGCAAGGTCGTCCTGAAGGAGGGCCGGCCTCACGCGGGCCTCGCCTCGGACGGCGCCGACGCGATCGCCCGGCTGGAGCGGGAGAAGCGGGCGCTGGAGCAGGTCGCGGGCACGGGCGTGGTCCCGGAGGTGCGCGACTGGTTCGAGCTGGGCGGCCACCGCTTCCTGGTGATGGACTTCCTGGAGGGCCGTCCGCTCAACTCGTTCTTCGCCGAGCGGCACCCGCTGCTCGCGCAGGACCCCGACCCGGAGGCCGTCGCCTCGTACACGGCGTGGGCGCTGCGCGTCCACCGGCGGGTGGAGGAGGCGGTGGCGGCGGTGCACGAACGGGGCATCGTCTTCAACGACCTGCACGTCTTCAACATCATGGTCGCCCCGGACGGGGAGTCGGTCTTCCTCCTCGACTTCGAGGCCGCGGCCCCGGCCGGGGAGAACGGCCGCCAGGTCGTCGCCCACCCCGGCTTCTTCGCGCCGCCGGACCGCCGGGGCACCGACGTGGACCGCTACGCCCTGGCCTGTCTGCGGCTGGCCCTGTTCCTGCCCGTGACCACCCTGTTCGTGGTCGACCGCGGCAAGGCGGCCCATCTGGCCGAGGTGATCGCGGAGCAGTTCCCGGACGTGCCGCGGGAGTTCCTCGACGAGGCGGTCGCGGAGATCACCCGGGAGGTGTCCGGCCGTACGCCGGCCGCTCCCTCCTCGCCGGTGGACCCGGGCGACTGGCCGTACAGCCGCGACTCGATGGTCAAGGCGATCCTCGCCTCGGCCACCCCGGAGCGCGACGACCGGCTCTTCCCGGGCGACGTCGCCCAGTTCTCGGACGGCGGCGGGCTGGGGATCGCCCACGGCGCGGCGGGCGTGCTGTACGCGCTGGACGCGGCCGGCGCCGAGCGGTACGAGGAGGGCGAGCGCTGGCTGCTGGACCGCACGGCACCGGCCCCGGTCGGCACGCCGCTCGGCCTGTACGACGGGCTCGCGGGCGTCGCGCTGGTCCTGGACCGGCTCGGGCACCGGCAGCGGGCGCTGGACCTGGTCGAGGGGATCCTCGCGGAGCGGTGGCAGAACCTTTCCTCCGACCTGCAGGGCGGACTGGCCGGGCTGGGCCTGGTCCTGGGGCACCTGGCCCGCACCACCGGCGAGACGGAACTGCGCGAGCGGGCCGACGACGCCGCGCGGATCCTCGTCCACCGGCTCGCCGAGCCGCCCCCGGCCGCGCCCCGGCGGCGCGCCGGACTGCTGCGGGGCGCGACGGGACCGGCCCTGTTCCTGCTGCGGCAGTACGAGTGGACCGGCCAGGACGCGTGGCTGGAGGCGGCGGCCGTGGCCCTGCGCCAGGACCTGGGGTCCTGCGTGACCCGCGAGAACGGGGCGCTGGAGGTCGACGAGGGCTGGCGCACCCTGCCCTACCTCGGTGACGGCAGTGCGGGCCTCGGCATGGTCCTCGACGACCTGGTGGGCCACGCCCCCGCGCTCGCCGGGGAGTTCGAGGACGCCCGCTCCGGCGTCCTCACCGCGGCCACCTCGCGCTTCTACGCGCAGCCCGGGCTCTTCCAGGGCCGCGCCGGAATGATCCTGCACCTCAGCCGCACGACCACGCCGGGCGCCACCGCCGACCGGCTGGCCGGGCAGATCGCCGGGCTCGGCTGGTTCGCGATGGCGTACCAGGGCCAACTGGCCTTCCCCGGCCACCAGATGATGCGGCTGTCCATGGACCTCGCCACCGGAACGGCAGGGTGCCTGCTGGCGCTCGGCGCGGCCCTCGACCCGGCCACCGGCGCCCACCTGCCGTTCCTCCCGCCGCCACAGCGGCGGCCCACATGACGCGGTTCCGCGATCCGGCGGAGTCGTGACACCACCCCGTCCCCACGGATGACCACGGACGGACACCCAACGGAAGGACACACCATGGCACTTCTCGACCTGCAGACCATCGAGTCCGAGGAGCGGACGGACGGCGGTGGCGCCAGCA
This sequence comes from Streptomyces sp. Go-475, assembly GCF_003330845.1. Taxonomy (GTDB): domain Bacteria; phylum Actinomycetota; class Actinomycetes; order Streptomycetales; family Streptomycetaceae; genus Streptomyces. Next base: position 8,324,112 of record NZ_CP026121.1, on the reverse strand, counting down.
CGGTGAGCCTGCTCTCCTGCATCAGCGCCGCGAGCGTCCTGCTCTGTCTCTGACCTGAGGTCTGCGTGGCCCCGGGCGGTCCTCTCCCTGCGGGGAGGGACCGCCCGGGGTCCGTCCGTCCCACGAAAGGCCCGTATGACCACGCGTGCCGACGACGACCCGGTGGCCGCGCACGCCCGCACGCTGCTGCGCACGGCCACCCGGTACAGCGGGCTCCGCTGCGCGGCCCTGTGCCTGGTGAGCATGGCCGCGACCGGGGCCGGGCTGCTGCTGCCGGCCGCGCTGGGCCGGGCCCTGGACCTGCTGCTGGCGCAGGCCCCGGCGACCCGCTGGGTGCTGTACTGCGCCGGACTCGTCCTGCTGCTCGCCCTGCTGGACGCGGCCCAGACCGTGCTCACCGGCACCGTCGACGCCCGCAGCACCGCGTGGCTGCGCCGCCGCCTGACCGGGCACGTCCTGGGCGTCGGCCCGCGCGCCGCCGACCGCTTCGGCTCCGGTGACCTCGTCGCGCGCCTGGTGGGCAACGCCGCCGAGGCCGGGACCACCCCGGCCGCCCGGGCGGCGCTGCTCGCCGCCCTCGCCGGTCCGGTCGGCGGTGTGCTGGCGCTGGCCCTGATCGACTGGTGGCTCGCGGCCGTCTTCCTCGCCGGAGCCCCGGTCCTGACCCTCCTCCTGCGCGCCGTCGCCCGTGGCACCACCGAGAGCGCGACGCGCTACCAGCGGGCGCAGGGCCGGATCGCTGCCGCGCTGGCCGAGGCCGTCGAAGGGGTCCGCACCGTCCGCGCGGCGGGGACCGAGGACCGGGAGACCGCCCGCGTCCTGCGCCCGCTGGCCGAGCTGTCCGAGGCGGGACACCGCATGTGGCGGGTGCAGGGGCGGGCCGCCGCGCAGGCGGTCGCCGTGGCGCCGCTGCTGCACCTCGGGGTCGTCGCGGTGGCCGGTGTGCTGCTGACCCGGGACCGGCTGTCGGTGGGGGACGTGCTCGCCGCCTCGCGGTACGCGGTGCTCGCGACGGGCGTCGGCGTCCTGGTCGGCCGGCTCGCGGGCCTGGCCCGGGCCCGGGCGGCGGCCCGGCGCCTCGGCGAGGTCGCGGCCGAGCCCGCCCCCGCGTTCGGCGCGCGCCGGCTGCCGGACGGCCCCGGGCGGCTGGAACTGCGGGGTGTGACGGCCCTGCGGGGCGGGCGCGCCGTGCTCGACGGGGTGGACCTCGTGGTGCCGGGCGGCACGACCCTGGCCGTGGTCGGCCGGTCCGGCGCGGGCAAGTCGCTGCTGGCCGCGCTCGCCGGGCGGCTGGCCGACCCGGACGCGGGCGAGGTCCTGCTCGACGGGGTGCCGCTGCGCGAGCTGCCCCACGACGACCTGCGCCGCGCCGTCGGCTACGCCTTCGCCCGCCCGGCCCTCCTGGGCGGCACGGTCGGGCAGGCGATCGGCCTCGGCCTGCCGTCCCCCTCCCCCGGCCGCGTCCGGGAAGCGGCCCGGACGGCCCTCGCGGACGACTTCGTCCGCCGCCTCCCCGACGGCTACGACACACCGGTCGCCGACGCCCCGCGCTCGGGCGGCGAGTCCCAACGCCTCGGACTGGCCCGGGCGTTCGCGCACGGCGGCCGGCTGCTGATCCTGGACGACGCCCTCTCCAGCCTCGACACGGTGACCGAGCGCCGCATCACCGACGCCCTCCTGGGCGACGGGCCGGGCACCACCCGGCTGCTGGTCGCCCACCGCAGCGCGACGGCCGCGTGCGCGGACGCGGTGGCCTGGCTGGACGGGGGGCGGGTGCGGGCGGTGGGACGGCACGAGGAGCTGTGGCGGAACGCGGAGTACCGGGCGGTGTTCGGGGAGACGGACGGCACCGCGCGGGCGGGGGCCGGGGCGGGAGCGGAGGCATGACCGGCGCGAGGAGCACGACGCTGCCCCTGACCGGCACCAGGAGTACGACCCTGCCCGCACGGGGGCTGCGCTTCCTGCTGGCCCGCCGGCGGGTGCTGCTGCGGCTCGCCGCCTGGTCCGTGCTGGAGACCGGGCAGACCTTCCTCATCGGGTACGGGCCCGCGCGCGCCCTGGACGCGGGGTTCCTGCGGGGGCGGCCGGACGTCGGTCTCGCCTGGCTCGCGGTGACCGGGCTCGGCGTCCTGCTCCGCGCGTACGGCACCGCGCGGGTCTACGCCGCCGTCGCCGCGCTGGTCGAACCGCTGCGGGACCGGCTGGTGGAGCGGGTCGTGTCGCGCGGGGTGCGGACCGGTGACGCGGGGGCCCTGTCGGGGCTCACCCAGCAGGTGGAGATCGCCCGGGACACCTTCGCCGGGCTGGTCATGGTCTCCCGCTCCTTCGTGTTCACCGCCGCCGGCGCCCTGGCCGGCCTGTTCGCGCTCGCCCCGCCGCTCCTGCTGGTCGTGGGGCCGCCCCTGGCCGCCGGGGTGGTGCTGTTCGCGGCGACCCTGCGGCCGCTCGCCCGGCGGCAGGAGGCGTTCCTCGTCGCCGACGAGGCCCTGGCCGGTCACCTGGGCACGGTCTGCCCGGGCCTGCGGGACATCACGGCGACCGGCGCGGAGGCGCAGCTCGCCGCCGCCACGGGTGAACGGGTCGAGGCGGAACTGCGGGCCGCACGTGCCCTGGCCCGCTGGGGCGTGCTGCGCGTGGCCTCGCTGGCGATCGGCGGGCAGCTGCCGATCGTGCTGCTGCTCGCGACCGCCCCGTGGCTCCTGTCCCACGGCGTCACCACGGGGGCGCTGGTCGGTGCCCTCGCCTACGTCACCCAGTCGCTGCTGCCGGCCCTGCGCAACCTGGTCCACGGCCTGGGCACCAGCGGCTCCCGCCTGACGGTGGTGCTACGCAGGCTGACCGGCGATCCGGCCCGGACGGCGGCCCAGCGCACAGCACCGGCCCTCGCGCAGGGCGACACGGCCACGGAGGCACGAGAGACACCGGTTACCGCACAGGGCGACACGGCCACGGAGGCACAAGAGACACCGGTTACCGCACAGGGCGACACGGCCACGGAGGCACAAGAGACACCGGTTACCGCACAGGGCGACACGACGGCCGGACGCGACACACCAGCCACCGCGGAGGGCGACACAGCGACAGCCACACACGAGACACCGGCCACCGCGACGGGCGACGGCACGGCAGCCGCGGACGAGACCCGTCGGCCCAACGGCCCATCGCCCCGGGACACGCACGGAGGGGCACGTGCCACCACAGGCACCTCGCCGCGCGGCCGGCCCGGCGGCCGGGGCTCGACGGATGCCGCCGGCCGCACCGCCGACGGGCAGGACCGAGCCACGGCAGACGTCGGCGCGCCCGGCCGGAACGCCGTGTCGGCACCGGCGGAACCCACCGCGGCCCCGCCCCCGGCCCTCTCCTCTCCTCCGTCACCTTCGCCTACGGCTCGGCGAGCAGCCCGGTCGTCGACGGCCTCGACCTCGTCCTCACGCCCGGGTCGCACCTGGCCGTCGTCGGCCCCAGCGGCGCCGGGAAGTCCACGCTCACCGCCCTCGTCGCCGGGCTCCTCACCCCGGACCGGGGCACGATCACGGTGGGCGGACACGCCGTGCCCGGGCCGGAGGCCGCCGCCGCGCGCGTGCTCATCCCGCAGGAGGCGTACGTCTTCGACGGCACCCTGGCGGAGAACCTCGCGTATCTGCGCCCGGACGCCGTGCCCGAGGAGGACCTGGTCGCCGCCGCCGAGGCGGTCGGCCTCGCCCCGCTCGCCGACCGCCTCGGCGGCCTCGACGCCCGGGTCGACCCCGCGGCCCTGTCGGCCGGCGAACGGCAGCTCATCGCCCTGACCCGGGCTTTCGTGTCGCACGCCCCGATCGCCCTGCTCGACGAGGCGACCTGCCATCTGGACCCCGAGACGGAGGAGCGGGCGGAGCGGGCCTTCGCCGCGCGGCCGGGCGGGACGCTGGTGGTCGTCGCCCACCGCATCAGCTCGGCCCGCCGCGCCGACCGCGTGCTGGTCATGGACGGCCGGAGCACGGCGTACGGCGGCCACGAGGAGCTGCTGAGGTCCTCGGCGCTGTACCGGGACCTCGTCGGCAGCTGGACGCCCGTGCCGTCCCGGCGGCGGTCAGAGCCAGCCCTGGCCCTGGGAGATGCGGATCGCGTCGATGCGGTTGCGGGCCCCGGTCTTGCGGGTGATGGCCGCCATGTAGTTGCGCACCGTCCCGTGGGACAGGTGCAGGCTCCCGGCGATCTCCGCGATGGAGGCTCCCTCGGCCGCGAGGGATAACACGCTCAGCTCTCTTCGGGTCAGCGGCATCTCGGCCGCCTTGAGGAAACCGAAGCCCAGCGAGTCGTTGACGAAACGTTCCCCCTCGGCGACCCGGCGGATCCCGCGCAGCAGGTTCTGCGGCGAGCCCTCCTTGTCGACGTAGCCGAGCGCCCCCGCCTCGACCGCCCGCTTCAGCAGCCCCGGCCGGTTCGCGGTGGCGAGCACGAGCAGCCGCGGGCGCGTGCGGTCCGGGCCGGACCGGCACAGCTCCGCCAGCGGCGGAATGCCGTAGGAGTCCGCGCACTCCAGGTCCGCCGCGCACACATCCGGCCGCACGGACCGCATCATGCCCGGCGCACCGCGCCACGACGTGCCGTGCACCGCCAGATCGGACTCCCCCCGCAGCCACTCAGCCAGCACCGATCGCACCAGACACTCGTCGTGCACCAGAAGCACCCGGATCAACTGCCACCCCCTCGGCTCGCCCGCGCCCTCTCGTCCTGTGGTGGAGCGCGTGCCCCATTGTTCGCGATCGTGACCCTGCGTGGGCGCGGAGAACCGGCCATCAGGGTGCGTGGGGGCGCACGCGCGGCGCCTGTACGCCCAGCCGCGCTTCGACTTCATGGGCATGGGTCGCGGTGGTCGGGGTACACGCGCGGCTTCTCCGGGGCCGTCGGCCTGTGACCGACGGTAACTGCGGTCGGTCCCCGGACCGCTCGTCGTGCGCGACGGGCCGCCAGGGGGGAGATTTGTTCCTGGGCCCGGTCGCGCGGCCGTGCGAGGAGGTGGTCGGCGTGTCCGACGGGCAGTCGTCCGCGCAGGCGCCGGCAGCCGCCAGGTCGCCGGTCGGCCGTCCGCTGCTCTCCCTGGCGCTGGCCTCGATGATGGACGAGGTGCACGCCCACTCCGGCGCGGTGTATCTGCTGTCGCCGGACCAGCCGGTGCTGGAGATGGCGGTGATGGCGGGGCTGCCGCGGGCGTTCGCGGCGCCCTGGGAGCGGGTCGGGCTGAGCGCGCCGATCCCGGTCGCCGACGCGGCGCGCGAACGGCGGCTGGTCTGGGTCGGCGGCGAGGAGGAGATGGCCCGCCGCTATCCGCGGATCGCCGTGGTGCTGCCCTATCCGTTCGCCCTCGCCGCGGTGCCGGTGGCCACCGAGTCCACCGTGTACGGCGCGGTCTTCGTCACCTGGCCGGGCTCCCATCCGCCGGAGCTGTCCGACCACGAGCGCGAGCATCTGACCGCGGCCTGCGGCCGGCTCGCGGTCCGGTTGCAGCGGGCCGCCGAGCACAGCATCCCGCCGCACCCCGAGACCGATCTGGTCGCCTCTCCCCTGGTGGGCGGCATGGCCGGCACGCTCGGCACGGTCGAGGCCGCCCGGATGGTGAGCCGGCTGCCCTACGGGCTGGTCTCGCTCGACCTGCACGGGCGGGTCGGCTTCGTCAACGCGGCGGCGTCCGAACTGCTGAACGTCCCGGTCAGCCGGCTGCTCGGCACGCAGCTGTGGGCGTCGGTGCCGTGGCTCAACGACCCCGTTTACGAGGACCGTTACCGCGCGGCGCTGATGAGCCAGCACACCACCTCGTTCGTGGCGCTGCGCCCGCCCGGCGAGTGGCTGTCGTTCCGGCTGTATCCGAGCACGACGGGCCTGAGCGTGCGCATCACCAGGTCGCGGGCCGTGTCGGAGATGAACCGGGCCGCGCCGCCGGCCGACGGGAAGCCGTCGCGGCTGGTCACCATGTCGCAGGTGCTGGACCTGGCCAGCGCGCTCACCGAGGCGGTGGGGGTGCAGGACGTGGTGCAGCTGGTCGCGGACGAGATCGCCCCGGCCGTGGGCAGCCAGGCCCTGGTCGTGCTGGGCTCCCGGGCGAACCGGCTGCGCGTGCTCGGGCATCGCGGGTACCCGGACGCGCACGTGGTGGAGCGGTTCGACGGGATGCCGCTGACCGAGCCGACGCCCGGCACGCAGGTGCTGAAGACGGGCGTGCCCGCGTTCTTCGAGACGCAGGAGCAGTTGGAACGCCTGTACCCGGCGCGGCTGACGACGCCCGACGGGTTCGCGGCCTGGGCGTATCTGCCGCTGATCGCCCAGGGGCGGCCGGTGGGGACGTGCGTGCTGTCCTACGCCGAGCCGCACCCGTTCCCGACGGAGGAGCGGGCGGTGATGACCAGCCTGGCCGGGCTCATCGCCCAGGCGCTGGAGCGGGCACTGCTCTACGACGCCAAGCACCGGCTGGCGCACGGCCTCCAGGAGGCCCTGCTGCCGCACTCCCTGCCGTCGCTGCCCGGCATCGAGGCGGCGGGCCGCTATGTGCCGGCCACGCAGGGGATGGACATCGGCGGCGACTTCTACGACCTGGTGCGCACCCAGGGCATGGCGGCCGCGGTGATCGGGGACGTGCAGGGCCACAACGTCACGGCGGCCGGACTGATGGGGCAGGTCCGCACCGCGGTCCGGGCGTACACGGCCGTGGGCCAGGCGCCCGAGGAGGTCATGCGCAGCACCAACCGGCTGCTGCTCGACCTGGGGTCCGAGCTGTTCGCCAGTTGCCTGTACCTGCGGCTCGACCCGGCCCACGGCCGGGCCGTGATGTCCCGGGCCGGTCATCCGCCGCCGTTGCTGCGACGGCCGGACGGGCGGGTGCGCGTCCTCGACCTGGCCGGGGGCCCGCTGCTGGGCATCGACGCCTCGGCGGTGTACCCGACGACGGAGGTCGCCCTGCCGCCCGGCTCCCTGCTCGTCCTGTACACCGACGGGCTGGTGGAGTCCCCCGGCACGGACTTCGAGGAGGCCCTGGCGGACCTGGGCCGGCGCCTGACGGACGCCGGGGACCGGCCGCTGGACGAGCTGGCCGACAACCTCGTACGTCACCGGCGGCTCCGCACGGACGGCGAGGAACGCCTCGACGACATCGCCCTGCTCCTGCTCAGGGCCCTCGGGTAGGGCCGGCCCGGACCACCACGTACGCCGCGCCGGGCCCGACCGGCCCCGCCGGCACCCGGTGACACACGGACGGGCCGGCCCTCCCGCCGGAGGGCCGGCCCGGTCCACCACAGGCCGGAACCGCGTCCGAAGCCGGACGGCGGCTGGAACGCCGGAGGGCCGGCCCGGTCCCGCCAGGAAGGGGGCGGGTCCGGGCCGGCGTCGTCGGACCGGCTGCCGACGGTCTCGGGTCGGCCGACGATTCAGGCCGGCCGACGGTTTCAGGTCAGCCGACGGTTCAGGCCGGCCGACCGTCTCAGGTCAGCGGGACTCGGTCAGGCCCGAGTCGTCCCCGACGCCCTGGCCCGCGTCGTGGCCGGCACCCGCACCGGCTCCGGCGCCCGCTTCCTCGCCTCCGGCCTGCTCGCCCGCACCGGCACCGGCCTCCTGACCGGCGCCCGCCTCTTCACCGGCGCCAGCCCCGGCTTCCTCACCGGCACCGGCACCGGCCTCCTCGCCCGCGCCCGCTTCCTCGCCCGCACCGGCGCCGCCGCCCGCGGCACCGCCGCCGAGGGTCGCGCCGACCGCCTCCAGGGCGGTGGTGACCGGCTGGAAGAACGTCTCGCCGCCGACCGTGCAGTCACCGCTGCCACCGGAGGTCAGGCCGATCGCGAGACCGTCCTGGGTGAACAGCGAACCGCCGCTGTCGCCGGGCTCGGCGCAGACGTTGGTCTGGATGAGGCCCGTGACCGTGCCCTCGGGGTAGTTCACCGTGGCGTCGAGGCCGAGGACCTGGCCGTCGGCGAGCCCGGTGGTGCTGCCCATCCGGAAGACCTCCTGGCCGACGGTCGCCTCCGCGGCCTCGGTGATCTGGACGGTCTGGTCGCCGGTGTTGACCTCGCTGGGCGCCTCGGTCGCCGGGTCGTCGTACTTCACGAGCGCGAAGTCGCCGTCGCCGGGGAAGGTCGACTGGTCGACGGTGGCGATCGGCTGGCCGCCCTGCGTGTCGGACCACTCGTTGCCGCCGAGCGTGCAGTGACCGGCCGTCAGGAACGCCGGGGATCCGTCGCCCGCGGTGACGTTGAAGCCGAGGGAGCAGCGCGAGCCGCCCGCGAAGATGGCGTCACCGCCCGAGACGAACGGCTTGAAGGTGCCCGACGACTTCTTGATGGTGGCCATGTCGGAGCCGAGGCTCCGCACGGTGCTCTCCAGTCTGTCCCACTTGGCACCGGTCACGGTGCTGTCGGCGGTCACCAGGAGCTTGTTGGTGCGCGGGTCGATCGACCACGACGTGCCCGCGATGGTCGCCTCGGACTTCAGCGTCGACGCGCCCTCCTGGAGCTCCGACCAGCTGTTCTCGACCTCGCGCACCTTCGCGCCGGCCGCCTTGGCCCGCACGATCACGTTGTTGTTGTCGCCGGGTACGACGTTCACGACGAGCTGCCCGCTGTCGCCGTCGTAGTAGGAGCCGCCGAACGCCTCACCGAGGAGCCCGGAGAGCTGCGAGGCGAGATCCGAGGCGTCGCCCGCCTTCAGGGTCTTCGGCGCGGCCGCGGCGTCGTCGGACGAACCGTCCTGCGACGCGTTGGCGTTGGGGAGCAGGATCGCGGCCGCGCCGAGCGCCACCACGCTGCCCGCCGCTATCGCGGCCTTGCGCTTCGGAATTCGCTTGTGACTCAAACTTCTCTCCTCCTGAGGGACGGAGTGTGTGCCGCCGTCCGGCAGCTTCGGGGGGCGCCTGGATGGCTGTTGGTACGCACGGGCCGAGTGGGGCGTTCAATTCCGTTTGCAAGTGATCGCTTCGCATCGCGGAACCAGCCAACTCCCGTCGCCCGCGCGCCGACCGCGCGCTCGGCGACCTCCCTGGTCACGACGGGCCGCTCCGGAGGAGGGAAGCGGATCGCGCGCGGCGCCCCAATGGCCGGATGACGGCGTTTCAGCAGTGGGCGTCAGTCCGATCCGCCGAACAGACACGATCCGTATCCGCCCGGGAACGATCTGTTGCGATCGTCGAGTTGAATCCCGACTTCAGCGAATCTGCACATCGAATGCTCAACCCGGTCACCAAGTCGAGGGTTGTCCACAGGGTGGCCGGCGCACTCACGCCTTTGGGGCGGGAGTGCCGGATTCGCCGCTCCGAGAGGCAAGGGATCGGATGAGCCGATGCCGTGCCGCATGTGAAGAACTCGCCACCAAGGCGTGCACGGACCTGCACGGAACGGGGCTCCTGCGACGCAAGTTGCCTGGTGAGACCGGTGGTTGATTGGAAGCGCGCGCCCGCAGCGTGCTTTGATCCATCGCACCGCGGGGGCCGCGATGGGCACTCGGAAACGGATGTCCGGCGCTCGCGGTCGCGGCCGTCATCTGTCCCCAGAGGGGGCCGCTCCCCCCTTGTGAGATATCCATACGAAGGGAAGTTCCACCATGAACTCCACCCCCCAGGTTGAGACCGTCGAGATCGCCGACGCCGAGCTCGACGCCGTTTCCGGCGGCCTGTCCGTGAACGCCGTGAACACCGTCACCGACACGGTCGACAGCATCGCCCCGGTCTCCGGCCTGGTGAACACCGCTGTCGGCACCGTCGAGGGCGTCACCGGCCTGAACACGGCCCCGGTCACCAACCTGGTCTCCGGTCTCTGATCGAGCCCCAGTGCCGTTGACTCCCGGAGCCGCAGCCGGCGGTTCCGGGATCTTCGGGTGCCGTGACAACGTCTGTCGCGGCCGTGAAAAACCTCTTCTACGGGTGAGGGAAGTTCCTTGCAGTTCCGCCAACAGGCCCTCGCCAAGCTGCAGTCACCGGAGGAACTCGACCTCCCGGTGCGTTTCGCCCGCCCGCAGGGCTGGCTCGTGCTCTCGGTGACGGTGGTCGCGATGGCCGCCGCCTCGGTGTGGGCGGTGACCGGTTCGGTGACCTCCACCGTCAGCGCGCCCGCCATCCTCACGCACGGGCAGGGCAGTTACGTCCTCCAGAGCCCCGTCGCGGGCCAGGTCACCGCGGTGCTCGCCAAGCAGGGCCAGCGGGTGCCCGCCGGCTCCCCCGTGCTCAAGGTCCGTACGGCCAAGGGCGAGACGGTCGTCCGCACGCTCGACGCGGGCCGCGTCTCCGCACTCGCCGCGTCCGTGGGGCAGATCATCCAGACCGGCGCGGACGTCGCCGCCGTCGAGAAGGTCGCCCGCGCCCAGGACCCGCTGTACGCGACCGTGTACGTCCCCGCCGAGAACGCCGCCTCGATCCCCGACGACGCCGCCGTCGACCTGACCGTGCAATCGGTGCCGACCCAGGAGTACGGCGTGCTGCGCGGCCATGTGAAGTCGGTGGACCGCTCGGCGCAGTCCCCGCAGCAGATCTCCGCGTTCCTCGGGGACAGCCAGCTGGGCGAGCAGTTCACGAAGAAGGGCAGGCCGGTGGCTGTCACGGTCCGGCTGGACAGGTCGTCCGCCACGAAGAGCGGTTACGCGTGGTCGTCCGCGGACGGGCCGCCGTACAAGCTGACCTCCATGACGCTGGCCACGGGGTCGATCCGGCTGGCCGACCAGCATCCCGTCGACTGGCTGCTGCCATGAGCGCGACCGCTCAGGAGAACCGGGGCAGGCGCCGCGCCGCCCCGCCCAAGCGCAAGGTGCCCAAGGCCAAGGCCAAGACGGTCCGTACCCCCACCGTGCTCCAGATGGAGGCCGTGGAGTGCGGTGCCGCGTCGCTCGCGATGGTGCTCGGCCACTACGGCAAGCACGTCCCGCTGGAGGAGCTGCGCATCGCCTGCGGCGTCTCCCGGGACGGCTCGCGCGCCAGCAACCTGCTGAAGGCGGCCCGTAGTTACGGCCTGACGGCCAAGGGCATGCAGATGGACCTGGCCGCCCTCGCCGAGGTGAAGTCGCCGGCCATCCTGTTCTGGGAGTTCAACCACTACGTCGTCTACGACGGCATGGGCCGCCGCTTCGGCCGCCGGGGCGTCTACATCAACGATCCCGGCAAGGGCCGCCGTTTCGTGCCCATGGAGGACTTCGACGGCAGCTTCACCGGTGTCGTGCTCGTCATGGAGCCCGGCGAGGACTTCACCCGGGGCGGGCGCAAGCCCGGCGTCCTGGGCGCGATGCCCGCCCGGCTGCGCGGCACCGCGGGCACCATGCCCGCCGCCGTGCTGGCGAGCCTGCTGCTGGTGGCGGTCGGCGCGGCGGTGCCCGCGCTCAGCCGCACCTACATCGACGAGTTCCTGATCGGGAACAAGACCTCGCTGCTCGGCGTGCTGTTCGCGTCGATGGCGGCGTGCGTGCTGCTCACCGTCGTGCTGACCTGGCTCCAGCAGGCGAACCTGCTGCGCGGCCGCATCATCTCCTCCACTTTGTCCAGCGCCCGCTTCCTGAGGCATCTGCTGCGGCTGCCGGTGACGTTCTTCTCCCAGCGCAGCCCGGCCGACCTCGTCCAGCGGCTCCAGTCCAACGACGCGGTCGCCGAGACCCTGTCCCGCGACCTCGCGGCGGCGGGCGTGGACGCGATCGTGGTCGTGCTGTACGCGGTGCTGCTCTACACCTACGACCCGCAACTGACGTTCGTCGGCATCGGCGTGGCCCTGCTGAACATCGTCGCCATGCGGGTCGTCGTACGGCTGCGCGCCACCCGCACGGCGAAGCTGCGCGCCGACACGGCCCGGCTCACCAACACCGCCTACACGGGCCTGCAGCTCATCGAGACGATGAAGGCGACCGGCGGCGAGGACGGCTACTTCCGCAAGTGGGCCGGGCAGCACGCCACCACCCTGGAGGAGCAGCAGCGGCTCGGCGTGCCGAGCGCCTGGCTGGGCGTGGTCGCGCCGACGCTCGCCACCCTCAACAGCGCGCTGATCCTCTGGATCGGCGGCATGCGGGCGGTCGAGGGGCACATCTCGGTCGGCCTGCTGGTCGCCTTCCAGGCCCTGGTCACCCGGTTCACCGCCCCGCTGACCCGGCTGAACGGCGTCGCGGGCCGCATCCAGGACTTCGCCGCCGACGTGGCCCGGCTGAAGGACGTGGAGAACTTCAAGGCCGACCCCCTCTACGGCCGCCCCGGCGCTGGCGAGTCGACGCGCCGCCTCCAGGGCCACGTCGAGCTGGAGAACATCACCTTCGGCTACAGCCCGCTCGACAAGCCGCTGCTCACCGGCTTCGACCTGACCGTCGGCCCCGGGCAGCAGGTGGCGCTGGTCGGCGGCTCGGGCAGCGGCAAGTCCACGGTGTCCCGGATGATCTCCGGCCTGTACGCGCCGTGGGAAGGCGTGATCCGCATCGACGGGCAGCGCATCGAGGACATCCCGCGCGGGGCGCTCGCCGCCTCCGTCTCCTTCGTCGACCAGGACGTGTTCCTCTTCGAGGGCACGGTCCGCGACAACGTGGCGCTGTGGGACCCGTCGATCCCGGACGAGGCGGTGGAGGACGCGCTGCGCGACGCCGCCCTGTACGACGTGATCATGCGCCGCCCCGGTGGCATCCACAGCAAGGTCGAGCAGGACGGCCGCAACTTCTCCGGCGGGCAGCGCCAGCGCCTGGAGATCGCGCGGGCGCTGGTGCGCCGCCCCAGCATCCTGGTGCTCGACGAGGTGACGAGCGCGCTGGACGCCGAGACCGAGCTGGTCGTGATGGACAACCTGCGCCGGCGCGGCTGCGCCTGCGTGGTGATCGCCCACCGGCTCAGCACGGTGCGCGACAGCGACGAGATCGTCGTCCTGCAGCACGGCACGGTCGTGGAGCGCGGGCGGCACGAGGAACTGGTGGCGCGCGGCGGCGCCTACGCGGCACTGGTCAGGGAACGGTGACATGACGACCGCCCACGAAGGACACGACGGGGACCTCGTGCTGGGCGCCTTCGGGCAGCTGGGCTCGCGCATCGACTGCGCCGGGTTCAACCGCCTGGACCTCGAAGGCCCGCAGGTGCTGTGGCTGGTGGCGTCCGGCGCCGTCGACCTGTTCGCGGTCGACGCGGGGCAGCAGGGCCACTGGCACCACCTGGGCCGTCTCGAGGCGGGCTCGCTGGTGCTCGGCCCGGTGCCGGGGCCGCAGCACACCCTGGTGGCTCGACCGCTGCGGGACTGCGTGGTGCACCGCATCGGCCTGCGCGAGCTGTACCAGCCCGCCAACACCGCGACCTGGTCGTACGACGAGTACGGCAACCCGCAGTACGTGCCGCCGACGACGAGCCCGCTGGAGTACGCGCTCGCGCTGGGGGTCGGCCGCAGCCTGTCCATCCTCTTCCAGGCGCCGATGGCCACCGAGCGGGCCGCCGCGCCCACCGACGACGACGTGTTCTGGATGCAGGTGCCGCCGGGCAGCGTCCAGTACGGCTCGCTGTACGGTGCCGAGGCGGCGGCCGACCTGCTGATGGACCCGGCGCTGTGGCAGTCCATGGTCGACCAGCAGTACCGGCTGCTCACCACGCTGGACCGCTGGATCGAGCAGCTGGAGCGCACCCACGAGACGCGTACGGCCGAGGGCATCAAGGCCGGTGAGGCGGTGCGCGCCCAGGCCGACCAGACACTGCTCGCCTCCATCGGCAAGCGGTCGTCGAAGCGGACCACCGCGGCCGACGCCGACGCCACGTACGCGGCCTGCAAGCTGGTCGGGCAGGCGGCCGGGCTCAGTCTCACCGAGCCGACGCAGAAGGGCACCGGCGGGGACCGCCTCGACCCGGTCGAGCAGATCGCGCTGGCCTCCCGGGTCCGCACCCGGGCGGTACGGCTGGACGGCCGCTGGTGGCGGGACAACGTCGGGCCGCTGGTCGGCCAGCGGGCCCTGTCGGGCGCGCCGGTGGCGCTGCTGTGGCGGCGCGGCGGCTACGTCGCCGTGCATCCGTCGACCGGGCGTGAGACGCCGATCGAGAAGGCCAACGCCGACGAGTTCGAGCCGCGCGCGGTGATGTTCTACCGCCCGCTGCCCGAACGGGGACTCAGTCCGCTGCGGCTGCTGCGGTTCTGCATGCGGGGCATGCGCGGCGACCTCACGGCGCTGCTGCTCAGCGGTCTGGTCACGGTGGCGATCGGCGCGCTGGTGCCCGTCGCGACGGGCAAGGTGCTGGGCGAGTTCGTGCCGAAGGCGCAGACGGACCTGATCGTGCAGGTGTGCCTCGCGGTGATGCTGAGCAGCGTGGTGGCGGCGGCCTTCATGCTGTTGCAGAACCTCACCATCCTGCGGATCGAGGGCCGGATCGAGGCCACGCTCCAGCCGGCGGTGTGGGACCGGCTGCTCAGGCTGCCGACGAAGTTCTTCACCGAGCGCTCCACGGGCGAACTGGCCAGCGCGGCCATGGGCATCAGCTCGATCCGCCGGCTGCTGGCGGGCGTCGGGCCGACGGTCGCCCAGTCGGTGACGGTCGGGGCGATGAACCTGGGCCTGCTGTTCTGGTTCAGCGTGCCGATGGCGATGGCCGCGATCGGGATGCTCGTCGTCATCGCGGCCGTGTTCCTGGGGCTCGGGCTGTGGCAGGTGCGCTGGCAGCGGCGTCTCGTGGTGCTCTCCAACAAGCTGAACAACCAGGCGTTCCAGACGCTGCGGGGCCTGCCGAAGCTGCGGGTGGCGGCCGCCGAGAACTACGCGTACGCGGCGTGGGCGTCGGAGTTCGCGCGCAGCCGGGAGCTCCAGCAGAAGGTCGGCCGCATCAAGAACCTCACGACGGTGCTGGGCGCGGTGTACCTGCCGCTGTGCACCCTGCTGATGTTCATGCTGCTGGCGGGACCGGCCCGGGGTTCGATGTCCGCGGCGGCGTTCCTCACGTTCAACACCTCGGTGACGATGGTGCTGACCTCCGTCACCCAGCTGACCGGCGCGTTCGTCTCGGCGGTGGCCGCGCTGCCGCTGTTCGAGGAGATCAAGCCGGTGCTGGACGCCACGCCGGAGGTGCGCACGGCGAGCACCCGGCCGGGTCCGCTGACCGGCGCGATCGAGGCGCGGCGGGTGTCCTTCCGGTACGCGGACGACGGGCCGCTGGTCCTGGACGACGTGTCGTTCGAGGTGCGGCCGGGCGAGTTCGTCGCGATCGTCGGCCCGAGCGGCTGCGGCAAGTCGACGCTGCTGCGCATGCTGATCGGTTTCGACCGGCCGGTGTCGGGGAGTGTGCTGTACGACGGTCAGGACCTGGCCGCCCTCGACCAGTCGGCGGTGCGCCGCCAGTGCGGTGTGGTGCTCCAGCACGCGCAGCCGTTCACCGGCTCGATCCTGGACGTCATCTGCGGCACCGAGCCGTACACGCCGGAGGAGGCGATGGCGGCGGCCGAGATGGCCGGGCTCGCCGAGGACATCAAGCGGATGCCGATGGGCCTGCACACCATCGTCTCCGGCAGCGGGGCCGTCTCCGGCGGCCAGCGGCAGCGGCTGATGATCGCCCAGGCGCTGATCCGCCGGCCGCGCATCCTCTTCTTCGACGAGGCGACCAGCGCCCTCGACAACGAGACGCAGCGCACGGTCATCGAGAGCACCAAGGCCCTCAACGCGACCCGGGTCGTCATCGCCCACCGGCTGTCGACCGTGATGGACGCGGACCGGGTCGTGGTGATGGAGGACGGCAAGGTCATCCAGCAGGGCCCGCCCGCGCAGCTGCTCGCCGACACGAACGGCCGGCTGCACGAGCTGGTGCGCCGCCAGATGGCGTGACGTGGCGCACTCCCCCGGTCCCAGCGAAAAGAGAGGGACGCGGCGCACCCCTCCGCCCGCGCGGGTGGCGCGTCTTCGCCCTCCCCGGCGGACCGACCCGTTGGTCTGCCGCGGAAATGGGTACCCACCGCGCATGCGAATCAGCGTGGTGGACGTGGGATCGAACACGGTCAGACTTGTGGTCGCGGACGCGGAGGGCGGGGTGCCGCTCCCGGTCCACACCTCCAAGTGGCGGCTCAGGCTGTCCGAGCAGGTCACACCGGGGGGACCCATCCCGGAGCAGGCCGTCGGGCAACTCGTCGACGCCGTCACCGAGGCGAGCAGGACCGCCACCCGGTGGGGCGCCGCGGGCCCGCTCGCCTTCGCGACCGCCGTGGTACGGAACGCGCCGAACCGGCACGAGGTGCTGCACACCGTCCGGGCCCGTACGGGCGTCGACCTGTGCACCCTGCCGGGCGAGGTCGAGGCCGAGCTGACGTTTCTCGGGGCCCGCCGCTGGATGGGCTGGCGTTCTGGGCCGCTGGCCCTGCTGGACATCGGCGGCGGCTCGCTGGAGGTGGCCTTCGGGCGGGGCCGGCTGCCCGACTTCGTGGCGTCGCTGCCGCTGGGCGCGGGGCGGCTCACCCACGAGTTCTTCGAGGGCGAGGACCCGCCGTCGCCCGAGCGGGTGCGGGCGCTGCGCCGCAGGGTGCGCCATCAGCTGCGGGACGTCGCCGCCCGGATCCGCTGGGAGGGCCCGCGCACCGCGGTCGCCACCTCCCGCACGTTCCAGCAGCTGGGACGGCTGTGCGGGGCCGCTCCCGGACGCCACGGCCCGTTCGTGGAGCGGCAGCTGCACCGCACGGACCTGGGCGAGGCGATCGTGCGGCTGGCCGCCCTGCCCGCCGCCGAGCGCGCGCGGCTGCCCGGCATCTCCGCGCCGCGGGCCGCGCAGAGCCTGGCCGGAGCGGTGGTCGGGCACACGGCGATGAAACTGACCGGCATCACGTCCGTCACCGTCTGCCCCTGGGCGATCCGCGAGGGTGTGCTGCTGCGCCACATCGAGGACGGCCCGTCCTGGTGGGCGGAGGTGACCCGCCGCAACGAGGAGGCGGCCCCCGCGGAACCCGTCCCGCTGCGCATCGCCACCGCCTCCCACTGAGTGACGCGTACCGAACGCAGGAAGGAGACCCCGTGTCCCACCACAAGGACCACGACGGCAAGCAGCCCGAGACGGCGCTCGAGGAGGTCCTGCGCGAGATCGAGGACGCCGAGAAGCGCACCGAGGACTCCGCCGAACAGCGCCGCCACCGGGGCGAGGCCGGGGAGGCCATCACCCCCAACACACGCGCCCAGGAGGAGTCCGAGGGGGACTGAGAGCCCCGGGGAGCGTCGCAGCGACCAAAGCCGGGCGCGGGCCCGGGCGCGCCGGCCGGCCGCCCGGGCCCGCGGCCTGTCCGAGGGCCCCTGCGGACCCGGTACCACGCGGGCGGGTGACCAGGCGCCCCGCGGGTACCCGGGGCCCATGGAGCACGACCGTGAAGAACCACGCCTGCCGACCCCACGCGGCCCGCTGAGCAGGGGCGTCGAGACGTACCTGCGGGGCGCGGGCCGGCTGCCCCGCCTGGAGGAGGTCGCCCGCGCCGAGGTGTACGGCGACGACCTCCAGCTCGCCCTGTACCTCTGCTACGAGCTGCACTACCGCGGCTTCGCGGGCGTGTCCACCGACCGCGAGTGGGACCCCGACCTGCTGCGCGTCCGGGCGGCCCTGGAGCAGCGCTTCCTGTCCGCCCTGCGCTCCGACGCCTGGGTCCACGACAGCGTCGACGAGGCGCTGGCGGGCCTCCTGGTCGAGCCGGTCGACGGCACGGGCGTCAGCCACTTCCTGCGCGACGAGGGCGAGCTGTGGCATCTGCGCGAGTACGCGGCGCAGCGCTCCCTGTACCACCTGAAGGAGGCGGACCCGCACGCCTGGGTGCTGCCCCGGCTGTGGGGCAGGGCGAAGGCGGCGATGGCGGCGGTGGAGTTCGACGAGTGGGGCGGCGGCCGCGCCGACCGCGTGCACGCCCGGCTGTTCGCCGACCTGATGACGGACCTCGGCCTGGACACCACGTACGGCCGCTACCTCGACGCCGCGTCCGCCGAGGCCCTGGTCACGGTGAACATGATGTCCCTCTTCGGCCTGCACCGGGCCCTCAGGGGCGCCCTGGTGGGCCACTTCGCGGCGGTCGAGATCACCTCGTCCCCGGGGTCGCGGCGGCTCGCCGAGGCGATGCGCCGCACGGGCGCCGGACCGGCGGCCGAGCACTTCTACGACGAGCACGTGGAGGCCGACGCGGTCCACGAGCAGGTCGTGCGCCACGACGTCATCGGCGGTCTGCTGGAGCAGGAGCCCCACCTCGCCCCGGACGTCGCCTTCGGCATCGACGCCACGGAGTTCGTCGAGGAGCGCTTCGGCGCGCGGCTGCTCACCGACTGGCGGGCATCCCGTTCATCACTGCATGCACCGCTTGCCCGTGAAACCACCTATATCTCCTGAGTGGCGGGGTACTCGACGTCCGTGAATCCACTGGTACTCCCGGGTGTGTACGCCCCGCAGGAAGACACCGAGCTGCTGGCCGGTGTGCTGTCCGACGAACCGCTGCCGCCGGGCGCCGAGGTGCTCGACGTGGGCACCGGGACCGGCGCCCTGGCCCTGGAGGCGGCGCGCCGCGGCTTCCGCGTGACCGCCGTCGACGTGTCCTGGGGCGCCGTGTGGGCGGCGCGGCTGAACGCCTGGCTGGCCGGACTCCCGATCCGCATCAGGCACGGGAACCTGTTCGAACCCGTCCGCGGGGAGTCGTACGACCTCGTCCTGGCCAATCCGCCGTACGTGCCCGCGCCGGACGGCCGGCGCGCGCCGCGGGGCGCCGCCCGGGCCTGGGACGCGGGCGATGACGGGCGGCTGGTCGTGGACCGGATCTGCCGGGAGGCGCCCGGCCTGCTGCAACCGGGCGGGGTGCTGCTGCTGGTGCAGTCGGCGCTGAGCGGCCCGGATCTCACCGTCGGGCAGCTGCGGGCCGCCGGCCTGAAGGCCGCGGTGACCCAGCGGCGCCGGATCGCGTTCGGTCCCGTGCTGCGGGGCCGGGAACGCTGGCTGCGGGAGCGGGGGCTGCTGTCCGACACCGAGGACAAGGAAGAGCTGGTGGTCGTCCGTGCCGAACTCCCCGTCTGACCGGTCGTCCGAGGCCCCGCGCCGCGTCACCGTCCAGCGGAAGGGACCGCTGCTGATGGAAGGCCCGGTGGAGGTGGAACTGGAGGACGGCTCCGTCGTCACCTCCGACCGCTTCCGCGTGGCCCTGTGCACCTGCCGCCGCAGCCGCCGCTATCCGTGGTGCGACACGAGCCACCGCGACCGGGCGTGAGAGCCACGGCCTGACAGTTCCTTGAGCGCCGGGGCCCGAAAACCCAGGAGCCGGCGGGCGGCCCCACTCCGCCCGCCGGCTCCCTTGTACGAGATCGCGGCCTCCCCGTGACAGCGGCCCGGCTCCCCAGCAACGAGCCGCCGTGCTTCACGGGAACAGCGCGATCCCGGTCCTCGGGAGGGTCGCCCCTAGAAGGAGAAGACGCCCGTGCCGTAGGCGTTCTTCATGCAGTCGTTGGAGAAGACGCGCTCGTAGCTGACCCGCTGCCCCTGCCAGACGCCGTCCACGGTCACGACCACCGGGTCGTACTGCTTGGTGCACATCACGCCCTCCGTGGCGGTCAGGGCGTCGAAGTCGCCGCCGACTCCGCGCAGTTCCGCGCAGGCCTCGGCGGCGGCCGGGTGGGTGCCCGCGGGCCTGGGGGCACAGGTCAGGGTGACCGCGCGTTCCGGAGTCGTTGTGATCGCGCTCTCTCCGTGGCCCACCGTGAGGACGAGGGCCGAGGGGGCGTAGAGCGCGGCGGGGGCCGGACCCGGGGTGGCGAGCGCGGCCCCGGTCAGGGGTCCGCAGACGGCGGTGGCCGTCAGGCCGAGGGTCATGGCCCAGCGCGCGGTGTTCCGCATTGTGTGCATCCTTCCGCTCGATTACAGGGGGTGCCGGCCCGTGCTCGGTCGGTGCCCGGAACGGCGAGCGCGAGTCTGCCGAGTCCGTCGCCGAAACACACATCGACCCCACTGGTTTCAGTAACGTTACGTATTGAATCAGTGGCGCGAAGTTACGGAACGGGCGCGCGTGAAGCCCGTAACTGCGCGGACTCCGGGGGTATGAAGCGGCCAGATGGCTGATTCCCGGGTGTTTGTTAATAGGCCTGAAACATTCCGATTCCGCTCTGGGCCGACCACTTTGCAACCGCTTGCGTTCATGCCCGCGTCGAGTAATCGTCATTACATGATTACGAGCGAGCAGCGAGAGCAACTGCGCGGCTGGTTCGCCGGCCGCCTCCCCGACGACCTCTTCGAGGAGCTGACCGAGATCACGGTCGACCGGGAGGAGATCACCGTGATCGGCCGCATCCCCGCGCCCCGGCTGGCCGAGGACGCCCCGGTTGCCGAACGGGAGGCGGCCCTGGAGAGCCGGGTGCAGGAGTTCCGGGAGCGCACGCGCGAGGACCGGATGGCCGTGGCCCGGGAGGCCGAGCACCGGTTCCGCCGCAAGGTGTCCTGGGGGGTTGAGTGCGGCGGGCGGCGCGCCCTCTTCACGCACGTGGCCGCGCCCGTGATGACACGGCTGCGCCAGCCGGAGCGCCAGGTCCTCGACACCCTGATCGCCGGAGGCGTCGCCCGCAGCCGCAGCGACGCGCTGGCGTGGTGCGTGCGCCTGGTCCAGCGGCACACGGACGACTGGCTCACGGAGTTGCGCGACTCCCTGGAACACGTGCAACGGGTACGGGCGCAGGGCCCGGACACCGGGCCGGACCACCCGCCGCACACGGACGACGGGGAGTGACGTGCCAGGACGACGAGCAGGGACGTGCCCGTGCCGCCGGGGAGTGACGTGCCCGTGCCGCCGGTCACCGGCCCGGGGGCGTTGTCAGTGCCGGCGGCTACCGTGCGGGCATGACTGACTTCGTACTGGTGGCAGGTGCCTGGCTCGGGGCGTGGGCGTGGGACGAGGTGGCGGCCGAACTGCGCGGCGCCGGGCACGACGTGCACGCGCTGACGCTGTCGGGCCTCGCCGAGAAGCAGGGTGCGGCGGCCGGGCTGGAGACGCATGTGCGGGACATCGTCGACGAGGTGGAGCGCCTCGGCCCGCGCGACGTCGTCCTCGTGGGACACAGCTACGCGGGCATACCGGTCGGGCTGGCCGCCGAGCGCATCGGTGACCGGCTGCGGCGCGTGGTGTTCGTCGACGCGAACGTGCCGGTGGACGGGGAGTCGTTCCTGTCGGGCTGGCCGAGCGAGGGCGTGCGCCGGTCGATCGCCGAGCACGACGGGTTCTGGCCCCCGCTCGGCCCGGACGACTGCGCGGGCCAGGGGCTGACGGACGAGCAGATCGCCCGGTTCGTCGCCGGCTCGACCCCGCATCCGGGTGCCACGCTCACCGAACCGGCCCGTCTCGAGCGCTCCTTGGCCGACCTTCCGGCGACGTACGTGAAGTGCCTCCTCGACGGGGACGAGCCGTTGCCGGCGGTGGCCGCACTCCTCAAGAGTGACCGGTGGGAGCTGGTGGAGATGGCCACGGGCCACTGGCCGATGTTCTCGCAGCCGCGTGAACTGGCCGGTGTGCTGCACTCGTCGGTCGCGGGAGGCTGACCCGCGGTCCGTGCCGCCGGCCGGCCACCGGCCCGCTCGCCGTATCGTCGGGTCGACGCAGGCTCGACGACGAGAGGCGGGACCGGCCGATGGCACAGCACTGGGCCGACTACCAGTACGAGATCTACCTCAACGGCATGGCGGGCGTCGTCCCACGACTGCCCACGGACCTGACCCGCCTGGAGGAACTCACCGAGCGGCGGCTCGGCGCCGGTCCGGTCGGCTATGTGGCGGGCAGCGCGGGGAACGGCAGCACGGCCCGCGCCAACCGGGCAGCGCTGGAGCGCCGCCGGATCGTGCCGCGCATGCTGAGGG
Organism: Streptomyces sp. Go-475; assembly: GCF_003330845.1. Classification (GTDB taxonomy): domain Bacteria; phylum Actinomycetota; class Actinomycetes; order Streptomycetales; family Streptomycetaceae; genus Streptomyces. The sequence continues at coordinate 8,302,355 of NZ_CP026121.1, read as the reverse complement.
ACGTGCGCGAGCGGGATCTGTCGGTGGAGGTCCTCGGCCGTGCGTTGCCCGCCCCGCTGGCCCTGGCTCCCGTCGGGGTGCTGTCGATCATGCATCCGGATGCGGAGCCCGCGGCGGCCCGGGCCGCCGCGGCGCAGGGTGTGCCGTACATCCTGTCCTCCGTGTCGAGCACGCCGATGGAGCGGATCGCCGAGGTGATGGGCGAGGCCGAACGCTGGTTCCAGCTGTACTGGCCCAAGGACCCGGAGGTGGCCCGCAGCTTCCTGAACCGGGCCCGGGCCGCCGGATTCACCGTGCTCGTGGTCACGCTGGACACACCCCTGCTCGCTTGGCGGCCGCGCGACCTCGACCAGGCGTACCTGCCGTTCCTGAACGGGGTGGGGATGGCCAACTACTTCACGGACCCGGCCTTCAAGGCGGGCCTGTCGAAGCCGGTGGAGGAGGACCTGGCCGCGGCGGTGCGGCACTTCATCGGGCTTCAGGGCGACCCCGGCAAGACCTGGCCGGACCTGGCGTTCCTGCGGGAGAACTGGGACGGCCCCATCGTCCTCAAGGGCGTGCTGCACCCGGACGACGCCCGGCTGGCCGCCGAGGCCGGCATGGACGGCGTGGTCGTCTCCAACCACGGCGGACGGCAGGTGGCCGGCTCCGTCGCGGCGGCGGACGCGCTCCCCCGCGTGGCGGAGGCCGTCGGCGACCGGCTCACCGTGCTCTTCGACAGCGGCGTCCGCACCGGCGACGACATCTTCAAGGCGCTCGCCCTGGGCGCCCGGGCCGTCCTCGTCGGCCGTCCGTACGTCTACGGACTCGGGCTCGACGGGCAGTCGGGGGTCGAGCACGTCATCCGCTGCCTGCTGGCCGAACTCGACCTCACCCTCGCCCTGTCCGGCCATGCCACCCCGGGCACGGCCGGTCCGGCCGACCTCGTCGAGGACCCGGCCTGACCCGGGGGCTGCGCGGCGCGTGCACCGCGCAGCCCGCTCAGGCCGCGGGGGCCGTGGTCACGCCGTCCGGCCGTGGGGCAGGGTCACCTGCCGGGCCTTGTGGCCCTCCTGCTCCTCGATCGACAGCGAGCCGGCCGTCGTCGGCAGGGGCTCCGGCTGCCAGCGCTGGGCCTCGGAGCGGTCGCGGACCTTGACGACGATGTCGGCGTCCGGGTCGTCGTGCGTGGCGGCGAGGGCGAGCCGCTCGTCCCAGCGGGGCAGCAACTCGCCCTGCACGGTGAGGTCGTAGCGCACGTCGTCGGCCCGTTCGGTGTCCTCGTCGGCGCAGGTGCCGAGGACCACCACGCCCGCGTCCTTGTGCGAGTCCAGGCACAGCCCGGGGTCGGCCACGCTGCGCAGCAGCCCGTCGTCCTCGTACGTCCACTGCTGGGTCCACACCGTCGAACACGGCGCCAGCTTCGTCGCCGAGCCCTCCTTCGGCAGGTCCCGGACGTCCAGGCACAGGTCGGCGCCGGCGTTGCGCAGCCGCGTCACGCCCGGTGCCGTGGGCAGCCCCGCCGTGCCGGGCGGTGACACGGACCCGGTGCCGTCGGAGCCGGCGGCGCTGTTGGAGCCGGCCGGGTCGGCCTGGCCGCCGTCGTACGACGAGGCGCTGATGATGAGCACGGTGGCCAGTACCCCGGCCGACACCGCGCCGACGCCGGAGAGCAGCGCCCGGGGGGACCGCAGCGCGTCCGGGACCCGGCGCGCGGGCAGGGGGATCCTGGACAGCAGGCGGTGCCGCCCGTCTCCCCGGGCTCCGCCGCCGCGCCGCCCGCCGCCCCGCCGGCCGGCGCGACCGCCCCGCGTGCCGTGCGAGGACCGGCCCGGTCGCGAGTCGAGGTACCGGCGTGCGCCCCAGCCGAGCACCGCCTCGGCGATCAGCGGGCCCAGCGGCCCCTCGAAATGGCTCAGCTGTTCGGCTGCGTTCCGGCAGTAGCGGCACTCCGCCAGGTGCTCCTGGACGTCCGGCAGCAGGGTGCCGCCCCGGCGGATCGGGACGTCGAGCAGTCGGTTGTAGAACCGGCAATCCTGGGTCGGCGCGAGTTCCCGATGGGCATGTACACAACCCTCACGGAATGTGTCCCGTGCCTGTTCGAGTGCGGCCGACGCGATGTCGGTATCCATGCCCAGCAGACCGGCCGGGACGCTTAAGGGATCGGCCTCGACCTCGACGTGCCAGAGCAAACAGCGCGCGGCCGCGGGAAGTGCCTGGAATGCCCGCTCCGCGAGGGCGCGATTTTCGGGCGTCATGGACGTCGCCGCGCGCAGCCCGCGCCCTCCGGCCGGTTTCTGCAAGGCGGGCAGGACCGCCGATATTCGGTCGTCGCCCGACCACTCCCGGATCGTGTCGCGCACGGTCACCAGAAGGGCCGGGCGCAGCGCGACGCCCGACTCGCCGAAGGCGAGGCGGTTGAGGGTCCGGTGGAAGGCGGTCCCGGTGACCATCGCGGCGACCTTGGCCGACGAGGCGAGACAGATGACCGCGTAGTCGTGCACCGGCTGCCAGTGCCGCGCCATCAGCAGCGCGACGGAATGGGCGGCGACCTCGCCCTCCGGGCTGCCTCTGAGCGGGGCGGCGAGGCTCTCGTCGGATTCCCCCGGATCCCCGCCGGGCGGGGGATACGGGGGACGAGGGGGGTGGGGGGTGGGCACTGAGATGGTTCCTTCCCACGCGCATGTGACACACAGAAGTCTGACGCCGAAAAAGGAGCCCGGTTGGTGCGTACCTTTTTTGGCGCGGCGCGGGAGGGGCGAATTCGCCGGCGGCGAATCGGACCCGGTCAACAAATCACGTGCGACACTCGGCCATTCCCCCCGCACGCGTGTTTCACTCTTGCACAACCCCCACACGGCCAACAAGGCGCATGGACAACATCCCCACGCTTGACAGAAAGTCAGAAACGGGAACAGACGCACGTCGATCGCACCGGTTTTCGACATTTCCATGCGCCCCGTGTGAATCGGGCACCCGCACCGGGTGCGCCGCGCACGCTCCCGGCGCACGCTCCGGCGCAGTCCACTGGGTACGGCCCTCGGCCGGCGGCGCCTCCGCTCAGATCTGCCAGGAGCGCAGCCGGTCCGCCGCGCCGTAGACGTCGGTCGTGCCGGACATCAGGTCGCGGGCGAGGTCGACGAGGGCGCCGTAGGGCGGGTCGATGCCGACGCCGCTGACGAACATGTACGCCACGGCGGCCGAGCAGGCGAAGCGGGCGTTGGCCGAGGGCAGCGGCCGGAGCACGGCGAGGGTGTGCAGCAGCGCGGCCGCCCGCCAGGCCGGGTCGGAGTTCACCCCGAGGCGCGGCGGGTCGACCCGGTGCCGGGCGACGGCGGCGACCAGCGCGGAGAAGTCGTTGATCGTCGGCTGGTCCGGCAGGACCTCTTCGTGGCGCTGGAGCAGCCAGGGCACGTCGATATGGAGGACGGGTGCCATCGGTCAGGCGGCCCGCCCCTCGCCCTTGGTGGGCGGTTCGTCGTCGGGGAAGGCTGCGGCGAACTCGTCGGCGTGGGTCGCGAAGAACCGGCGGAAGGCCTCCGCACCCTCCTGCAGGGCCCGGTGGCGGGCTATGTCGGCCGCGGCCGCCTCGCGCACGAGCGCCTTCATGGACGTACCGCGCTCCTTGGCGATCTGCCGCAGGTCCTCAAGTTCGCGATCGCTGAACTCGACGTTGAGAGCTGGCATGCCTTCACGGTAGCGCCCGGGGTACTGACCCGTAAATAGCCCCAGGTCACGGCAGGTACTGGGAGGTACCACCCAGGCGTCCCGCCCGCTCGGCGGCTGAGATGTGGGTCACATCCGCCGGTGCGATGTCACATTCCGGGGCCCTGTCCGGCTCGCAGTGGTGAGCGCGTACACGGGAGGGCCACGCATGACCGAGATCTCCGCACCCGGCACCGACGCCCCGCTCGACGCGGCGACAGGGGTGTTCGTCGACCATCGCGAGCTGCTGTTCGGCGTCGTCTACAACATGCTCGGCAGTGTCGCCGACACCGAGGACGTCCTGCAGGAGACGTGGCTGTCCTGGACGGCCCGCGGCGGAGGTGCTCCGTCGGCCGGCATCGACAACCCGCGCGCCTATCTCGTCCGGGTGGCGGTCAACCACGCCCTGCGGCGCCGCGCGGTGATCAGCCGACGGCGGGAGACGTACGTGGGGGCGTGGCTGCCCGAGCCGCTGGTCGCCGAGGAGAACGCCGACACCGCCGACGGTCCGGCCCTGCGGAGCGAATCGGTGTCGCTGGCGATGCTGGTGGTCCTGGAGTCGCTGACCCCGCTGGAAAGGGCCGTGTTCGTCCTGGGCGAGGTGTTCGGTTACCCGCACGCCGAGATCGCCGAGATCATCGACCGCTCCCCCGCCGCCGTACGGCAGTTGGCGCGCCGGGCCCGGGAGCATGTGCACGCGCGGCGGCCGCGGTACCAGGCGCATCCGCGGGTGCGGCGGGAGGCGACCGAGCGGTTCGTGCGGGCGGCGCTGGGCGGCGACATCGCCGCGCTGATGGAGATCCTCGCGCCGGACGTGACGGCGTGGACGGACGCCGGCGGCAAGCGCCGGCCGGCGAGCCTGCGTCCGGTGCACGGCCGGGACAAGGTGACGCGCCTGCTCACGTCCGGGCGGGGCGGCCCGCGCAACCCCGTGTTCCGCTACCGGCGGGTCAACGGCGACGACGCGGCGGTGCTGTTCGACGGCGACGCGCCGTACGCCGTCCTGGTCCTGGACCTCACGCCGGAGGGCGACCGGGTGCGCGGCATCTACGTGGTGGCCAACCCGGACAAGCTCACCCGTGTGCCCAAGGAGGCGGCGTGAGCGCCGGACGCGGCGAGCGCCTCGCCGACTGGTTCGACGGCCGGCTCGGCACCCACACGCTCGGCCGGAAGTACCTGCGCAAGGTGTTCCCGGACCACTGGTCCTTCCTGCTCGGCGAGATATGCCTGTACAGCTTCGTGGTGCTGGTGCTCACCGGCGTGTATCTGACGCTGTTCTTCCACCCGTCGATGAACGAGGTGGTGTACGACGGGAGTTACACGCCGCTGAACGGCGTGCGCATGTCCGAGGCGTACGCCTCCACGCTGGACATCAGCTTCGACGTGCGCGGCGGGCTGCTGATCCGGCAGCTGCACCACTGGGCGGCGCTGGTCTTCGTCGCCGGGATGCTGACGCACATGATGCGGCACTTCTTCACGGGCTCGTTCCGCAAGCCGCGGGAGGTCAACTGGCTGTTCGGCTGGCTGCTGCTGTTCCTCGGCCTGTTCGAGGGGCTGTTCGGCTACTCGCTCCCCGACGACCTGCTGTCGGGCACGGGCCTGAGGTTCGTGCACGGCGCGCTGCTGTCGGTGCCGATCGTGGGGACGTACCTGGCGATGTTCCTGTTCGGCGGCGAGTTCCCGGGCGACGACATCGTGGCCCGCTTCTACGCGCTGCACGTGCTGCTGATCCCCGGGGTGATGGCGGCGCTGATCGTGCTCCACCTGCTGCTCGTCGTGTACCACAAGCACACCCAGTTCGCGGGGCCCGGCCGCACCGAACGCAATGTGGTGGGGGCGCCCTTCATGCCGGTGTACCTGGCGAAGGCGGGCGGCTTCTTCTTCCTGGTGTCCGGGGTGCTGGCGCTGATGGCGGCGGTGGCGACGATCAACCCGGTCTGGTCGTACGGCCCCTACCGCGCCGACCAGGTGTCGACGGGCGCCCAGCCCGACTGGTACCTCGGGTTCGCCGAGGGCCTGGTGCGGATCATGCCCGGCTGGGAGATCACGCTGTGGGGGCACACGCTGGTGCCGGGCGTGCTGATCCCGATCGTGGTGTTCCCGCTGCTGCTGGTGTTCATCGGCGTGTACCCGTTCCTGGAGGCCCGGTTCACCGGGGACCGGCACGAGCACCATCTGCTGGACCGGCCGCGCGACCGCCCGGTCCGCACGGCGATCGGAGCGGCCTGGATCAGCCTCTACCTGGTGCTGCTGGCGGGTGGCGGCAACGACATCGTGGCGACCCGCTTCCACCTGTCGATCAACACGGTGACGTGGGCGGTGCGGATCGGGATGTTCGTCGTCCCGGCGACGGTCTTCGTCGTCACCCGGCGGATCTGCCTGGGGTTGCGGGAGCGCGACCGGGAGCTGGTGGCGCACGGCCGTCCCACCGGTGTGATCAAGCGGCTGCCGCACGGCGCGTACGTCGAGGTGCACGAGCCGCTGGACCCGGCCCGGCTGCACACCCTGACCGCCCACGAGCGGCCCGGGGAACCCGTCGGGCACGGGCCGTCGCGCCGGGCCGTGGCCGGGCCGCTCAGGAGTGGGCGCGGCAGAACTCCCGGACGGTCCGGTTGAAGGCGTCCGGGGCCTCCATGTTGCTGAGGTGCCCGACGCCCGGGAGCACGACCAGCGTGGCCTCCGGGATCGCCGCGAGGAACCGGTGCGCGACGGGTTCCACCGGGGAGCGCGCGTCCAGCTCGCCCCAGAGCAGGAGGGCCGGCACCTCGATCGCGGGCAGCAGGTCGCGCTGGTCGGTCCCGGCCATGATGGTGAGTTCGGTGCGGATGGTCCGGGCGCGGGTGTCGGCCGACATCACGGACAGCAGCCGCACGGCGTCGGCGGGTGGCTCGGCGGCGAACAGGCCCGGCATGGTCGGCGCGAACTCCTCGGCCGGGACCGCCAGCATCCGCTCCGCCCCCGCGACCCGCTGCCGTACCTCCGCCGGGGGCAGCGAGCCCTTCCAGCCGGCGTAGGTGTCGACGAGGAGCAGCGTGCGGACGAGCTCGGGGTGGTTCCGGTAGAGCTCCAGGACGACGGTCCCGCCCCAGGACAGGCCCAGGACATGGGCCGGGCCGAGACCGGCGTCCTCGATGACCGCGGCGAGGCAGCGGGCGTAGTCGGCCAGGACGAAGGAGGGCGGGACGTCGGAGGAGCGGCCGGCGCCCGGTTCGTCCCAGGCGATCACGGTGAACTCGTCGGCGAGGTCCGCCAGCTGCGGACGGAACACGCGGGCGTCGGTCGTCGCGGCGTGCGCGAGCACGAGGGGCGGGCCCCGGCCCACCCGGTCGTACGCGACCTCGATGCCGTCGACCCGCACCGCTGGCATGACACCAGGCTACGCGCGGGTGCCGGGGGCGTCCTGTCGGCGGACTCCCCCGGCACGCGGCGGTGCCGTACCGGCCCTATCCCTGGTCCGCCACGAAGGAGGCCATGCGGGTCAGGGCGGCGTTCCAGTTGATCGTGTGCTCGTTGGTCGACCAGGACTGGATGTCGTCGATGTAGCAGAACTGGCCGACGCAGCCCTGGAGTTTGCTCTGTGCGTAGGGGTCCTGGATGCTCGAGTTCGGCCCGCCGGCGAGGGTGCCCTTCGGCGGGTTGGGCTGGGCGGGGTCGAGCTGGCGGGCGTACCAGCGGCTGTGCTGGTTCTGCGCGCTGACCTCGCCGTAGCCGGTGACGTAGGAGATGTTCAGCGCGTTGCGGCCGAGGATGTAGTCCATGCTCTGGAGTGCGCCGTCCCGGTACTTCGAGGCGCCGGTGATGTCGTACGCGGTGGCGAGGACGACGGCGTTGTTGAGGATCTGGTGGCTGGAGCCCCAGTCGTACTTGTTGCCGTCCGGCGCGTACGGCATGCCGTAGGGGTGGGCCTTCAGGGTGGCCAGGTAGCGGTCGGCGCCCTGGACGACGGACCGGCGGACCTTGTCGCGGCCGGGCAGCTTGTTCGGCACCGTGGCGAGGTCGAGGCGCCCCGCCGCCCCGGTGCGGGCCCAGTCGAAGCCGATCGGCTTGAAGAGGTCCGCCGTGTGGACCGGTGACTTCAGGACGTGGTCCTGGAACTGCTTCTCGCCGGTGGAGAGGTACAGCTCGGCCGCCGCCCAGTAGAAGTCGTCGGTGACGTCGCTGTCGGGGTAGGCGCCGCCGCCGACGCCGTCGCTCTCGGAGGCGTAGCGGTCGGGGTGGGCGAGCGCCGCCGACCAGGCCGTGCGGGCGGCGGCCAGTGCCTTGGCGGCGAAGGCCTTGTCGTAGGGCCGGTAGAGGCGGGCCGCCTGCGCGGCCGTGGCGGCCAGGTTCAGGGTCGCGGCCGTGGACGGCGGGTGCAGCTCGCGCTTCTGCGGGTCGTCATGGGGCATCAGCGGCAGCCCGGTCCACTGCTCGTCGTGCATCTTGTGGTGGGCCATGCCGGCCAGCGGCTTGCCGTCGGGCACCTGCATCTTCAGCAGGAACTCCAGCTCCCAGCGGGCCTCGTCGAGGAGGTCCGGCACCTTGTTGCCGCTCTCCGGGATGGCGAGGGTGCCGTCGCCGAGCTTGCCGGCGTCGCCGGTGCGGGCGTGCAGGGCGCGTTCGTAGGTGCTGAGCACCTCCCAGACGGAGATGCCGCCGTTGACGACGTACTTGCCGTGGTCGCCGGCGTCGTACCAGCCGCCGCTCACGTCGAGCGCGTAGTCGCAGACGCCGGGCTGGCACGGCACGTTCGTGTCGCCCTGGTTGGGTGCCACGCCCACGTGCCCGGCCTTGCGGCCGTAGCCGGGCCGCAGGTCCTCGCGTATCGCGATGCCGCTGCGCTGGGTGTAGTAGTACTTCGCCGAGTCCAGCCGGAGCCGCTCGTAGGCGCTCGCGTCGATGTCGAAGGGGCGGCTGGTCTCGCCGTCGGCGACGAGCGTGAAGCCGGTGCCCTTCGCCCTGTAGGCGCCGAAGTCGATCGAGTGGACGTTCTGCCCGGAGGAGGCGTCGACACCGCGCGGCACGGTCGTGCCCCGGGCGACGACCGTCCCGCGGGAGTTCTTCAGCTCCCAGGGCAGCTTCGCCGTGGCGTCGGTGACCAGGGTGGCGTTCTTCGGCCCGGCGGGCAGGTACGCGACCTGGTTGACCCGGACCCGGGGCCCGGTGTCGGGCTCGTAGGGCTCCGGCTTCACCCCGCCCAGCAGGGAGACGTCGTCCATGCAGAAGCGCCAGGCGTCCGCGCTGCCGCCGAGCTGGAAGCCGACCTGGCCCTGGGCGGTGTCGACGGGCGAGGTGAAGGTGTACGAGTAGGTGTCGCCGGAGACGCTGAGCTGCGGCGTCACCTCGTGGTAGGTGTCGTACGGGGCCACCGACAGGCCCACGATCGCCCGTACCGCGTGCCCGGCGGGGGTGCCGGTCGCGCTGAAGGAGAAGCGGTACGTCTGCCCCTTCACGAGGGTGATGTCGTTCTGCCCGACGGCGGCGTCCCAGCGGTTGGTGGTGCCGCCGGGGACGTCGGCGCAGAGCCGGCCGTCGGACAGTCCGGCGGTGACGTTGCTGGTCGTCCACCAGGGGTCGGTGGTGGAGTCGAAGGTGCCGTTCCTGACCTGTTCGACCTCCTCGGCCCCGGCCGGTGCGGAGGGCAGCGCGGTGAGCGCGGTCGCCAGCAGGGCGGTGAGGGACAACAGGGCGGTTCTGCGTCGTTTCACGTCTGGGCTCCTCTGGGGAGGTGCGGGTGGCGCTCGGGATGGGAGCGCTCCCAGATGCGGACGCAGGCCATGGTTGTGGCTGTTGTGACACGCCGTCAACGGTCCGGACAGGACTGGCCGTTCGCCGCCGGTCCGGACCGTCGGGGTCCGGGCTCAGGCGGCCGGGGTCTCCAGCCGGCTGATGCGGATCGCGCCCCGGGCCTCGTCGGGGTGGCGGCTCGTCAGGGTGAGCCGGACGCGGGAGCCGCGCAGGGGCGCGAAGGTGATCACGGTCGGGGCGCCGGAGGCGGTGGCCCAGTCGATCGCGGTGTCCCGGGCGGCCCGCCAGGCACGGCCGTCCCACACCGCCACCTCGATCGAGGCGGGCAGGCTGTGCGTGGCGTCCACGGTGAAGGAGACGTCGACCCGGTCGAAACCGCGCGTGCGTCCGAAGTCGACCGAGACCCAGTCCTCCGTACGCGCCCCGTCGAAGGCGGGCAGCAGGGCCGTGGCCTGCTTGAAGAAGCCGTTGGACCAGCCGGTGGCCGGGTCGCCGTCGAGCATGGCGGCGGGCAGGGTGTCCGGACGGCCCGAGAAACTGGCGTCGGCGTGCGGGTAGGTGACGGGCGCGGGGTGCTCCGGCTCGAACACCGGCGGGTCGGTCTCGGCCCGGTCGCGGGCCGGTGTGGCGCGCACGGACGCCGTGCCGGTGCGCAGGCCGTCGGCCCGGGCCGTCACCGTCACCCGGCCCGTCCTGGTGCCGGAGCGGACGATGGCGAGGGCCTTGCCGTGGAAGGCGGTGCGGGTGCTCGCCTGGTAGCGCTCGGCGCTCTCCTGGCGGCCGTTGTCGAGCCCGGCGAGGGAGCCGTTCGCCACGTCGAAGGAGATCAGGTGCTCGGCGTCGGGCACCACGACACCGCGCCGGTCGACGACCTCGGCGGTCACGAAGACCAGGGAACGGCCGTCGGCGGCGAGGGACGTGCGGTCCGGGGTCAGGCGTATCGCGTGCGGGGCGCCGGCGGTGCGCAGCACGTCGGTGGCGACCACCCGGCCGTTCCGCCGCGCGACGGCCTTCAGCTCGCCCGGCGCGTAGGGCACCTTCCAGGTCAGGTGGAGCTTGCCGGCGCTGCCGTTCGGGCTGGTGTAGCTGCCCGGGTAGGGGCCGTCGGTGAAGGTCTTGTCGTCCCCGGTCGCCTCGGTCGTCTCCAGGTACACGCGGCCGTCGACGGTCTTCTTCGTGTCGAACCGCCGCACTCCCAGGGACTTCCCGTTGAGGTACAGCTCGACGGTGTCGACGTTCGCGTACGCCCACACCTCGACGGTGTCGCCCTCGGCGTGGTTCCAGGTCATCGGCAGCAGGTGGACCATCGGCTCGTCGACCCACTGGCTCCGGAACAGGTAGTACATGTCCTTCGGGAAGCCGGCCGTGTCGACCGCGCCGAAGAAGGACGCCTTGACCGGGAAGACGTCGTACGGGGTGGGCTCGCCGAGGTAGTCGATGCCCGACCAGAGGAACTGCCCGGCGAACCACTTGCGGTCCCGGTCCTTCTTGTGGCCGTACTCGCCGCTCATGGTCCAGGAGGCGAGGTTGTTGTCGTACGACGAGGTCGCCCGCTTGCCCGGCGTGTGGTTCTCGCCGGTGTTGAGGTGTTCGGGCTCCTGGTACGCGCCGCGCGTCGAGGTCTCCGACGACGACTCGGACTCGAAGAGGAACAGGTGCGGGTAGGCCGCGTGCAGCTGGTCCACCGACCTGGCGGTGTTGTAGTTGAGGCCGAGCCCGTCCAGCTTGGCGAGCATCAGGTCCGCGGCGGAGCCCTTCGCGGGCATGCGGCGGTACTTGTCGGAGCCGATGACCAGCGGTCGGGTGTCGTCGGCCGCCTTGATCGCGGCGATGATCCGGTCGGCCATGGCGAGGCCGGCGGTGGAGGTGGAGTCGGGGACCTCGTTGCCGATGGACCACATCAGCACCGCGGGCGAGTTGCGGGCCGCGAGCACCATCTCGGTGGCGTCCTTCTCGCCCCACTCGTCGAAGAACCGGCCGTAGTCGTACCGGTTCTTGCCGGTGCGCCAGCAGTCGAACGCCTCCACCAGCATGATGACGCCCAGTTCCTCGCAGACCTGGATCACCTCGGGGGCGGGCGGGTTGTGGGCGGTGCGCAGGGCGTTGACGCCCATGGACCGCATGATCTCCAGCTGGCGGCGGACCGCGTCGAGGCTCACGGCGGCGCCGAGGGCGCCCAGGTCGTGGTGGAGGTCGACGCCCTTGATTTTGTGGTGGCGGCCGTTGAGGAAGAAGCCCTCGTCCGGGTCGAAGCGGAAGGTGCGGATCCCGAAGACCGTGCGGTAGGTGTCGGTGGTCCGGCCGCCGGTGCGCAGCTCGGTGTGCAGGGTGTAGCGGTGCGGGGAGTCGATGTCCCACAGCTCGGGGCGCGGAACCGTGAGCTGGTGGGTCTCGGAGTGCGCGCCGCTGACGGCGGCCGTGGAGGAGGCGCGGGCGACCGTCCGGCCCTCGGGGTCGACGATGCGGGAGACGACCTCGACGTGCGCGCCGGTGCCCGACGCGTCGACGACCGAGGTGGCGACCCGTACGACGGCCCGCTCGCGGGAGACCTCGGGCGTGGTGACGCGGGTGCCCCAGCGGGCCACGTGCACCGGCTCGGTGATCACCAGGCGGGCCTCGCGGTAGATGCCGCTGCCCGAGTACCAGCGGCTGCTGGGCAGGCGGTTCTGGACCTTGACGGCGAGCACGTTCTCGGTGGTGCCGTCGGTGTGCACCAGGTCCGTGAGGTCGAGGGCGAAGCCGGTGTAGCCGTAGGGGTGGCGGCCGGCCTCCTTGCCGTTGCAGTGGACGACGGAGTCCATGTAGACGCCGTCGAACTCCACCGAGATCCGCTTCCCGGCGAGGGCGCGCGGCAGGGTGAAGGCGAGGCGGTACCAGCCGAGGCCGCCCGGGAGGAAGCCGGTGCCGCTGGTCGTGCCGTGCTCGGTGGTGGGGGCCTGCTCGATGCTCCAGTCGTGCGGGACGGCGATCTCACGCCACCCGGAGTCGTCGTACCCGGGCAGGGCGGCGTCGGCGTAGGCACCGGTCGGGTCGGTGATGCCGCCCGGGTCGACCAGCGCGAAGCGCCAGCCGTCGCGCAGCGCGACGGTGCGGCGGCCGGACGCGCCGCGCGCCTCCTCGGCGGCCCACGCCTCCGGCGCGCCCAGCAGCGCTCCGGCCGCGGGCGCGGCCGCGGAGGCGAGCAGGACCGATCTGCGCGTGACCGACATGGCGGTTCTCCCTCATGAGGACCCAGAAGTAATCACAACCCACCGTGAACAAACAGATTCTGTCGATGCGTCACATGGGGCCGTCAAGAGTGCGGAGGCCGCCTTCTGCCCCGGAGGTCACATCGGCCGGATGTCCACCCCGGCCCCCGGGGCCGGGCGGCCCGGGGGTTACCGGTCCACACCGGGCGTCCACGGACTAGTCTGGAACTCAAGTGACCTCCCTGTTCACTGTGAGTGTCCGTATGGAGTGGCGACGATGAGCCCGGACGAGCCGTTCGACGATGGCGTGGCCGCCCGTGCCGTCATCGCCGCCGACGGCACGCTCACCGAGTGGAGCGAGGGCGCCCGCGCCCTGCTGGGCCACACGGCCCCCGAGGTCGTGGGCCGCCCGGCGGCCGAGCTGCTGGCCGACGGCGCGGACGTGCCGCCCGTGCCCCTGAACTCCCGCTGGAGCGGCACCCTCGCGCTGCGGCACCGCGACGGCCACACGGTGCCCGTGTGGGTGCTCGCCCACCGCAGACCGCCGGACGGCCCCGAGACGACCGACTGGCTCGCCGTGTCCCCGCCGCGGGCGCCCGACCGGGAGCTGCCGGAGGACCCCCTGGTGCGGGCGGCCCTCACGCAGTCGCCCTGCGCCACGATGATCTTCGACGACCGGTTCCGGCTGCGCGGCGTCAACGACGCCATGGCGGACCTCGTGGGGCTGCCGGCCGACCGCCTGCTGGGTCTGCGGCCCACCGACATCGGCAGCCGCCCGCAGAACGGGGAGCTGGAGGAGTATCTGCGCCGGGTGCTGAGCACGGGCCGGCGGCAGGAGATGCAGACGTACATGAAGGCCAGCGGCGAGAGCCGGGGCGCGCACGCCTGGCTGGCCCGGCTGGCTCCCCTCACCGACGGCACCGGTCAGGTGCGGGGCGTGTGCGTGACCGCCCACGACTTCACCGACCAGTACCGGTCGCGGGAGCGGCTGCAACTGGTCAACGAGGCGAGCGTGCGCATCGGCACCACCCTCGACGTCACCCGGACGGCGCAGGAGCTGGCGGACGTGTGCGTCCCGGCACTCGCCGACTTCGTCAGTGTCGACCTGCTCGACCCGCGGGAGCACGGCGGCGAGTTGGCGGGGCCGCCCGCGCCGCCCGTGAGCCTGCGCCGGGCCGCCCACCAGTCGGTCAACCAGGGCAGCCCCGAGGCCGTCGCCAAGCCGGGCCAGGTGGACGTCTACCCGGAGACCTCCCCGCAGGCCGCCTCGCTGGTCGCGGGTCACACGGTGGTGGCCTCGGGCTCGTCCGCCGAGCTGGAGCGGTGGCTCGCCTGGGACCCGGTCCGCTTCCGGCGGGTCCAGGAGTACGGCGTCCACTCGACGATGTCCGTGCCGCTCCAGGCCAGGGGCACGACCCTCGGGGTCGCCGTCTTCACCCGCTTCCGGCGCCCGGAGCCCTTCACGGACGACGACGTCCTGCTGGCCGAGGAGGTCACGGCCCGGGCCGCCGTCTGCATCGACAACGCGCGCCGCTACTCCCGCGAGCGCGAGACGACCCTCACGCTGCAGCGCAGCCTGCTGCCCCGGGTGCTGCCGCGCACCGCGGCCGTGGAGGCGGCCTCCCGCTATCTGCCCGCCACCCGCTCCGGCGTGGGCGGCGACTGGTTCGACGTGATCCCGCTGTCCGGGATGCGGGTCGCCATGGTCGTCGGGGACGTCGTCGGCCACGGCATCCAGGCCTCGGCCACCATGGGCCGGCTGCGCACCGCCGTGCGCACCCTCGCCGACATCGACCTGGCCCCCGACGAGCTGCTCACCCACCTCGACGACCTGGTCGTGCGGCTGTCCCAGGAGTCCGGCGGCGACGCGGGCACCGGAGAGGTGGGTGCGACCTGCCTGTACGCGGTGTACGACCCGGTGTCGCGGCGCTGCACCCTGGCCCGCGCCGGGCACCCGCCGCCCCTGCTCGTCCCGCCCGGCGGCCCGGCCCGGCAGCTCGACCTGCCCTCGGGCCCGCCGCTGGGGGTCGGGGGGCTGCCGTTCGAGTCGGCCGAGGTGGAGCTGCGGGAGGGCAGCGTCCTGTCGTTCCACACGGACGGGCTGCTCGCCCACCACGAGCGGGACGGCGAGGCGGGCCACCGGATGCTCCGCGAGGCGCTGTCGGCCCCCGCCGACTCGCTGGACGAGACCTGCGACCGTGTCCTGCACGCCCTGCTCCCGCCGGGCGGCTCCGCCGACGACGTCGCCCTGCTGCTGGCGCGCACCCGGGGCCTGCCGTCCTCCCAGGTCGCGACGTGGGACATCCCCGCCGACCCGGCGCTGGTCGCGCCCATCCGCAAGCAGGTCGTCGACCAGCTGGAGCGCTGGGGGCTGCTGGAGGCGACGTTCACCGCCGAGCTGGTGGTGAGCGAGCTGGTCACCAACGCCATCCGCTACGGCGCCCCGCCCATCCGGCTCCGGCTGATCCACGACGCGTCCACGCTCATCTGCGAGGTGTCCGACACCAACCACACGGCGCCGCACCTGCGCCGGGCCAAGACCTGGGACGAGGGCGGCCGGGGCCTGCTCCTGGTCGCCCAGCTGACCCAGCGCTGGGGCAGCAGGCACACGGCCGAGGGCAAGACGATCTGGGCCGAGCTGGCGCTGCTCGACGAGGTGTGAGACCGGGTCGCGCCTCCTCGGTGTTCCTTGCGCGGGCGGCGGGCCGTGACGCGGCAGGCCCGGGCGTGGACGGCGGGGCCGTGGCAGCTCTCTTACCGGCGCCTGGTTTCATGGGCGGGCACGGCCTGATCACGTCCCGGAGGACCCGCCCTGAACACCCCGCTCGCCGAAGTCCTGTCCGTGACGCTGCTGGTCGCCGTACTGGTCTGGGCCGTCGCCCGCCCCAAGGGGCTGCCCGAGGCCGTGCTGGCGGTGCCCGCCGCCGGGTTCGCGGTCGCCGTCGGGGTGATCTCCCCGGACCACGCCTGGGAGGAGGTCCAGCGGCTGGCGCCGGTGGTCGGCTTCCTCGCGGCCGTCCTGGTGCTCGCCCACTTCTGCGACGTCGAGGGGCTGTTCTCGGCGTGCGGCGCGTGGATGGCCCGCTGGGCGGCGGGGCGGCCGGGGCGGCTGCTGACCGCGGTGTTCGCGCTGGCCTCCGTCATCACGGCCGTGCTCAGCCTGGACGCCACCGTCGTCCTGCTGACCCCCGTGGTGCTCGCCACCGCGGCCCGGATGGGCGTCGAGGCCCGGCCGCACCTGTACGCGTGCGCCCATCTGTCGAACACCGCCTCGCTGCTGCTGCCCGTCTCCAACCTGACGAACCTGCTGGCGTTCACGGCCAGCGGGCTGAGCTTCACCAGGTTCGCGGCGCTGATGGCGCTGCCCTGGCTGGTGGCCATCGGCGCCGAGTACCTGGTGTTCCGGCGGTTCTTCGACCGGGAACTGGCGGCCCCGCTCCCCTCCCCCGACTCCTCCCGGCCGCCCGAGCTGCCGCTGTTCGCACTGATCACCGTGGGGTGCACGCTCGCCGGGTTCGTCGTGGCCTCCGCCCTCGGCATCGCCCCGGCGTGGGCCGCCCTGGCCGGTGCGGTGACGCTGGCCGGGCGGGCGCTGCTGCGGCGGCGGGCCACCCCGCTGGCGGTGGTGCGGTCGGCGGCCCCGGCGTTCCTGGCGTTCGTGCTCGCGCTCGGCGTCGTCGTGCGCGCGGTCGTCGACCACGGGCTCGCCGACGCGCTCCACCGCGTGCTGCCCGACGGGGCGGGCCTGCCCGCGCTGCTGGGCGTGGCCGCGCTGGCCGCCGTCCTGGCGAACCTCATCAACAACCTGCCCGCGGTGCTGGTGCTGCTGCCGCTGACCGCCGGGGCCGGTCCGGGTGCCGTGCTGGCGGTGCTGCTCGGCGTGAACATCGGTCCCAACCTGACCTACGCCGGATCCCTGGCGACCCTGCTGTGGCGGCGGATCGCACAGCAGCACGGGCACCGCGTCGGCCTCGGGGAGTTCACCCGGCTCGGGCTGCTCGCGGTGCCGGCCGCGCTGGTGCCGGCCGTGGTGGCGCTGTGGCTGTCCCTGCGCGTCGTCGGCGGCTGAGCGGGCGCCGGGTCAGCGGCGGCCGCCTCCGCCGTAGCCACCGTAGCCGTAACCGCCGTAGCCATAGCCGCCGTATCCGTAACCGGGGTAGCCGTAGCCGGGGTAGCCGTCCTGGCCGTCCGCGTCGCAGGGGTAACCGTAGCGGGAGCACTCCGGGGCGCCGGGCGCCTGGCCGGTCGGTGTCGGCGGAGGTGTCGACGGGGTGGCGGACGGGGTCGGGGCGGGCTCGGGCGTCCTGGACGGGGTGGGGGTGGTGGTCGGGGTGGGCTTCGGGCGCGGGGGCGGCGCGGGGGCGTCCCAGTTGACGGCCTCCATCTGGAGGTCGGTCTTGGAGGTGTCGACGACCCAGCGCTGGGCCTCGTCGTCCGCCCGGGCCTTGAGGACCAGGGCTCCCGAGCCGTCGGTCGCGGCCGGAGCCAGGGCGAGGTCCTGGTCCCAGCGGGGCACCAGGGCGCCCTGGAGGGTGAAGTCGTAGCGGACGTTCCTGGTGTCCGGCTGGGACGCGCCCGTGCAGGGGGCCAGCCGTACGGAGTAGCCGAGGCGGGAGTCGAGGCACAGGTCGGGGGCGGCGCCGTTGCGCAGCAGCCCGTCGGTCTCGTACGTCCACTGCTGGGCGGTGGCGGCGGAGCAGGGGGTGAGCACGGCCTCCGCGTCCTCGACGGCCTTCTTGCCCTCGATACCGACGCACAGGCCCGAGTCGACGTTGTGCAGCCGGCCGCGCAGCGCGCCCTTCTCGGCGTCGCCCGCCCCGGCCCAGGACGAGTCACCGGCCGGCTCGCGCGCGTCGGAGCCGGGTGTCCCGGAGGGCCGGTCCGCGCCCGCCGAGGGGGTGCCGTCACCGGAGTTCCCGGTGGACCACAGGACCAGCGGGAGGACGACCAGGCCGCTGACGGTCAGGACGCCGGCGGTGAGGTTACGGCGCCGGGCGGCACGGCGGGCCGCCTTGTGGGCGGACCGGCTGCGGGCGGTGCGAGGGCCTTCGGCCCGGCGGCCCCGGGGCGCGGCGGCGGGCGGGGTGGAGAGGCTCCCCGGGGCAGGGGCCTGAGCCGCGGTCCCGTCCTGGGCCGCGTCCCTGCCCGGGGCGACCGGGGCCGTGGGCGGCGTGGCCGGGGCGGGCGGGATGCCGTCGGGGCCGGTGAACGATTCGCCGATGGCGCCGGTGAGGGCGACCGGGTCCGGGAAGGCCTCCGGCGCGGCACCGGCCGGTGCGGTACGGGCCTCACCGGCGCGGTCCCCGGGCACGGCGGGCCCGGCGGCCTCACCCGGTCTGTTCTCCGCGTAGTCCCGGCCACCCCAACCCAGCACCGCCTCCGCGAGGGCGACGCCGAGCCCGTCGTTGAACCGGGCGAGCTGGTCGGCGGCGGCGCTGCAGTGCCCGCAGCCCTCGATATGCGCGCGTAGATCCGGGTCGATGCCGACGCCCCCGCGCCGGTACGTCACGTCGAGCAGCCGCAGGTAGCGCCGGCACTCCTCGTCGGGGGCGAGTTCGCGGTGCAGCTGGAGGCACTCCTCGCGCAGCCGGTCGCGGGCCCGGCCCAGTTCGACGCGCGCGCCCTCCTCGTCCAGGCCGAGCAGCCCGGCGGGGGCGGTGAGCGGCTCGGCCTCGACCTCGATGTGCCAGAGCAGGCAGCGGGCGGACTGGGGCAGCCGCTGGAAGGCCCCGGAGAGCAGGCGCCGGTTGTGCGGCGGCAGCAGCCGGGCGGCCGGCCGCTCCCCGTCACCGGCCCCGGTCAGCAGGCCCGGGTGGAGCATGTCGCGCCGGTGGTCGCCGGCCCACTCGGCCGCGATACGCCGGACGGTGACCAGCAGCTGGGGCCGCCACGCGGAGGTCGGGCCGTTCTGGCGCAGGGTCTCGCCGAAGAGGCGGGTGAATGCGGCGGTGGTGAGAATTCCCGCGGAGCGTGAACCGTCGGTGCACAGCCGGGCGTAGGCGAAGCCCGCCTCCCAGTGCCGGTCCAGCAGTTCGCCGACGGGGTGGAGTGCGGGGGTCGCTCCCGTCCACTTCCTCAGCTCGGCGCTCAGCTGCTCGTCCGTCGCACCGGGCCCGCGGGCCGGGGCCGGGGAATTCGACGGGCCTGCGTCTTTCACGGCTGCATTCCTCTCAAGGACATGCGGGAAAAGTCCATACCAAGGGGTATGCGGGCTGGTGGCCTCGCGCATACAGAAGAAAGGTGTGTTGTACGCACACCGACAAGGCACACCTTTGCACAGGTCAACTACAGGGAACAAGGGATCCCACGGTTTCGTGCATTGCGTACGCCGCACCTGCCTTTTGACAAAATGTCAATCAGCGGAGCGAAAGGGATTTCCGTGCTGTCCGCGGGGTTTTAGTGGTGTGTCCGGTACGCGCCGGGCGGTATTCCGTAGCGCTCGCGGAAGACCCGGTTGAAGTGGAACGGACTGGCGAATCCCGAGGCCGCGGCGACGCGTTCCACGGGCAGGTCGGTGCTCTCCAGCAGCCGGGCGGCGTGGCGGAGCCGGGCCTCGCGCAGGGCGCGCATGGGCGACTGGCCGAGCTGCCGGCTGAACAGGTGGGCGAACCGGGACGGCGACAGGGCGACGTCCTCGGCGAGCGAGCGGACGGTGTGCGGTGCGCCGGGGTCGGCGTCGATCAGCTCCCGCGCCCGGCGGATCCGGGGGTCGAGACCGGGCCGGGGCGCCGCGGGCCGGGCCCCCGCGGTGGCGAGGAGGACGATCTCCTCCAGGGCGCACAGGGCCAGTTCGCGGGCCGCGCTGCCGTGCGCGACGGCGACCTGCCCGTCCGGGCCCGTGGGCGCGGGGGGTGTGCCGGTCCCGGTCCAGCGGGCATCGGCGTGCATCCGCCGGAAGGCCGCCTCGACGCGGTCGCGCACTCCGGCCGGCGTGGAGGTGACCACGTACACCCCGTCGCCCCTGTCGTACGGCCGCAGCCAGGCGGCCCACGACGTGCGGGCCTGGCAGTGGGCCCACCAGAAGCGCCAGTGCCGGGCGCCGGGCTCGACCGTGTAGCCGTGCGGGACACCGGGGGCGAGCACCACCAGATCGCCCGCGCCGGCCGGGGCCCGGACGCCGCCCTGCCAGAGCCGTCCGCGGCCCGCCGTGGTCCAGGTGAACAGCCAGCTCGCCGCACCGCGCGGACGGCTGACGCCGTAGCCGGGCGGTTGGTCGAAGTGGCCGAGCACGACCAGGCCGGGCGGCGGTGCGGGGTCCCCGCCGGTCCCGCTGTCAGCAGTGCCGGGCAATCCCACAGCACGCACGGGCATCCTCCTCGACGGCTGGGCGGCCTAGCGTTCTGGACCGAGGCCACCTGACCGAGGAGTGCGTTCATGACAGTCACGGGCAACGGCGCCGCCGGCGCTTCCATCCTGGACCCCGCCGGGCTGCGGCGGTACCGGGAGGGGTTCGAGGAGGACGGTTTCACGGTCGTGCGCGGGCTCTTCGGGGCCGCCGAGATCGGCCGGCTGTGCGAGGAGTTCGCGGCGCTGCGGGCGGCGGGCCCGGTGCCCGGGCACGTCCAGCCGTGTGCCTCCGCCGGGCCCGACGTCGATCCGCTGCACGTCTGGCCGCGGGTGATGCATCCGCACGAGATCAACGACCTCGCGCGCGAGGTCCTGCTGGACGCCCGGCTCCGGTCGGTGCTGGAGGTGCTGCTGGGCGAGGAGGTGCTGGCCGCGCAGAGCATGTTCTACTTCAAGCCGCCGGGTGCCCGGGGGCAGGCGCTGCACCAGGACAACTTCTACCTGCGGGTGGAGCCGGGCACGTGTGTCGCGGCGTGGGTGGCCTGCGATGTGATCGACCGGGAGAACGGCGGGCTGGAGGTCGTGCCCGGCACCCACCGGATGGACCTGTTCTGCCCGGAGCTCGCCGACCCGGACGTGTCCTTCGCGCGGGAGTACGTTCCCCCGCCGCCCGGGCTGGAGCCCGTGCCCGTGGACATGCGGCCGGGGGACGTCCTGTTCTTCAACGGGAGCCTGGTCCACGGGTCGCAGCCGAACCGTTCGCAGGACCGCTTCCGGCGGTCGTTCATCGGGCACTACGTGGGGCGGTCGGCCGAGCGGATCGGGGAGTTCTACCGCACGCTGACGATGAGCGGGGCGAGGGTCGTCCTGCCGGAGAGCGAAGGGGCGGGCCCCTGCGGCACCGAGTTCGCGCAGCAGGGACCCCACTAGTCGCGAGAGCGTCAGTGACCGGCGATGGGGTGGGGCGTGTAGGGCGCCTCGAGTTCCTCGAGTTCCTTCTCGTCGAGGTGCAGTTCGACGGCCGCCACGGCGTCCTCCAGGTGCCGCGGCTTCGACGCGCCGACGATCGGGGACGTCACCGCGTCCTGGTGCAGCAGCCAGGCGAGGGCGACCTGGGCGCGGGGCACGCCCCGCTCACCGGCGATGCGGGTGACCGCCTCGACGATCGCGCGGTCGCCCTCCTGGTACAGCGTGCCGGCGAAGGGGTCGGTGGCGCCGCGCTCGGTCGTGGCGTCCCAGTCGCGGGTGAGGCGGCCGCGGGCGAGCGGGCTCCAGGGCAGCACGCCCACGCCCTGGTCCGCGCAGAGGGGCAGCATCTCGCGCTCCTCCTCGCGGTAGATCAGGTTGTAGTGGTTCTGCATGGAGACGAAGCGGGTCCAGCCGTTCAGCCGGGCGGTGTACTGCATCTTGGAGAACTGCCAGGCGTACATCGAACTCGCCCCGATGTAGCGGACCTTGCCGGCCTTGACGGCGTCGTGCAGGGCCTCCATCGTCTCCTCGACGGGGGTGTGCGGGTCGAAGCGGTGGATCTGGTAGAGGTCGACGTAGTCGGTGCCGAGGCGGGCGAGGCTCCGGTCGAGCTCGGTCATGATCGCCTTGCGGGACAGTCCGCCGCCGTTCGGTCCGGGGCGCATCGGGTAGTACACCTTCGTCGCGAGCACGATCTCGTCGCGGCGCGCGAAGTCCCGCAGGGCCCGGCCGACGATCTCCTCGCTGGTGCCGTCGGAGTACATGTTCGCCGTGTCGAAGAAGGTGACACCCGCTTCGACCGCCTGCCGGATCAGGGGGCGCGAGGCCTCCTCGTCGAGCGTCCACTCGTGCGTGCCGCGGTCGGGCACCCCGTAGGTCATGCACCCCAGACAGATCCGCGAGACGTCCAGGCCCGTCGAACCGAGCTTCACGTACTGCATGGTTGCTGCTCCTGCCTTCGTGAGGGGTTACCAGGGGAGCGTACGTGCTCGTGTGCGCTCGAAGGCGAGTCGAGCCGGTCGGGCTGACGGGCCGTCAGCGTTGCTGCCCCCAGGTGACGGCCCGGCGTGGGAGCGGCGGGGCGGTCCGTCCGCTGCCGCATCCTCGGCGCAGGTGGCCGGTGCCGGGCCGGCCGGTCTCGTACGGGAGGACGCGTGGCGGCACGACGGAGGACGCTCAGGATCCTGACCGGGGCGGCCGCGGTGTCCCTGGCCCTTGCCTCGGCCGGCTGGAGCCGGCCGGTCCCGCCGCGGCCCGAGGTCCGGTCCCCGGCACCGGCCGCGGACGGTCCGGCGACGCTCTGCGCGCCCGCGGGCGTCCTGCGGGGCGAGCGGGGTGAGCGGGCGGCCGTCAGCCTGTGCGTGGGCAGCGGCACCCCGGTGACGGCGGTCTCGGCACCCGCGACCTGCCGCCGCCCCGGAACGTCCGTGCGGTACGCCTGCCTGACCTCCGGCAGCTGGACCGCCGGGCGCGACGGCGTGACCGTCGCCTCCGGGACGCTGCCCGGTTCGCAGCCCTACCCCGGCCCGGGGACCTACGACGTCACCGCCGCCGTGCGCGTCCGCTCCGCGCCCGCCGGTGTGGACCTGCGCGGCACGGTCCGGGCCAGGCTCACCCTGACCGCGCCGAAGCAGCGGCCCACCCACCGCGTGGAGGTCGAGCCGCGGAGCCTGCGCCCCGGGACCACGACCACGCTGACGTACACCGTGTACCGCGACAGCGAGCAGGGCGACGGCAGCGCGCGCTTCGGGCTGATCGGCGAGGAGAGCACGGGAGTGCGGATCAGCACGGCGGACGGCCGGTGCGTCAACCCGCTGATCGGCCGGGCCCCGTCGCGGGACCGGCTGACGCACTCCGTGGACTGCGCTCTCACCGACCTCCAGCCGGGCCGTCCCGCCACCGTGCGCGTCCGGGTCGCACTGGCCTCGGCCTGCTCGACGGTCGTCTCGAAGCTGGGCTACTGGATGCCGCGCGGGCAGGCGCTGTACACCGGCGGCATGGTGGAGGGGCCGACGGTCGGCTGCGACTGACCGTGCCGGAAGGGCCCGTTCGCCGGCCCGGGCGGTCAGCCGCGCTCGATGAGGTCCAGGGCCCGCTCCCACCCGAACTCCGGCCGCTCCCCGTCCGGTCCCGGCTCTCCGGTGTACGGCGCGCCGAACCGTACGCCCATCCCCCGCAGTCGTTCGACGCTGTCGCGGTAGGCGGGGTGGGCGGCCAGCGCGTCGGCCACGCAGGGCAGGACGGCGATCGGCACGCCGAGGCCCGCCGCCTCGCAGAGGGTGCCCAGGGCGAGGGTGTCGGCGATGCCGGCCGCCCATTTGTTGACGGTGTTGAAGGTGGCGGGCGCGACGACCACGGCGTCCGGGGCGGGGAACGGGCGCGGCTCGCCCGGGGTGCGCCAGGCCGACCGGATCGGGCGGCCCGTCTGCGTTTCGACGGCGGCGGTGTCGAAGAAGCCGTTCACGGCGACCGGCGTCGCGATGACCCCGACCTCCCAGTCCCGCTCCTGCGCGGCGGTGATCAGTTTGCTGACGTCCGCGGCGATGCCGGCGGCGCAGACGACGACGTAGAGGAAGGGCTTGCGGGCGGCGGCCTGTTCGGTCATCCGGGAAACCCTAGCGACTCCCGGGGCTCACCGGACGGGGAAGCCGGCTCCGCGTTCCGACTCCGGCCGGGGGCCGTGGATGCGGCGCTCGCGCTCCTCGATCGGCACGTCGTTGATGCTCGCCTCGCGGCGGGCCATCAGGCCGTGCGCGTCGAACTCCCACAGTTCGTTGCCGTAGGAGCGCCACCACTGCCCCTCGGCGTCGCGGCACTCGTACTGGAAGCGGACGGCGATGCGGTTGCCGTCGAAGGCCCACAGGTCCTTGCGCAGCGCGTACTCCCGCTCGCGCGCCCACTTGCGGGTCAGGAACTCGACGATCGCGGCCCGGCCGGTGACGAAGGTGTCGCGGTTGCGCCAGACGGAGTCCTCCGTGTAGGCGAGGGCGACCCGGTGCGGGTCGCGGGTGTTCCAGGCGTCCTCGGCGGCCTGGACCTTGCGCGCGGCACTTTCGCGGGTGAACGGCGGCAGCGGCGGGCGGTCGGTCATGGATCCTCCCGGTCAGCGGCGGTGGAGAACGAGCGTTCTCCAGGGTGGCTGCTACGGTAGGAGAACGCTCGTTCTCGCGTCAAGGAGGAGTCGTTCATGGACCGTGCGGAGGCCCGGGAGCGGGCCCTGGACGCCGCCGAGGAGCTGTTCTACGGGCGGGGCGTGCAGTCGGTCGGCATGGACGACGTCCGCGGCGCGTCCGGGGTCTCGCTCAAGCGGCTCTACCAGCTGTTCCCGGCGAAGGAGCAGTTGGTGGAGGCGTATCTGGAGCGGCGGGACGCGCGCTGGCGCGGGCGGCTGGCCGAGTACGTCGAGCGGCACGGGGAGCCCGAGGAGCGGATCCTGGCCGTGTTCGACTGGCTGGGCGGGTGGTTCGGCGAGCCGGACTTCCGCGGTTGCGCGTGGATCAACGCGTACGGCGAGCTGGGCGCCACGTCCGCGCGGGTGGCCGCGCAGGTGCGGGCGCACAAGCGGGCCTTCCGCGAGTACCTCGACTCCCTCGTCGGGGCGGCGGGGCTGCCCGCCGCGCTGGGCGGGCAGCTGTTCCTGCTGGCCGAGGGCGCGATGGTCACGGCGGGCGTCACCAGGAGCGCCGGGCCCGCCGCCGAGGCGCGCGAGGCGGCCCGGCTGCTCCTGCGCGCCGGATGAGCTACGGCGTCAGCCCACGGTCTCGGAGACGGTGATGGCGCTCACCGGGCAGGCGCGGGCCGCCTCCCGCAGCAGGGGGCTGCCGCCGCCGTCCTCCCGGCCGGGCAGCACGGTGCTGTAGCCGTCGTCGTCCTGGGTGAACACGTCCGGGGCGGTGAGGGCGCACTGGCCCGCGCCGATGCAGACGTCCTTGTCGATGTCGATGCGCATTCCCGAAGCCTCTTACCAGGTCACGGGGAGTTCCAGCATCCCCTGGATCGTGTCGCCCGGTTTGAAGGGGATCTCCTCGGCCGGGGCGGCCAGGCGCAGGCCGGGCAGCCGGTCGAAGAGGCTGCGCAGGGCGATCTCCAGTTCGGCGCGGGCGAGGTTCTGGCCGAGGCACTGGTGGATGCCGAAGCCGAACGCGACGTGGTGACGGGCGGGGCGGTTCCAGTCGAGCGTGTCCGGCTCGGGGTAGACGGTCTCGTCGCGGTTGATGAGGGAGGTCGCGAAGACCACGCCGTCCCCCCTGCGGATCGTCGTGCCGGCCACCTCGATGTCCTCGACGGCGAGGCGCAGCAGGCCGTCCGCGATGGACAGCATCCGCATCAGCTCCTCGACCGCGGTGGGCACCAGCTCCGGGGCGGCGCGCAGCTCGGCGAGCCGCTCGGGGTGCTGGAGCAGCGTGAAGGTGCCGAGCGAGATCATGTTGGCGGTCGTCTCGTGGCCCGCGACCAGCAGGATGAGGGCCATGGCGATGAGGCCCTCGCGGTCGAGCCCGCCGTCGCGCGACTGCCGCTGGACCAGGTCGTCCAGCAGGCCCGGGCCGGGATCGCGCCGCTTGCGGTCGATCAGCTCGCCGAAGTACGCCTCCAGCCGCTCCCGGGCGTCCATCACGTCGGCGGTCTCCGGGCCGCGCAGCAGCCGTCGCGACTGGGTCTCGAAGAAGTCGTGGTCGGCGTACGGGACCCCGAGCAGGGCGCAGATCACCATGGACGGCACAGGCAGCGCGAAGGCGCTCACCAGGTCGGCGGGCGGCCCCTGGGCGATCATCGCGTCGAGGCGTTCGTCCACGATCTGCTGGATGCGCGGCCGCAGTTCGACGGCCCGTTTGAGGGTGAAGTCCCCGACGACCATGCGCCGCTGGGTGCGGTGCTCGGGGTCGTCGACGCCCAGCAGGGCGGTGCGGCGGTTGCGGATCCCGGCGAAGCGCTTGGTGGGGGCGGGGAAGCCGGGGCGGTCGCGGTTGGACGACAGGCGCGGGTCGGCCAGCAGCGCGCGGGCGGTCGCGTGCCCGGTCACGAGCCAGGCCTCGCGGCCGTCGAAGAGGGTGATCCGGGTCAGGGGGCGCTCGGCGCGCAGCGGCTCGTAGCCGGTGGGCGGGTGGAAGGGGCAGGTGCGGCTCTGGGGGAAGGCGACGGGTGCGGCGGGTGCGGTCGTGTCCGTCATGAAGACCTCGCAGACGAAGAGTGCGTCGTGCCGATCTTCATTAGATGCCCCAGGCATCTATGGAGCGACGTGAAGTTCGGCCAGATCGGTGCTGACGTGCAACTTGGCCGAGGAACGCCGTCTTCCTGTTCGAACGGGATCCAAAACCGGTTGTGGGTGGGGCGGGGCAGGGGTCAGGATCCGGCCATGTCTTTCTTCGATGCCCGTCCGTCGCTGTCCGCCGCCGCTTCCGCCGCGCGCCGACAGCAGACGTCCGGCCGCCGTGGAGGGCCGACCGCGCCGCGGTCATGATCGCCGCGCTCGTCGCCGGGCTGCTCGCCGGCTACGGCATCGCCGTCCCCGTCGGAGCGGTCGGCACCTACCTCGTCTCCCTCACCGCCCGCACGTCCCTGCGCACCGGTGTCTGCGCCGCGCTCGGCGTCGCCACCGCCGACGGGCTGTACGCCTTCGCGGCGACGCTCGGCGGGACGGCCCTGGCCGCCGCGCTGCGGCCGGTGCTCGGGCCGCTGCGGTGGGTCTGTGTGCTGGTGCTGCTCGCGCTGGCGGTGTGGGGCGCGGTCGGCGCGCTGCGCGCGTACCGGGGCCACCAGCTCGCCACGCGGACGGCCCCCGCTCCCCCGCGTCCGGCCCGGGCGTTCTGGGGGCTGCTCGGCATCACCCTGCTCAACCCCACCACCGTGGTCTACTTCGCGGCACTCGTGCTCGGCTCCCACGCCACGGGGCCGGCCGGGCCGCTGGAGCAGGGCGTGTTCGTGCTGGCCGCCTTCGCGGCCTCCGCGAGCTGGCAGGTGCTGCTCGCCGGGGGCGGTGCGCTGCTGGGCCGGGCGCTGACGGGGCGGCGGGGCCGGCTGGTGACGGCGTTCGTCGCGAGCGGGGTGATGACGGCGCTGGCCGTACGGATGGCGGTGGCGCCGGGGTGAGGTGCGTGGCCGGGATTCGGCGTGGTGCGGATGATTCCCCGGCCTTCGGGTGTTACAGGCGGCGGTCAGTCAGTCGTGGACGCGACGGGAGGACGGTTGCATGCCTCTTGAGGGCGAGTACGAACCCAGCCCTACGCGGTGGGTGCGCGAGCAGGTGGAGCTGTACGAGAGTTCCGGGGGCACGCGGGGGACGACCCTGCAGGGCTCCACGATGCCGGTGGTGGTGCTGACCTCGCGGGGCGCCCGGACCGGGAAGCTGCGCAAGAGTCCGGTGATGCGGGTGGAGCACGAGGGGCGGTACGCCGCGGTGGCCTCCCTCGGCGGGGCGCCGAAGCACCCGGTCTGGTACTTCAACCTCAAGTCCGACCCGCACGTGGAGCTCCAGGACGGGCCGGTCAAGCGGGACATGACGGCCCGTGAGGTCACGGGCGCGGAGAAGGCCGAGTGGTGGGAGCGTGCGGTCGCGGCGTATCCGGCGTACGCCGAGTACCAGAAGAAGACGGACCGCGAGATCCCGGTCTTCGTCCTGGAGCCGACCGAGGACGACTGACCGGGTTCCCGGTTTCCGGCCGGGGGTGTCCTCAGCGGCCGGGCCGGAGGGGGCGCCGGTCCGCCCGGCAGCCGTGCCGGGAGGGGGGCCCCGTCCGCCCGGCAGCCGGCGTGACCCTCCGTGCCGGACGGAAGGGCGGCCGGCTGCGGGCGGGGAGTGGAATCGGCGGGGGAAATTTTCCGGTCGGGGCGCATGAACCGTCGGCGGCGGGGCACGCGTGGGTCAGGCCCCGCCGCGCTCCCCCGTCGCGGCGGGGCTTTCCGCTGCCTCGCGCGCGACGCGGTCCGTGACGTCGAGGAAGATCTGGTCGGCCTCGGGCACCGTCCTCGCGATGGAGCGCTTGATGCGCACCGCGACCTCCTCGACCCGCTCGCTGTCCAGGCCCGGCACCAGATCGACCCGGGCCGCCACCAGGGCCGAGTCGAGGCCGGTCTTCATCGTGAACAGCGCCTCCACGCTGTCGATCTCGGGCTGCGCCCGCAGCAGTGCCTGGATCCGCCCGCTCGCCTCCGGGTCGGCCGCCTCGCCGATCAGCTGGTCGCGGGCGTCGCGGCCCAGCCGGTAGGCGACGTAGACCAGCAGCGCGCCGATCGCGAGCGAGGCGGCCGCCTCCCACACCACCTGGCCGGTGACCATGTGCAGCGCCATGCCCGCGATGGCCAGCGTGACGCCGAGCACCGCCGTGCCGTCCTCGGCGACGACCGTCCGCAGGGCGGGGTCCCGCAGCCCCTCGCGCCCACCGCCCTGCCGGCGCACCTGGTAGAGGGCCCGCAGCAGGGAGCCGCCCTCCGCGAGGAGGGCGATGCCGAGCACGACCAGGCCGGCCACATAGCCGCCGAGGTCCTCCGCCGCTCCGCTCGTCAGGGCTTCGAAGCCCTGGAAGAAGGAGAAGCAGCCTCCCATCACGAAGATCCCGACGGCCGCGAGGAGCGACCAGAAGAACCGCTCCTTGCCGTAGCCGAAGGGGTGACGCCGGTCGGCGGGGCGGCGGCTGCGGCGCAGGGCCGCCAGTAAGAACACCTCGTTCAGGCTGTCGGCCACCGAATGGGCCGCCTCCGACAGCAGGGCGGGCGATGCCGCGGCCAGACCGCCGACGGCCTTGGCGGCCGCTATCACCAGATTGGCCGCGAGCGCCACCAGCACGGTGACGCGTGTCCTCCGATCAGATCCTTCTTCAGTCACCCCCGCCGATTGCCCCGGTCGGCGGTGCTCACACCGTGCCGTCCGCGGAAAACGGGGAACGCGTTCACCAGGGCACACGCACGACAAGCAGGCCACACGTACGGCAAGGAGGTCTTCCCCATGAGCCGCGACGACGGCGACGGCGGCAACAGCGCCTACGGAAAGAGGACGTTCAAGCGGTCCAAGGCGCATTTCACGGACCGGATCACGGCGGACGGCCGGGACGGCTGGCCGGTGGAGGCCGGCCGCTACCGGCTGGTCGTCAGCCGCGCCTGCCCGTGGGCGAGCCGGTCGCTGGTCTCCCGGCGGCTGCTCGGGCTGGAGAAGGCGCTGTCCCTGGCCGTCGCCGACCCGGTCCAGGACGACCGCAGCTGGCGCTTCACGCTGGACGAGGACGGCCGCGACCCGGTCCTCGGCATCCGCTATCTGAGTGAGGCGTACGACCGCCGCGAGACGGACTACCCCGGCGGGGTCAGCGTGCCCGCCGTCGTGGACGTCCCCAGCGGGAAGCTGGTCACCAACGACTACCAGCAGCTCACCCTCGACCTCGCGACCGAATGGACGGCCCTGCACCGGGAGGGGGCGCCCGACCTGTACCCGGAGCGGCTGCGCGACGAGATCGACGAGGTGATGGCGGACGTCTACGAGGACGTCAACAACGGCGTCTACCGGGCGGGGTTCGCCACCGGGCAGGAGGAGTACGAGGCCGCCTGCGCGGGCGTGTTCCGGCGGCTGGAGCTGCTCGCCGACCGCCTGGAGCGGCAGCGGTACCTGGTCGGCGACACGATCACCGAGGCGGACATCCGGCTGTTCACCACGCTCGTGCGTTTCGACGCCGTCTACCACGGTCACTTCAAGTGCAACCGCTGGAAGCTGACGGAGAACCAGGTGCTGTGGGGGTACGTCCGCGACCTCTACCAGACGCCCGGGTTCGGCGACACCGTCGACTTCGACCACATCAAGCGGCACTACTACCAGGTGCACACGGGCATCAACCCGACCCGCATCGTGCCCCTGGGGCCGGACCTGTCCGGCTGGCTGACCCCGCACCACCGCGAGGAGCTGGGCGGCCGGCCGTTCGGTGACGGCACTCCGCCCGGGCCGGTCCGCGCCGAGGAGCGGGTCCCGGCCGCGCACACACCCTGACCACGTCCACCACCCCTTTCAGCTATCAAGGAGATCCCCGTGGCCAAGAAGAAGAAGATGTCCCTCGCCTACCAGCCCGTGGGTTTCGTGCTCGGCTGGTCCGGCGGCTGGCTGGCCGGGCTCGCCTTCCGCAAGACGTGGATGGCGATCCGGCACGAGGAGGACGCGCCCGACGCGCTGGACAAGGACCGCGGCTGGGGCGAGATCCTGCTGGCCGCCGCGATCCAGGGCGCCATCTTCGCCGTGGTGCGCAGCGCCGTGGACCGCGCGGGCGCCAAGGCCATCGAGCGTTCGACCGGCACCTGGCCGGTCGGCGAGAAGGGCGGCCGGGACTGACGGCGGCGCGGCCCCGCCCGGCTCCGGGCCGGGCGGGGCCGGCCTGTGCGGTCAGCCGTCCGCCTTGATCGTCGCTCTCTCATCCCGGCCGGCGTCACCGGCCCGGACTTCGCCCTGACCGCACTGCTCGCCCTGTTCGCCGCCGGGCTGCCGCAAAGTCCCGCCGCCACTTCGCGGACACCCACCGGGCCGGTCGGGTCACCCCTGCTTGGGCGCGGTCGGCGCGGTCCGGCGCAGGGTGAAGGAGTGGCCCGCCGGGTCGGCGTAGCCGCGCTCCTCCAGGGGGCCCGAGGCCTCCTTGGCCTCCAGCGGACGGCCGCCGAGGCTGATGACCCGGCGTTCCACCGCGTCGAGGTCGTCCACCACGAACTCCAGGTGCGCCTGGAGGGAGTTCTCGGGGCGTGGCCAGCTCGGCGGGGTCGCGTTGACGTCCCGGCGCAGGGCGATCCGGAAGCCGTCGGCGCTCCTTATCTCCACGCGGTTGGCCGTCGCGTCCGCCTCCTCACCCTCCAGCAGTTCCTTGTAGAACACGGCGAGCTTCTCGGGCTCGGCACAGTCGAGCACGAGGACCCCCGCTTTCACCAGTGCCATGTCTCCTCCGCGGGATTCCGGCCGCGGGGCGTTCGTGCCCCGCGGCCCCGTACCTTGCGGATATCCCGGTCCGGCCGATTCAGTCGGCCGTCAACCACCGCCCGTCGCGCATGAGTTCGCGCCCGTCCAGCTCGTCGGCCTCCCGCCAGGCCTGCACCCGTCGCGGCACGACGCGGAAGTAGAGGTACGGCGTGGCGAGGCGGCGGGGGTCGAACCCGGTCTTGGCGGCGAAGAGTTCGGCGTCCTCCTCCGTCAGCTCGGCGGGCTGGACGGTCTCCACGGTGCCGTCCACCATGACGACGTCGCGGGTCGGCCCGATGCCCACCCGGGCCCGGCCGGTCGCGGCGAGGTTCCGTCCGGTGGGGCTCGACGCGGGTGTGGCGAACAGCAGGTACGAGCCGTTCCAGAGGAACGACAGCGGGACGAGGTACGGCGTCCCCGACGTGCCGTCGGCCGTGGCGACCCAGGCGTCCACGTCGTGTTCGAGACGGTGCAGGGTGTCCTTGGTGCGCTGCTCAGCGCTGCGTGCGGGTGCGGACGTCATCGTCGGTGCGCCTCCTGGAGAGTCGTCGAACGGACTCCGACCAGTGTGGCGTTCCGAGGCTCCGGAGGCTCGGCGGACCAGCCGGTACCGGGTGAGGGACGAGGGAGTATACGCAGCTCATGCGCTTCGGGCAGTAACGGAGATCACGGCGCGGTCACGGAATGGCTTATTCACGCCGTGGGCAGCCTCGTACCGCTTCTCGGTTCAACTTTCGGACTGCGAAGCCCAGTTCGAGTGTGCGGGCGGTCACGGAACCGTCCGCTCGCAGGGGTGGGGGGACTCTGCGGTCCGTCTCCCGAAAGGAAGCACATGCCTCAGGACGTCCGGTTCGACCTGCCCTTCGACATTCCTGTCGGCCACCCACCCGCCTCGGGCGAAGCAGCGCCTCTCGGATCCGGTGGTCGCGCTACGCCTGACGGGTACGCGCGTGCTTCCTGATCATGCCGGTCAACGACCACGGTCGATCGATTCCGTTGCCAGGACCACAGCTCATGGGGAGACCGGTGTGAAATCTCGAGTCGCAGGCGCCGTTCCGAAGGCGTCCGCCGACAGCTCGCTCCCGGCGCAGCCAAGCGCCCAGCTCCAGCCCACGGAGGCGGGGAACACCCTGGCCGGCCTCCTGGCGAAACACATCAAGGGGAGCACGGAGGAGTACCGAAGTTCCCAGAACGCCGCTCAGCAGCGGCTGAACGCGTTCGGCTCCCCCCACTCCAGCACCACGCTGCATGTGGAGGGAGCCCTCCATCCGGCACAGCCCGCGTTCCTCCCACCCGACGAGGAGGGCTACGCCAGGTTGCGGCACCTCGACACCAGCCTGCGCCTGATAGAAGCAGCCTTCCCGCAGATCAGCACCGACGCCGAGGTCTGCAGACTGGCCTGCACGATGCTGGAAGGGGCCTGGAGGAGCCGGGCACTCACCCCGCCGCGCGAGGAAGCGCAGACCGCCGTCTGCGCCTGCCCGCTGTGCCGTCGGCTGCCCACGCCCCCCGCGCGCACGCTGGACGACTACCGCTGGCGGCAGAGCGCCGGTCGCCCCCTCGCCGTCAAGACCTGGCCGCACCGCCGGGAACTCGACAGTGTCCTGACCGGTGGATGGTCCTGGACCCGGCAGATGAACGACCTCGAGCGAGACCTCGGCCACCGCCACCGCTTCGAGGACGACATCCTCGTCTTCCACGAATACAAACGCGTGATCGACACCATCGACACAACGCGCCTCACCCGACACGTCGAAAGCCGCCTGGCCGAGAATTTCAGCGCCAACAGCGCACGGGCCCTGGTCTCCGGACTCTTCGCAGCGCACAAACGATCCGTCGACGAGTACTGGCTCCGACAGCACGACGCGGGCAACGTCACGCTCCCCCAGACCAACCCGCTCGACCAGAGCACCTACTCGGCCCTGCAGATGCTGGACTGCCTGTTCTGGCACGTCGCCCCCGACACCGAACTCTGGCAGGAGGAAAACCTCGCCTCCCTGCTGCTGTGCCGCGTCATCGACGACATGGCCGACGTACGAGCCGACGCCCTCACCGGCGAGATCAGCAACTTCTGGCTCGCCGACATGCCCACCCACACCAAGGCGTTCTACGCCGCCTGCGCGATAGCCCTCGTCAAGTACGGCTGCATGCCCGAGGCCCACAGCCCGATGTGGAACACCTGGCTGATGACCACGACCATCGTCTGGATGGGGCTCACGGGCCGCCACGCCCTGTGGTTCGACGGCATCACCCAGGGCCTCCCCCCGGCCGAGGACTGCCCGCTGTGCGACCTGCAGCCCAACCCGTGCACCGGCATCCTCACCCAGGGCACCACCCTCACCATCGCCCCGCGGCCCACCGCACCGGCACTGAGCACCCGGACCGCCGAGCTGTCCGCACGCTGCCGAGCCCAACACCCCCAGGCATGGCCCCTGTTCGACGCCGAGCTCCATGCCTTCGAAGCACTGCACGGCCCCTGGCACGGCGACACGGACAGCACCTGGGAGATCTTGCGCCGGACCTACATCGCCGCCGTGG
This sequence comes from Streptomyces sp. Go-475, assembly GCF_003330845.1. GTDB lineage: Bacteria > Actinomycetota > Actinomycetes > Streptomycetales > Streptomycetaceae > Streptomyces. The sequence continues at coordinate 8,269,049 of NZ_CP026121.1, read as the reverse complement.
AGGCATCCAGCGCCGCACCGTCGCCGGACCGCGCCCGTCGTGTCCAGCAGGACGCCGGAGTGGTCGGATCCGAGAGGTTCCACACCCTGCACGACCCTCGGACCGGGAGGGAGGACACCGCACTGCTCGCCTACATGTTCGGCTGCGCCCACCCGCATTTCCTCTGGAACGCCACGGGATACCGTCCCACGGGCGTCGCGGGCGACTGGCTCGACGGCTGACGCCTCGATCCTGAAGGCCCGAGCGGCCCCTGCTGCACCCACGCACGGCGTTGCCCGGCCGGAAAAGCCGGCCGGGCAACGGTCCGCCGACGTGGCCTAGACGGCGAACTCGACCGGCAGGCTGTCCAGCCGGGACTCCCACGTGGAGGCGGTCGAGCTGAGTTCTTCCGGCGGTACGGCCAGGCGCAGGTCCGGCAGCCGGTGCAGCAGGACGTCCACGCCGATCTCGATGATGGACTGGCCGATGTTCTGTCCCGGGCACTCGTGCGGTCCCGAGCTGAACGCCAGGTGCGACTGGTTGCCCTGCACGGCCACGGCAGAGTCGGGCCGTACCTCCGGGTCGAGGTTGCCGGCGGCCAGGCCCAGGATGAGCAGTTCTCCCTCCTGGACGTGGTGGCCTCCGAGCTCCAGGTCGGCGGTTGCGAACCGGCCCGGCAGCACGGACAGCGGCGGGGTGTCCCACATGACCTCCTCCACCACCGAGGAGACGTTCAGCTCCCCGCTGACCAGACCGGAGAGGCGGGCGGCGTCGGTGAGGACCCGTTGCAGGACCCGGGCCAGCAGGTTGCTGGTGGTGGTGTGCGCGGCGATCAGCACCAGGCGCAGATGGCTGACGACCTCGTCGTGGTCGAGGCCGGCCGGGTGCTCCAGCAGGGCCGTGGCGAAGTCGGAGCCCGGTTCGGCCCGCTTGCGCTCGGCGAGTTCCGCGAGGATCTCCATGATCCGCTCGTTGTGCTCGAGGGCGCCCTCGCCGCCCTTGAAGACCTGGGCGCACGACTCGATCAGGCGTTGCCCGTCCGCCGCGGGAAGGCCCAGCATCCTGGTGAGCACGAGCATCGGCAGTTGCTCGGCGTAGTCGGCCACGAGGTCGGCGCGGCCGGCGTCGGCGAACGCGTCGATCTGCTTGTTCGCGAAGTACGTGACGTGCCGCCGGATGCCCCGGGCGGCCGCCTTCTGCAGCCCGTCGGTGACGGCGCCGCGCAGCCTGCGGTGCGGTTCGCCGTCCTGGGACACGCAGTCGGGGCGCCAGCCGACCATCGGCATGATCGGCGAGGTCTCCTCGATCCGGCCCTCGCGCCAGTCCCGCCAGATCCGGGCGTCCCGGCTGAACTGGCGGGGGTTGTCGAGCACGCGCCGGTTGTCGCGGTAGCCGAGGACCAGCCAGGCGGGCACATCGCCTTCGAGCAGCACCGGCGCGACCGAGCCGTGCTCCTTGCGCAGCCGCTCGTAGATGCCCGCCGGGTCGGTCGCGGCCTCCGGGCCGTACAGCCGGGTCAGGTCGGCCCCGTGGTGGGCGACGGGGCAGCCCCGCACGGCCTGGAGGGTGGGGTCGGTCGAATCGTTCATCGGGGCTCCAGGGCCACGGCCGAGCGTTCCTTCAGGTGGTGGATCAGGGCGACGAGGACGTCCCGGCTGGAGGCCCGGTCGCGGGCGTCGAAGGCCACGACCGGGGTGTGCGCCGGGATGTCCAGGGCGTCCCTGATCTCCTCGACCGGGTAGTTCCGCGAGTCGGGGAAGACGTTCAGCGCGACGACGAACGGGACGTCCTGCCGCTCCATCTCCTCGATCGCCCGGAAGCTGGATTCCAGGCGGCGCGTGTCCACCAGGACGATCGCGCCGAGCGCCCCCTTGAACAGCCCGTTCCACAGGAACCAGAACCGCTCCTGGCCCGGCGTGCCGAACAGGTACAGCACCAGGCTCTCGTTGATGCCGATCTTGCCGAAGTCGAGGCTGACGGTGGTCTGCGTCTTGTCGGCGACCCCGATGAGGTGGTCGACGTCGACGCTGGCCTGGGTGAGGGTCTCCTCGGTGGTGAGCGGCTTGATGTCGCTGACCGACCGGACCATGGTGGTCTTCCCGGTGCCGAACCCGCCGGCGATCATCACCTTGACCGAGCGGGTGTCCCCGGCCGAGCCTCCGGGTTGGTCAAAGCCTTTCAAGTCCACTGAGTACCTCCTCAAGGAGCGCGAGGTCGGGCCCGCGGCCGGCTTCGTGTGCCGGGATGGGGTTACGGGCTTCGACGCGACCTGCGTCCAGCAGGTCCGACAGCAGCACCGCGAGAATGTTGAAGGGCAGCCCGAGATGAGCGCCGAGTTCGGCGACCGACAGCGGGTCGCGGCAGCGGCGCAGGATCTCCTCGTGCTCGTGCTGCATGCCCGGTAACGGGGCGGCACGGGCGACGACCAGGGTCGCCACGTCGAGGCTCGACGCCGAACCGCCCGGTCCGCTGCGCCCTCCGGTGAGGACGTAGTAGCGCTCGAGACCGGACGGGTCCGACGGCCTGCGGGGAGCACTCATCCAGAGTGCTCCTCCAGGCGCGGAGTGGTGCCGAGGAGTTCACCCATCCTGCGGGCCAGGTCCCTCATCTGGTGCCCCAGCAGGCCCTGGTCGAGGCCTTCCCGGGCGAGGACGCCGAGGTACGTCTCGACTCCGGCGCGGACGACGAAGAGGTGCCCGCCGTCGACCTCGATCATCGCCAGCCGCAGCTGGCCGGCGTACTTGGGGAACTGCTCGGCGACCGGCTGGGCCAGGGCCTGCAGGCCCGCGACCACGGCGGCGAAGCGGTCGACGTCGTCGGGGTCTTCGGCGCCGTAGGAGGTGATGGCCTTGCCGTCGCTGGAGGCCACGAGGGCGAAACGGATCTCCTGGATGCTCTCGACGAGATCGCGGAGCGCCCAGCTCACATCTGTTCCTTGTTGCGTCATGAGGACTAGTCGCTCTCTTCGGTGCGGTGCTCGGTGGACTCGCGTCCGCCGGGGGTGTCGTGGGCGTCGTCCGCCCAGGAGGCCTCCGCGGCGTCGCGTCCGGCGGTGGCGAAGGCGGCGAGGCCGGAGAAGGAGGCGTCGGGCGGGACGGCGGCGACGGTGCTCCGGTCGGTCCGCTCGGCCTGCCTGGGCCCCTCCGTCTCGTTGCGCTTGCTGCGGCGGCGGGGCAGACCGCCGGGCGTGGTCTCCACGGCCTCGGCCCGCGCGTCCGCCTCCGGTGCGGTGGCCGTCTCGCGGGCCGGGGCGGCCGCGGCGGTGCGGACCTCGGCGGGGGGTGCGGCCGGGGTGGCCGGTGCCTGGGCGGTCGCGGCCGTGGGCAGCGGGCTGAAGTACTTGTGCGGGACCACGACCACCACGGAGGTGCCGAGCCACGGCGAGTCCGCGAAGGTCACGCGGATGCCGTAGCGGCGCGCGAGGGCGCCGACGACGCGCAGGCCGATGCTGGCGTCCTCGGTGATGCCGCCGAGGCCCGCGCCGGGCGCCGTGCCCGCGAGGGCGTGCTCGGCCTCGCGCTTCTTCTCCTCGCTCAGGCCCTTGCCGGAGTCCTGGATCTCGATGCCGACGCCGTTGGGGACCTCCTTGCCGGAGATCAGCACCGGTTCGGTGGGCGGCGAGTAGCGGGCCGCGTTGTCCAGCAGGTGGGCGAAGATCAGCGTGAGGTGGTCCACGAGGCCGCCGTCGACGCCGAGTTCGGGCAGGTGGCGGACCTGGACGCGGTGGAAGTCCTTGATCCGGCCGATGCCGCCGCGCACCACGCTCAGCAGCCGCTGCGGCTCCTGCCACTGCCGCCCGGGCCGGTCCGAGCCGCCGAGCACGCCGATGCTGGCGGCGAGGCAGTCGGCGGGGCCGATCTCCTGGTCGAGCTCCATCAGGCCCCGGGCGACAGCCGGCAGCCTGCCGTGCTCGCCCTGCATCTCGTGCAGCCGGCCGCGCAGCTTGCTGGTCAGCACGTGGATGCGGTTGCCGATGCTGATGACGGCCTGCTCGGCGGAGGTGGAGCGGTCGAACTCCGCCTCCAGGCCGATCAGGGCGGTGCGCAGCACCTTGCGCAGCTCGGCCTGGAGGTCGGCACTGACCTTGGCGCACTGGTTGACGGTCGGCAGGACGTCGTCGATGGCCTCGCCGGAGCGGAGCTTGTCCATCGCGTCGGGCAGCTGCTCGTCGGCGAGCAGGGCGACCGCGGCGAGCTGGTGGGAGAGCTGCTCCTGCCAGACCTCGGCCTGGTCGGCGAGCTGCGCCTCGTAGGACGTCGCCTGCTCGGCCAGCCGCTCCTCGTAGGCCCTCGACTGGTCGGCGAGCTGCGTCTCGTACGTGGCGCTCTGGTCGGCCAGTCGCCGCTCGTACGTCGCGTTCTGCTCGGTGAGCTGGGACTCCAGGGTGGCGCGCTCGGCGGAGAACTTCCGTTCCAGGCCGGCCACATGCTGCTGCCACTGCTGGTTGTGCTCGGCCTGCGTGGTGCGGAAGGAGCCCTCCGCCCGGTGCAGCTGGGCCCGGGTGCGCAGCAGCAGGCGCACGCACACGGCGCTGGCCGCCGTCGCCGCGACACCGGCGACGGCCGCGGTTATTCGCTCCGAGCTCATGAACGTGGCGGCAAGCGTCCCGCCTCCCAGGCCCAGCGGCATCAACCACCAGCTGTACCAGGCGACAGGGGCCCGCGCCGCCGGTGGCGGAGTGGCGAGTTCCATCTGCATCCTTCGAAGCAACACGATCGAACGGGGGGTGTGTGGACCGCACTCATGAGTACGCACCGCGAGGTGACCGGACGCGATCGCGTCAACTCGCAGCGCCGATCGGAACCTTATCGGGTTTGAACCCGAAAGGATCAAACTCGACCCCCGGCGGACGTGAGGGTTCCGTCACGCTCCGACAGAAAGCCACACGTCGACAAATGGCTTTGCATCCCGCCCAGTTGATCGGGGCCGGGCCGGGACGAGGTCAGCGGGCGCTCTGGAACGTGCGGCGGTAGGCCTGCGGGGAGACGCCGATGGCCGCGTGCAGGTGCTGGCGCAGGGAGGCGCCGGTCGCGAAGCCGACCCGGCCGGCGATCTGGTCCACGGTGAGATCGCTGGACTCCAGCAGGTGCCGGGCGCGGGAGACGCGCTGCTGGATCAGCCAGCGGCCCGGGCTGAGGCCCACCTCGTCGTGGAAGCGGCGGGCGAAGGTGCGCCGGCTCATCCGGGCGTGGCCGGCGAGGTCGGCAAGGGTGAGCGGTTCGCCGAGGCGTTCCAGGGCCCAGGCGCGGGTGGCGGCGGTGCTCGCGGCACCCTGTTCGGGGACGGGCTGCTCGATGTACTGGGCCTGGCCGCCGTCCCGGAACGGCGGGACCACGCAGCGGCGGGCGACGGTGTTGGCCAGCCGGCTGCCGTGGTCCTTGCGGACGAGGTGGAGGCAGACGTCGACGCCGGAGGCGGCTCCGGCCGAGGTGAGGAACGGGTGGTCGTCGACGAACAGCACGTCCGGGTCGAGGTCGACGCGCGGGAACATGCGCCGGAAGTGATCGGCGACCTGCCAGTGGGTGGTCGCCCGGCGGCCGTCGAGGAGCCCCGCGGCGGCCAGGACGAAGGCGCCGGTGCAGATGGAGACGATGCGGGTGCCGGGGCGGATCCGCGCGAGCGCGGCCAGGACCTCGGCGGGCACCTCGTCGGTCAGGTGGGACGGCGCGACGGGCGCGATCACCACCGTGCCGGCCGTGGCCAGGGCCTCGGGGCCGTGCTCCACGGTGACGCCGAAGTCGGCGGCGGTACGCACCGGGCCGCCGTCGGCCGAGCAGGTCAGGACCTCGTAGCGGCCGTCGGCGGCGCCGAGGATCCGGCTGGGGATGCCCAGTTCGAAGGGGTACACACCGTCCAGGGCCAGGACCACCACTCGCTCACGCCGCATGGCACGATCCTATCGAATGGTGGCCATCATGCCATGGCCGGGTGGATCACCGGCTGGCACGCTGGATGACCATGAGCACACGGAACACGATGCGAGCCATCAGCCAGGACGTCCTCGGCGGTCCCGAGGTCCTGAAGGAAGTGGAAGTCGAGCGCCCGGTACCGCGGCCGAACGAGGTGCTGGTCCGGGTGCGGGCCGCCGGGGTCAATCCGACCGACTGGAAGCACCGCGCCACCGGCGGCTTCCTGGGTGAGCCGCCCTTCGTCCTCGGCTGGGACGTCTCCGGCGTGGTGGAGGCCGTCGGCATCGGCGTGGCGGCGTTCGCGCCCGGTGACGAGGTCTTCGGCATGCTGCCGTACCCGTTCGGGCACGGCTCGCACGCCGAGTACGTCATCGCGCCGGTGCGTGCCCTCGCGCGCAAGCCGGCCGGTCTCGACCACGTCCAGGCGGGCGCGCTGCCGCTGGTCTCGCTCACGGCGTGGCAGGCGCTGACCGAGCACGCCGACCTGCGGCCCGGGCAGCGGGTGCTGATCCACGCCGCAGCGGGCGGGGTCGGGCACGTGGCGGTGCAGATCGCCAAGGAGCGCGGCGCGTACGTGATCGGCACCGCGAGCGCGGGCAAGCACGAGATCCTGCGCGGCATCGGCGTGGACGAGGCGGTGGACTACCGCGAGACGGACTTCACCGAGGCCGTGAAGGACGCCGACGTCGTCCTGGACACGATCGGCGGCGACACCGCCCTGCGTTCCCTGCGCGTGCTGCGCCCGGGCGGTGTCGTGGTGTCGATCCTGCCGGGAGGGTCGGACGACTTCTACGAGGAGGCCGGGCGGCTCGGCGTCCGGGCGGTCCGGATGCTGGTCGACGCCGACCGGGCCGGCATGGAGACGATCGCGGAACTGGCCGCGACGGGCAGGCTCCGCGCCACCATCGCCGGAACCTTCCCCCTGGCCGCCGCCGCCGAGGCACACGCCCGGGGCGACACCGGCCGGACGACGGGCAAGCTGGTCCTGGTGAACGACTGACCGGACGGCAGTGCCCCGAAGGGGGCGCGGGGAACCGCGCGACAAGCCACGGCAAGGCCGCACTCGCGGGTCCACCGCCCCGTTAGGTCGAGAGCCCCTCCCAAACCGCGGAGCGCACCTCGGCGCGCACCGCAGCGTCATCCCACCTCGCGCGGGAGAGCAGGCGCTGGAATCGGTACGGGTTCGGCTCCCCCGCTGCCTCGGACTCGATCCTGCGGAAGTGCGGTGCGCACCGCCCCAGCAGCGCATCCAGCCCTGCGCGCCACCGTTCGACCGATACCATGGCCTCACCGGCCGCCGTACTCTCTTGTTGCGTCACAACAACAATGATCAACGGCGGCCGTCGCTCGTCCCGACCCGGTATCACCGCAGCTCACGAGGCGAACTCCGACTGAAGTATCAGGGCACTGTGTATCCGGCGGCACGGAACAGTTCATACCATTCGGATCGGGTGAGCGGGATGTCGGAACCGAGCGCGGCGGCCGTGACACGTTCTGGCGTGGTCGTGCCGAGCACGACCTGTATCCGCGCGGGATGGCGCGTGATCCAGGCGACCGCGATCGCCTCGGCCGGCACGCCGTATTTGTCGCTCAGCCGGTCGATCACGGCGTTCAACTCGGGGAAGCGTTCGGAACCGAGGAACGGGCCGTCGAAGAATCCGGCCTGGAAAGGCGACCACGCCTGAATGGTGATGTCGTGCAGCCGACAGTAGTCGACGATTCCCTCATCACGCACGATCGACTGATCGAGGTCCTGCATATTCGCGGCGACGCCCTGCGCGATCATCGGGGCGTGAGTGATCGACAGCTGCAGCTGGTTCGCCACGATTGGTTGCGTCACGTGTTTGCGCAGCAGGTCGAGTTGTCGGGGGGTGTGGTTGGAGACGCCGAAGGCACGGACTTTGCCTGCCGCCGACAGCTCGTCGAAGGCACGGGCCACCTCCTCCGGCTCGACGAGCGCGTCGGGACGGTGCAGCAGCAGGATGTCGAGATAGTCCGTGCCCAGTGCCCGGAGTGAACCGTTCACGGACTCGATGATGTGGTGATGAGAGAGGTCGAAGTATGACGCGTTCCTGACGATTCCGGCCTTCGACTGAATGACGAACTGCTCACGCTCCGACGGGCTGAGTTTCATGGCTTCAGCGAACCGACGCTCGCAACCGTGGTCGTCCGAGCCGTATATGTCGGCGTGATCGAGGAACGTGATGCCGGTGTCTCGTGCAGCGTTCACGAGCCTGCGCACCGCCTCGTCGGTCATGTTCTGGATGCGCATCAGTCCAAGGACGACGTTGGGGACCACCATGTCGGTGCCGGGCAGGATGAAGGTCCTCATGTGACTCTTTCACTGTGACTTGAACGTTTCAGACCGAAGGAAGCGCGAACTGGTCGGCTGTGAAGTCGAGTTCGGTGGACGTTGGCGCTTGTCTCGTTGGCGGCCTGGTGGATCGCGCTGTGGCGTTCTGCGTGGCCCTCGCCGAGTGCAGCACCAGCACGCGCGGGCGCAGACCGGACGAGGTGACGCAGCGATCGGTCTCGTCGTCGTAGGTGAGGAAGTGCTTGAGCACCGGCGCGGCGCGCTCGGATCGCGCAGCAGGTTCACCACGGGCGCCCAGGTCCGGAGGCTGTTGATGCCCGATCCGGTCGAGGTCGGCCGGTGCCGGTGGAAGGCGCGCGCCTCGACCGAGACCGCCTCGGCGACGACGCGTACCAGTTCCTCGTCCCATGACGCCCCGAGCCCCACGGTCTGGGGAAAGACCGTCCCCACCCCCCAGCCAGGCCACTCCGCGCAGCGCTTCTGTTCCGGTGCGGAACGAGGCGACGCCCAGGCGTGGGACGGCCGGGACGTACTGGTGGAGCAGGGCGAGCCGCTCGTCCAGGGCGGGCGGGTCCAGCAGGTCGTCGACACGCTTGCTCATCGGGAGCGCGGCGTCACGGAAGGGCGCCGGGGCGGCGGATGGGGACGGAGTAGCCACGAAACGGATCCTTCGGCAGGTGCGTTCGGATGGCGGGTTGAGAGCGATTGTCGAAGCGCATCGACGCTGCCATTGCCGCTCACAGCTGTCAATGGACCAGGGTAAATAAACTTTCCTAGCATCTTGCCCCTTGTTTCGCATGAAAGATGTCCGTTAGCTTCCCATCGTGGTGAAGCGCTTCGACACTCAGGAGGAAGGGCCGCCACGATGACGCACGGGTTGAACCACCAAAGCTTCGTAGGCGCACAGCGGTCGACCACATGATCGGTCGAATGACCGCCGCACGCGGTGAGCGGCCGACGGACGAACAGGCCCTGTTCACCTGCACTGACGACACGTCAGAGAATGGGACGATTCTCCACACCCGAGGAACCGTCATGACGGCGCGCAGCATCACCGACCGCTTGGGCGGCCTCGCCTTCAGCGGGGACTACAACCCCGAGCAGTGGGACGAGCCGGTCTGGAAGGAGGACGACGAGCTCATGCTCTGGGCCAGGGTCAACCTGGCCACCCTCGGAGTCTTCTCCTGGGCCCTGCTCGAACCCGAGCAGGGACGCTACGACTTCTCCTGGCTCGACGCCCACATCGAACGCCTGCACGCAGGCGGCGTGGCCGTCGACCTCGCCACCCCGACCGCCTCCCCGCCCCCGTGGTTCACGCCGGCCCACCTCGAGGCGCCGGCGGTCAGGGCCGACGGCACCCGGCTGGCCCACGGCAGCCGTGACACCTACTGCCTCGCCGCAACGCGTACGGCACGCTCTGCTGGTGCGACCATGCGGCGGCCGCGATCCGGGTGTGGCTGCGCGCCCGGCACGGCTCACTGGACGCCCTCAACGAGGCTTGGGGCACGGCATTCTGGAGCCAGCGCCACACCTCCTGGGAGCAGGTGCTGCCGCCGCACGCGACGCAGTACCACAAGAACCCCGGCAGACGCTGGACTTCCACCGCTTCTGGGCCGACGAGATCATCGCCGCGTACTGCGAGCAGCGCGACGCGATCCGCGAGCACAGCAAGCGTCCGGTGACGACGAACCTGATGCCGCCCCGGACAGGGCCGGTACCTCTCCACCCGCCTCGACGACGCCGACTACCGCGCCCCGGTCGGACGGCTCCTGAAGGACGCCGGCGTCGAGCCGGAGCTGCCGGGCCTGTCGGCCGGGGCCGAAGCCGTCACCCGGCACGCGGCGGACGGCCGCCGCCGGCACGTCCTGATCAACCACACCGCGGACGCCGCCTCTGCCGGATTCCTCCCATGACGTGCTCACCGGCACAACCGCCCACGAACTCCCGCCCGGCGGCTGCGCGGTCCTGCGCGGTCACTGACTCGGAGAAGGACACCATGGAGAACGAACAGCGGAGCTTCCGCTGGGGTCACGACGCCCTGCAACTCGACTTCGCCCTCGGCGACGACGGCAGTGCCCGCCTGACGCGTCTCGGACTGCCCGGCGAGGCGGACAGCGACCCCCGAACGTCCCTGCCGCTGGTGGAGGTGACGGCCGCGGGTCACGGCCGACACTGGTCGGGCAGCCGTCTGATCGGGACCGCTCTCGGCGGGCGGCTGCGCCACCGGGCCCACCGCGCGGCCCGCGACGGCGACTGGCACACCCTGACCGTGGACCTCCACGACCCGGAAACCGGGCTGGCCGCGGAGGTGACCTACCGGTCGCCGGACGGCGTCCCCGTGCTCCGCAGCGAGGTGACCCTGCGCAACGAAGGGCCGGCCACCCTGCACCTGGAGTCGGTCAGTTCGCTCGTCGTGGGCTGTCTCACCCCGCCGGACCCGGCGGCCGTCGACGCCGCCGACCTGCTGTGGGCGGACAACGACTGGCTCGCCGAGTGCCGTTGGCAGCGCCAGCCGATGCGCCAGACCACACCCGGTGTCAGCGGGCGCGCGAAGTACGGGCACGGCAAGGCGGGCTTCGCCCTGAAGGGACAGGGCACCTGGTCCAGTTGCGGGCACCTGCCCATGGGCGGCCTGACGGACCGGCGCACCGGCCGCAGTTGGGTGTGGCAGATCGAGCACAACGGCGGAGGCTGGCGCTGGGAGTGCCAGGAGCACGACCGGGCGGCCTACGTGGCACTGTTCGGGCCGACCGACGCCCATCACGGCTGGCGGCATCCCCTGGAACCCGGCGCGGCCTTCCGCACCGTACCCGCCGCGCTGGCCTTCGGCGCCGACGGCGGCCCGGACGCCGCGTTCGCCGCGCTGACCCGCTACCGCCGCGCCCAGCGCCGCCCGCACCCCGACCACCGGGGTCTGCCCGTCATCTTCAACGACTACATGAACTGCCTGATGGGCGACCCCACGACCGACAAGCTGCTGCCGCTGATCGACGCGGCGGCCGAGGCCGGCGCCGAGTACTTCGTCATCGACGCGGGCTGGTACGACGACGATGACGGTGGCTGGTGGACCAGCGTCGGCGCCTGGGAGCCGGCCGCCTCACGCTTCCCCGGCGAGAAGGGGATCCACGAGGTACTGGACCGGATCCGCGAACGCGGCATGGTTCCCGGCCTGTGGCTGGAGCCGGAAGTCATCGGCGTCCACAGCCCCATGGCCAAGTCCCTGCCCGACGAGGCGTTCTTCCGCCGCGACGGCGTCCGCCTCACGGAGGTCGGCCGGCACCACCTGGACCTGCGCCACCCGGCCGCCCGGGCCCACCTGGACCAGGTCGTGGATCGCCTCGTCGGCGAGTGGGGCGTCGGCTACCTCAAGCTCGACCACAACATCGACCCCGGCTCCGGCACCAGCGCCCACCCCGGCGAGAGCCCCGGTGCCGGCCTGCTCGGCCACAACCGGGCGCACCTGGACTGGCTCGACGGCATCCTGGACCGCTACCCGCACCTGGTGGTGGAGAACTGCTCCTCGGGCGGCATGCGCTGGGACCACGCCCTGCTGTCGCGGCTGCAGCTGCAGTCCACCAGCGACCAGCAGAACCTCCAGCTCTACGCGCCCATCGCGGCCTCCGCGCCCACTGCCGTCACTCCCGAGCAAGGCGCCGTCTGGGCCTACCCGCAGCCGGAGGACTCCCTCGACGAGGTCGCCTTCACCATGGCGAGCGGCCTCCTCGGCCGCATCCACCTCTCCGGCCACCTGCCGCAGCTCGGACCCGAGGCCCGCGCCCTGGTCCACGAGGGCATCGCCGTCTACAAGGCCATCCGCGCCGACCTGCCGAAGGCCGTGCCCTCGTGGCCCCTCGGCCTTCCCGCTTGGGACGACCCCTGGATCGCCCTCGCCCTGCACACCCCCGCCACCACCTACCTCACCGTCTGGCGCCGCCCGGGCGGCGAGGCCACCACCACCATCCAACTGCCTGAACGGGCGGGCGGCGCAGCCGACATCGAGGTGCTGTACCCCGCCACGCACCAGGCCGTCGGAGTCTGGGACCCGGACACGGCCGACCTCACCGTGACCCTGCCCGCCGCGCCCTCCGCGGCGCTGCTCCGCATCACCCGCACTGAGCCGGACGCTTCCTGAGCGCCGGCCCCGCCGCCCACCCGACGAAAGGACGCCCGAGGGTGCCCGCTCAGAACCAACCCACCCGCGCCGCCAACCCCGTGCTCCCCGGGGTCCACCCCGACCCGAGCATCTGCCGGGCCGGCGACGACTACTACCTCGCCTGCTCCAGCTTCGAGTACTTCCCCGGCGTACCCCTCTTCCACAGCCGTGACCTGGTGCACTGGCGGCAGATCGGCAACGCCCTGGACCGACCGGAGCAGTTGCGTCTGCCCACCTCCATGCCGTCCTCCGGCGGGATCTACGCCCCCACCCTGCGCCACCACGACGGCCGCTTCTGGCTGATCGTCACCAACTGCAGCGAGGGCGGCGGCAACCTGATCGTCACGGCCACGGACCCGGCCGGACCGTGGTCGGATCCGGTCTGGGCGCCCGGCGTGCCCGGCATCGATCCCGACCTGGCGTGGGACGAGGACGGCACCTGCTGGTGCACGGTCGCGGGGGTTTCGCAGGTCCGCCTCGACCCTGCCACCGGCGAGACGCACGGCACACCGCACAAGGTCTGGTCCGGTGGCCCAGGCGCGAAGGCCCCGGAGGCGCCGCACCTGTACCGGATCGGCGACTACTGGTACCTGCTCATCGCCGAGGGCGGCACCGAACGCGGGCACGGCGTGTCCATCGCCCGCGGCCGTACGCCCAACGGCCCCTTCGAGCCGTGCCCGGCCAACCCGATCCTCACCCACCGCGGCACGGACCACCCCGTCCAGAACACCGGGCACGCGGACCTGGTCCAGGGGCCCGACGACTCCTGGTGGATGGTCTTCCTCGGCGTACGCCCGCGCGGCGGCACGCCGGGCTGGCACGTGCTCGGCCGGGAGACCTTCCTCGCTCCCGTGACCTGGGAGGACGGCTGGCCGGTCGTCGGGGAGGTCACCTTGGACCTGCCCGCGCTCCCCTGGCCCCTCTCCCCCGTCTCCGCTCCCGCAGAGGAACGGCGCGACGACTTCGAGCTCAGCGAACTCGGGGCGATCTGGATCTCCGTGCGGGACCGCCCCGCCGAGCTCTGCACCACCAAGGAGCGCCCCGGATGGCTCACGCTCCGCGCGCGGGGCGGCTCACTGGACGACCCCGACGTGGTGTTCACCGGCCGCCGCCAGCAGCACCTCACCTGCCGGGCACGCACCCTGGTCGACCCGGGACAGGGGCGGGGCGGCCTCGCCGTCCGGCTGGACGAGCGGCACCACTACGCGATCGAGGCGTCCGGGACCGACGTACGGGTGATCGCGCGCGTCGGCTCACTGCGCACGGTCGTGGCCGAACTCTCCGTGCCCACCGGGCCACTGGTTCTCGGGGTCACGATCACGGACCCGCAGCCTCCGCTCGGACCGTGCACCGGACCGGACACCGTCTCCCTCGGCATCGAACAACCCGACGGCACGTTCACCGAGCTCGCGGCTCTCGACGGCCGCTACCTGTCGACCGAGGTCGCCGGCGGCTTCACCGGCCGCGTCATCGGCATGTACGCGGCTGAGGGCACCGTCCACTTCGACTGGTTCGACTACGAGCCCCTGGACCGCTGACCGGCCCACCCCCCTCTGCCGCACCGCCAGTTGTGGCAGGCGGTGGCACCTCGTCGCCGCCTGACCACGGGATCGCACCACCCGCACGATCCACTGAGCCGCCCGTACGACCCGCTGTAAGACCCGCCCGACCGGAAGGGACGACACATGAGGGACATACGACGACCCGCGCACCACCGCAGCCGCGGCCCCGGCCGCCTGGCCTCCCTGCTCCTGGTGCTCGCCGTCATGCTCGGACTGGCCGGCGGCACCTCGACCGCCGCGACCGACGACACGGCAGAACCGACAGGGTCCGCGATCAGAGTTCCGGCCCGCGCCATGGACGCCGTCGCCGCGATGCAACCCAGCTGGAACCTGGGCAACACCCTTGACGCCATTCCGGACGAGACGAACTGGGGCAACCCGAAGGTCACCAGGGAACTGTTCACCACCATCCGCAAGGAAGGTTTCCGCAGCGTCCGGATCCCGGTGACCTGGACCGACCACCAGTCCGCCACCGCCCCCTACACCGTCGACGCCGCGTTCATGAGCCGCGTCAAGGAGGTCGTCGACTGGGCGCTCGACGAGGGCCTGTACGTCGTGCTCAACGTCCACCACGACTCATGGCAGTGGATCAAGAAGATGCCCGCCGACCACGACGGAGTGCTGGCCCGCTTCAACTCCACCTGGACCCAGATCTCCAAGACGTTCCGCGACGAGCCGCGCACCCTGCTCTTCGAGAGCGTCAACGAGCCGCAGTTCGAGAACGCCACGGCCGAGCAGAAGGCCAAGCTCCTGAACGAGCTGAACACCTCCTTCCACAAGATCGTCCGCTCCTCGGGCGGCAGGAACACCGACCGCATGCTCGCGCTGCCCACGGACGGGTGCACGCCCTCCCAGAACCTCATGGACGACCTGTACACCACGATCAAGTCGCTGAACGACCGCAATCTCGTCGCCACCGTGCACTACTACAGCTGGTACCCGTTCAGTGTGAACGTCGCGGGCGGCACCCACTACGACGACAAAGCCCAGAACGACCTCAACGACGCCTTCGCCCGGATGCGCGACACCTTCGTCGCGAGGGGCATTCCCGTCTACCTCGGTGAGTACGGCCTGCTCGGCTATCCCGACACCAACCATCCCTCCCGCGTCGAGCGGGGCGAGGCGCTGAAGTACTACGAGCACCTGTCGTACGCGGCACGTCTCGTCGGTGTCACCACCGCGCTGTGGGATCCCGGAACCTGGGCCTACCTGAACCGGGAGACCATGAAGTGGTCGGACCCCGCCCTGATGGCCTGGATCAAGTCCAGCTGGACCATGCGTTCGGCAACGGCCTCCTTCGACAAGGTCTTCCTGGAGAAGAAGGAGCCGATCACGGCCCAGGGGGTCACCCTGAATCTGAACGGAACCAAGTTCCGGGGCCTGTGGCACGGCAAGACCAAACTCGTCGAGGGACGGGACTACACCCTCTTCGACAGGACGCGGCTCGTCATCACGGCCGGCACGCTGACCCGGTTGAGCGGCGAGCGCGAGTACGGGGTGAACGCCACGCTCCAGGCCCGGTTCTCCCGCGGGCTTCCCTGGCAGATCGAGGTGGTCACCTACGACGAGCCGGTGCTGTCCAGCGCCACGGGCAAGACCGACGCGTTCACCATCCCCACCCAGTACAAGGGTGACACGCTGGCCACCATGGAGGCCAGGTACGGCGACGGCAGCAACGCCGGCCAGACCGACTGGACTCCGTACCAGGAGTTCAACAAGTCCTTCAAGCCGGACTACGCGAACGGCACGATCGTCCTGCCCCCCGAGTTCCTTGACGCGCTGCGCGACGGCGAACTGGTGACACTGACCTTCCACTTCTACAGCGGCAAGAAGGTCATGTATCACATCAAGAAGTCCGGCGACTCGGTCACCGGCACCCGCGTCACACCCGCCTCCTGACCGGCCGACCCGACCCCCGCCCTGGTTGCCCATCCCCGGCAACCAGGGCGCGCGTGTCCGCCCCACCTGCGACACTTCCTCACCCGGGCCGAGCGCCAAGGCCAACTCGGTTGCCGCCGCCGCCATCCCGCCCGTGGCTGATGAACCGTGCTCAAGGGCGGGTCCATCCAGGCCACGGCCGGGACGTCGTCGAAACCCACCACGCTGAGATCGTGCGGGATGCGCAATCCGAGCTCTCGCGCGGCCCGGTAGACACCGAGCGCCTGCATGTCGTTCGCGGTGAACACGGCAGTGGGACGTTCGGGGCGGGGTCGGCAGGCCGGCCTCCGCGAGGGCGGAGACAAAGGCGGAGAGCCGGGCGCGACAGAAGACGTGGTCCGGTCCGCTGATCATGGCGATGCGCCGGTGGCCCAGGTCGACCAGGTGCCGCGTCGCCGCCTGCCCCCTCTCCCCTTCGTGAGCCCGGCTCCGAAGAACATCGTCGCCATGATCATCAGGAGGAACCGGTGCCCCAGAGTACCCGGCCGGGACAGACCCTAGGCCCCGAGCACCGAGACCGCCATCGAGAACAGCGTGCCGACGAGTGTGACGCCGACCGACACCATGATCGCCCGGCTGACCTGGCCGCCACTGAGCAGTTCGGTGTAGTTGATGAAGGTGCTGCCCTGGGGAATCACGCACAGAGGCACCCCCGAGCTCTGGAGGCGCACCGGCCGTGACGGCCGGCCGCATCAGAACGTCAGCACCGGCTTGATCGTCTTGCCCGACCGCATGTCCTGCACCGCCCGGTCGATGTCCCCGAAGGGATACGTACCGATCAGGCGGTGCAACGGCAGCCGGCCGTCCTTCACCAGGCGGACCAGCGCCGGGATCGTGGTCTGGGTCTCGCTGTCGCCGAGGGTGAGGCCGACGATCCGCTTGCCGCCGAGCAGGCCGTTGACGTCCAGGGAGACCTCGGTGCCGAAGGGCGGGGCGCCGACGACGACCAGGGTGCCGCGGGCGGCGAGCGCGTCGACGCCCTGGCGCAGGACGCCGACGTTGCCCGTGGTCTCCACGACACCGTCCGCGCCCTGGCCGTCCGTGATGCCGGTGAGCGCCTCGCCCAGCTCCGTCGTGCTCGTGTCGACGGTGTGCGTGGCGCCCAGCTCGCGGGCGAGCGACAGGCGTTCGGCGACGCGGTCGACGGCGACGATCCGGGTGGCCGGGGTCAGGGCCGCCGCCATCACGGCCGACAGGCCGACCGCCCCGGTGCCCAGCACGACGACCGTGCTGCCGGTGTCCGGCTTCAGCACGTTCCAGACGGCCCCCACACCGGTCTGCACGCCGCAGCCCAGCGGGGCGATGGACTCCAGCGGCACGTCCGGGTCGACCTTGACGAGGCTCCGCTCGTCGGCCAGCGCCCGCTCGGCGAAGGAGGACTGGCCGAAGAAGTGGCCGCCCAGGGCCTCGCCGCCCCGGGTGATGGTGCTCGACCCGTCGGCGCGGCTGCCGCCCAGCAGGTTCAGCGGCAGCCAGGTCGCGCAGTACGCGGGGTGCCCGCCGCGGCAGTTGCGGCAGTCGCCGCAGGAGGTGAAGGAGAGCAGGACGTGGTCGCCGGGCGCGACGCCGGTGACGGCGGGGCCGACGGCCTCGACGACGCCCGCGCCCTCGTGGCCGAGAACCCCGGGCAGCGGGAAGGGCAGTCCGCCGCTCGCCACGCCGAGGTCGGTGTGGCACAGGCCGGTGGCGACCATGCGGACCAGCGCCTCGTGCGGGCCGGGCTCGTCGAGGACGACGTCGGAGAGGGTGAAGGGCGCGCCGCCGGACTCGACGACCGCGGCACGGGTGGTGGTGGGCATCGCGATGACTCCTTGACGGTGCTCGGTTCGGCGGTGCTCAGTCGAGCGAGACGACGACGGACTTGACCTTGGTGTAACCGGCGAGGGCCTCGGGGCCGTACTCGCGGCCGTAGCCGGAGTCCTTGACGCCGCCGAAGGGCACCGCGGGGTCGAGCATCGCCCAGTCGTTGACCCAGACGATGCCGGCCTGGAGCCGGTCGGCGACGCGGTGGGCGCGGGCGAGGTTGGTGGTCTGCACGCCCGAGGCCAGGCCGTACGGCGTGGAGTTGGCGAGGGCGACGGCCTCGTCCTCGTCGTCGAAGGGCTGCACGGTGAGGACGGGGCCGAAGATCTCCTCCTGGATCACCCGGGAGTCGTTGGCCAGGTCGGCGATGACGGTGGGCTTGTAGTAGTAGCCGCCGTCCAGGTCGAGCCGCTCGCCGCCGCAGACGATCCGGGCGCCCTCCTTGCGGGCCAGGGCGACGTACTCCTCCACCTTCTTCAGGTGCTTCGCGGCCGCCATCGGGCCGATGACCGTGTTCGGGTCGCGCGGGTCGCCGACCGGCACGCCCGGCACGGCCTCGGCGAGGATGCCGAGCAGCGTGGAGTAGACCGAGCGGGCCACCAGCAGGCGCGGGCCGCCCATGCAGAACTGGCCGGTGTTGAAGACGAAGCCCTTGATGACGGCGCCGACCGCCTTCTCCAGGTCGGCGTCCTCGAAGACGAGGTGGGCGGCGTTCCCGCCGAGCTCCATGGTGACGGGCTTGAGCGCCTCGCCCGCGACGCTCGCCACGTGCCGGCCGATCGCCGTGGAGCCGGTGAAGGCGACCTTGTCGACGCCCCGGTGGCGCAGCAGCGCCTCGCCGGCCACCGGTCCGGCGCCCGTCACGACGTTGACCACGCCGTCGGGGACGCCGGCCTCCTGGAACAGCCGGGCCATGTACAGGGCGCTGAGCGGGGTCTCGTCGGCGGGCTTGTGGACGACCGTGTTGCCGGCCGCGAGCGCCGGGCCGATCTTGGAACCGGCGAGGATCAGCGGGAAGTTGAACGGGGTGATCGCGGCGACCACGCCGAGCGGCTCCCGCTTGGTGTAGGCGAGGGCGTTCATGGGGGTGTCGCGCAGGGCGCCGTCCTGGCTCTGGGCGAGGTTCGCGTAGTACTCGTAGTCGTTGGCCGCGTTCGTCACGTCGACCGCGCCGCACAGGGTGATCGGCTTGCCGACGTCGAGGCTCTCCAGTGCGGCGATCTCGTCGGCGTTCTCGCGGATCAGCTGCGCGACGCGGTGCAGCACCCGGCCGCGCTCACGGCCGCTCAGCCCGGACCAGGCGCCGTCCTCGTAGGCCGCGCGGGCGGCCCGTACGGCCGCGTCGACGTCGGCGGGGCCCGCCTCCGCGACGGTGGTGACGACCGTGCCCCGGGACGGGTCGACCACCTCGGTACGCGCCCCGTCCGCGGCCTCGCGCCACCGGCCCCCGATGAACAGCTGCCCGGGTTCCTTCTCGAAGGTGGTCATCGCCACTCCTCAGCGTCGTCGCCAAGATTTCAACAAACAGGATTCCTGTTGGTCCGCAGTCTCTTTACAGACAGGTTTCCTGTCAATGCTCTAGCCTGCTTCCATGCTCGACACACAGGTGACCAAGGCGCCCCCTTCCCTGCTCTACATGGTCAAGCAGGTGGAGCTCGTCGTGCGCTCCCACCTCGACGAGCTGGTGAGACCGTCCGGAATCACCGCCCTCCAGTACACCGCGCTGACCGTGCTGGAGCGACACGACGGACTGTCGGCGGCCCAGCTGGCGCGTGACTCCTTCGTCACCGCGCAGTCGATCGCCGACCTCGTGCGTTCCCTGGAGGGCCGCGGCCTGGTGCGCCGGGAGCGCAATCCCCGCAACCGCCGGGAGCTGCTGATCCTGCTCACCGACGCCGGACGCGAGCTGCTCGCGCGGCACGCCGGGCCCGTCCGGGAGCTGGAGGAGCGGATGGTGCGCGACCTCACGGCGCACCAGACCGAGCAGTTCCGCCAGGCACTCACCAAGGCCTGGCACGCCCTGTCGTAGGCAGGAGTGCACGCCGGGGCTCACGCCCGCGCACGCCCCCGCGCGAACCTCGGCCAACTCACCTGTAATTCAGAGACATATGTCAATCGAACATGCTCAAATTCATTCGTTCGGGGGTAACTTGCGGAACGGGGAACGGTGTTGAGGACCGCGCCCCCTCCCACGCACGGAGCAGGCTGGAGGCGATCTCGTCGTGCGGCAGGAACCTGCACCGCTCACCCGGCAGCTGCGCGTCCGCCACGAACGGGGGCACACGGTGCTGGAGTTCCGCGGCGAGATCGACCTCGCCGCGGCCACGGAGATCGCCCCGCACCTGGACCGGGAGACGAACCGCCCCGCCGCCCGGATCGTGATCGACCTCAGCCGGATCGAGTTCTTCGACTGCTCGGGCCTGCGGCTGCTGTACCGGGCCAGGAGCCGGGTGCTCGACCGGGGCGGGTACGTGCTCCTCGTCTGCTCCCACCCGCTGACCCTGCGCGTCCTGCGGATCACCGGCCTGTCCCGGCTGCTGCCGCCGCAGCCGACACTCGACGCGGCCCTGCAGCAGCCGGAGGCCACGTCCCGTCCCTGAGGGGGACACGCGTGCGCCCCGCATGCTTCCGCCGGGTTCGTCGAATCCTCAACTCCGCGGTCTGGCAGGGGGCGTGGCGGGCATCCGGTCAGTAGGAAGGAGGGCCGTCGCATGACGACTCCCGTCAAGCGCCTCCCCAGGCGCATGCCCGGCTGGGCCAAGGTGGTGGCCGCGCTCGTGCTGGTGCTCGTCGTGTTCTTCGCCGGGATCCGGCTGAGCGTGCTCCCGGGCCTGAAGGACCTGTTCGGCACCGAGACCCACGACCGGTCCGGCCCCGCGCTGCTGCAGTCCATCCAGGACATCAGCCGCTACGACGCCGCCTCCGGCAACTTCCAGGTCGTCGTGGACCTGGAGAAGGACGCGAAGTTCCTCCCCGACGCGATCCGCGGCACCCGCACCCTGTACGTCGGCGCGGGCACCGTCGACGCCTACGTCGACCTGGGCAAGGTCGGCGAGAACGACGTGCAGGTCAACGGCGACCGCACGTCCGCCACGCTCCGGCTGCCCCACGCGCAACTGGGCAAGCCGGCCCTCGACCCCGACCGCTCCTACGCCGTCTCCAAGCAGCGCGGTCTCTTCGACCGCCTCGGCGACCTGTTCTCGGACAACCCGAACGGCGAACAGGCCGTGCAGCGACTCGCGGTACGGCACATCGGCGACGCGGCGAAGGAGAGCGAGCTGACCGCCCGCGCCGAGTCGAACACCACCGGCATGCTCGAAGGCCTGCTGCGCTCCCTGGGCTTCGAGGAGGTGAACGTCTCGTACGGGAACTGACCGGCTTCCGGGCGGCCCGGGGCCGGCCCCGGCAGCGCGCGTCAGCTCCCGAGGATCCCGGGCAGGGCCAGCGCGCCCAGCAGTGTGGTGCCCACCAGGAGCAAGGCCACGTAGTCCCCGGCGTGCCCGGACCGCAGGCGCCGCAGCGGCGGCGCCCGGTCCGGCGCGGCGAGGAGCCGCGGCCGGGAGACGGCCGCGGCCGCGAGGGCGAGCGCCAGCGCGGTCGAGGCGAGGCCGAGCAGGACGCCGAGCGGGGTCCAGCGCACGGACACGTGCACCAGTCCCCGGTCCCGGCCTCCTGCACGGAGTGCCCGACCAGCTCGACCCCGTCGTCGGAACAGGCCCATGTGGGCGGCGGTCGAGCAGGCCGGTCAGGACGCGCGCGCGGTTCCGGTGCGGAGTGCCCCGGCGCGAGGCGGGGAAACCGTGGCTGGGAACGGCCGGTGGCGGCATCGCCGGCCCCGCTCTGGGTAACCGCGTTACCACGCAGGGAAGTTGAAGACTGGAGGGCCAATGGCCGGTGCAGTGTCACGTCCCCGGACCGCCCGGTCCGGGCGAGAGCGTCGCCCGCTTCCGCTGCCCTTGCGGGTGCTGGCGATGCTGTGCGCCTTCGCGTTCATGGTCGCGTTCGCCGCGGTGCTGGCACGGCTGACCCTGCAGCCCTCGCCCGCCTCGGAGGCGCTGACCCACAGCAATCTGCGGCCGGGCAGTTCGCTGAAGGCCTATCTCGACCAGCCGGAGCTGCGGGACGCCGTCCGGCAGATCGGCGGCAACATCCTGCTGGGCGTCCCCTTCGGCGTCCTCGTCCCCGTGGTCGCCCCGCGCACCCGCGGCATCCTGCGCGTCCTGTTCCTGACGGCCGTGGTGATGCTCCTGGTGGAGTTCGCCCAGGGCGCCCTGGTCACCGGCCGCGCCTTCGACATCGACGACGTCATCCTCAACACGACGGGCGCGCTGATCGGTTACCTCCTCCTGGGCCGCCGCCTCAGCCGCGCGGTCCACGCCCGCAGGCCCCGCCGGGACCGAGCGGGGAAGGCGACAGCGGGCAGCTGAGCTCGGGGCTCTGCTCCCGTCCGGCCGGCCGAGCCCCTCGACGGGCCCCGCCGGGCCGGCAATGCCGTGGGGTCTAGTGCACCGTCCACGTGAACTTGTCTCCGCCGACCCAGCGGACCACGTCCGGATCGTCCAGGTCGTGGACCGTGATGCCGAACGCGGCCGCGGCCGACAGGACGTCGGTGACGGCCCTGGCCTCGCCGACCACCTGGCCGTCGATCTCCACGATCCGGAACGGCGGTGTGCCCGGCTGTACCCCGAGCACCATGATCCGGGGGTGCGCTATGTGCGGGCTCGAGATTTCGGTCATGCATCGAGCGTAGAGCGGAACCGGCTCCGGCGCGGGGTTCAGCTCAGCGGCCGAGCTCAGGGGCGCCGCCAGTCGTCGCCGGTGAGGTGCGAGCCGGCCTGGGGGCCCATCCGCAGCATGCCGCCGTCGACGCTCCAGGAGGCGCCGGTGACGTAGGACGCGTCCGGTCCGGCGAGGAAGGCGATGACGGCGGCGACCTCGCGGGCGTCACCGGGCCTCCCGAGCGGGATGCCGGGGCGGCTCTCGGTGTGCGGGTCGGTGTCCTCCTGCCCGGTCATGGGCGTGGAGATCTCGCCGGGCGCGACGGCGTTGACGGTGATGCCGTGCTCGGCGAGTTCGAGCGCCATGACCTGGGTGAGCAGGCCGAGGCCGCCCTTGGCGGCGCAGTACGGGGCGGCGCCCACGCGCGGCTGGTGCTCGTGGACGGAGGTGACGTTGACGATCCTGCCGCCGTCCCCCTGCCGGATCATGTGCCGGGCCGCCTTCTGGCCGCACAGGAACGGCCCGACGAGGTCGACGTCGAGGACCTCGCGGACCTTCGGCAGCTCCAGGTCGAGGAAGGGCGTCATGGTGCCGGTGCCGGCGTTGTTGACCAGCACGTCGAGGCGGCCGAGGCGCTCGCACAGCTCGTCGACGGTGTCGGCGGCCTCGGGCAGCCGGGTGAGGTCCATCCGGGCGACCTCGGCGCGCCGCCCGTGCGCGCGGACCTCGTCGGCGGTCTCCTCCGCGCCCTTCCCGTCGCTGTGCCAGGTGATGCCGACGTCCAGGCCCGCCTCGGCGAGGCGCACGGCGGTGGCCCTGCCGATGCCGGAGTCGGCGCCGGTGATCACGGCGACCTTGCCGGGGGACGCGGTGGGGGCGGACATTCGGGCCTCCTCGTCGACGCGGGCGGGACGAGGCATCGCAGTACCCGGGTGGGTACGGGACAAACCGCCGGCCCGTCGTGCGGCCCGCGGGGCGCTGGGGAACCCTGTGAGGTGGAGGTGGCGATGGACCCCGTCGAGGCACTGGACCGGATCGCCTTCCTGCTGGAGCGGTCCCTGGCGCCGACGTACCGCGTGCGCGCCTTCCGTACGGCGGCCCGGGTGCTGAAGGAACTGGGCGGGGACGAGGTGCGCCGGCGGGCGGGCGACGGTTCGCTGGAGCAGCTCAAGGGGGTCGGCCCGAAGACCGCGCAGGTGGTGCGGGAGGCGCTGGACGGGCAGGTGCCGGGCTATCTGGAGAAGCTGGAGGCCGAGGCGCGGGAGCCGCGGCCCGCGCGGGGCGGGGAGAAGCTGCGGGCGCTGCTGCGCGGGGACTGCCATCTCCACTCCGACTGGTCCGACGGCGGCAGCCCGATCGAGGAGATGGGCCGGGCCGCGGCGGCGCTGGGACACGAGTGGGCGGCGCTGACCGACCACTCGCCGCGGCTGACGGTGGCCCGCGGGCTGTCGGCCGAGCGGCTGCGCGAGCAGCTGGACGTGGTGGCGGAGCTGAACGAGTCCTGGGCGCCGTTCCGGCTGCTGACCGGCATCGAGTGCGACATCCTCGAGGACGGCTCGCTCGACCAGGAGCCGGAGCTGCTGGACCGGCTCGACGTCGTGGTGGTGTCGGTCCACTCCAAGCTGCGGATGGACGCCCGCTCGATGACCCGGCGGATGGTGGCCGCCGTCCGTGACCCGCACTCGGACGTGCTCGGGCACTGCACGGGGCGGCTGCTGACCGGGCGGGGGCGGCCGGAGTCGGAGTTCGACGCGGACGAGGTGTTCGCGGCGCTCGCCGAGACGGGCACGGCCCTGGAGATCAACAGCAGGCCGGAGCGGCTCGACCCGCCGCGGCGGCTGCTGCGCCGGGCCGTGGACGCGGGGGTGCTGTTCTCCGTCGACACCGACGCGCACGCGCCGGGGCAGCTGGACTGGCAGATCAACGGGTGCGCGCGGGCGGAGGAGTGCGGGGTGCCGCCCGAGCGGGTGGTGACGACGTGGTCCCTGGACGAGCTGCTGGCGTGGACCCGTGAGCGGCGCGTGCCGTCCGGCTGACGTGGTACTCACGCGGCCGGAGAGAAAGGAACCGGATCCATGGAACGCGCGGCCGTGTTCGACGTCGACGGCACCCTGGTCGACACCAACCATCTGCACGTCGTCGCCTGGTGGGAGGCCCTCCGGCAGGCGGGCCACCAGGTGCCGATGCACGCCGTCCACCGGGCCGTGGGCCTGCCGTCCACCGACCTGGTCGCCCATCTGCTGGGTGACGACCGGGACAAGGACCAGGACGCGGACATCAGCGCCGGGCACAAGGCGCTGTACGGGCAGTACTTCGACCGGCTGCCCGCGCTGCCGGAGGCCGGGGCGCTGCTGCGGCGCCTGCACCGGGAGGGCTGGACGGTGGTGCTGGCCACCTCGGCGGGCGGCGCGGAGCTGAGCGCGCTGCGCCGGGCGATCGACGCCGACGAGGCCATCGCCGCCACGGCCAGTGCCGACGACGTCGACCGGGGCAAACCGGCCCCCGAGCCGGTCGAGCACGCCCTGGAGCTGGCCGGGGTGCCGGCGGAGCGGGCGGTGTTCGTCGGCGACACGGTGTGGGACATGCGCGCGGGCAGCCGGGCCGGGGTGCGCTGTGTGGGCGTGCTGTGCGGCGGCATCCCGCGGAGGGACCTGGAGGAGGCAGGCGCGGACGCGGTCTACGCCGACCCCGCGCACCTCCTCGCCTCGCTCCGGGACGGCCCCCTGGCGTGAGGCGACGTGAAACCCCCGGTCACGGGGATACCCGCAGCGCATGACGCGTGTGACGAGTGCGGTACGGCGGACGGCGGGCGCCCTTCGCCCGCGGAGGGACCGAGGCACCACGGCGGACGACACCGGCGGCCCGGCCCCGGGTCCGCGGCCCGGGGGTGTGGCCACCGCCCCAAGGCGTATACGGAACCTGCAGCACGGCATCCGCGCCGTGCAGCCGGTGGACGCCGTACGACGGGAGACCCGGGCCGCCTGGGACGCGATGCGGGCGGCCTGGCGGGGCCCCGGGCGGGAGAGGGATCTGGTCGTCCAGTCGCTGAAGGCGGCCGCGGCGGCCGTGATCGCCTGGCTGGTGGGCGGGGTCTGGATGGGGGACCCACTGGCCCTGATGGCGCCCTGGGTGGCCCTGGTGCTGGTGCAGGCCACCGTCTACAGCTCGCTGGTGCAGGGCGCGCGGCAGTTCGGGGCGATCTGCGTCGGCACCCTGCTGGCTTCGGCGGCACAGGCCGTCACCGGCGACACGACCGGCGCGCTCGCCCTGTCCGTGCCGGTGCTGATGCTGCTGGCGAACTGGCCCCGCTTCGGCGACCAGGGCATCTACGCGGCGACCACCGCCCTGTTCACCCTGGCCGCGGGCACGGTCAGCCTGTCCGGCGTGGGGCACCGGGTGGGCCAGGCCGCGCTCGGCGCCGTCATCGGCGTCGCCGTCAACGCGCTCGTCCTGCCGCCGATCCATCTGCGGGACGTACGGGAGAACCTGGTGGCGCTCGCCCGGGACGTGGGGGACGTCCTGCACCGGGTCGCCGCCGACCTGCGCGAGGGCGAGTGGGACGGGCAGACCGCCGCCGGCTGGCTCAGCGCCTCGGCCGGGCTGGAGCACCGCCTGGACGCGCTGCACTCGGCACGCCGCTGGAGCCAGGAGAGCCTGCGCCTGACCTCCGGTCCGCTGCGCGCCCTGCACCGCGTACCGCACGGGGAGGCCGCGCTGCCGCCGGTGGAGGAGGACGAGCGGTTCGGCCGGATCACCGGGCACGTCACCGCCCTGACCCGGGCCCTGGCCGTGTCCGTGGACGACAACCGGACCCCCGCCCCGCCCGAGGGCCGGGCCCTGCGGTCGTACGCGCGGATGCTGGAGCTCATCGGGGACGCCTGCCAGGCGCAGGCGGACAGTCTGCGCGAGGGCAGCCTGTACGGCCGGCCGGACGACGAGACCGAGAAGGCGATGCGGGAACTCCACGAGGAACTGCAGGACAAGCTCCGCCGGCACGCCCAGGAGGGCGCCGCGCACACGGCGGTGCTCGGCACGCTCCTGCTCCAGGCGGAGAACCTCTGGGCGGAGACCGTGCCCGACGACCAAGGGCAGTGACCCACCTCACGGGGCCGGGCCCGTGAACCCGGAACACCCAGTGGTAGTTCCCCGTTGAACAACACGTGGGTGCGGATGGGACAGTGTCCCCGGGCCTCACCATTCGCCCACAGGGACGATCGTTCGGCTGAAGCCCTGTGGAGCCCCTCGCCGAGAGGCGACCGCCGTCCGCGCCCACCTCAGAGCCGCCCCGGCCGTGATTCCCCCGTCCGGCCGGGGCTTCCTTCTGCCCACGTGCAATCCGCCCCACCCGGGTACTCGGTCATCTCTCGCGGAACCACGCGGCCGAGAGGAGCCAGAGGTGAGCAGCGCAACGGGCATGAGGGTCGTCGTCACGGGCGCCACGGGCAACGTGGGCACGAGCGTGGTGCGACTCCTCTCCGAGGATCCCGAGACCGGCTCCGTCCTGGGCCTGGCCCGACGGCTCCCCGACTGGTCGCCCCCGAAGACCGACTGGGACGCGGTCGACCTGGCCTCCGAGCGATCCGACCTGGTGGAGCGGTTCACGGGCGCCGACGCGGTCGTCCATCTGGCCTGGGCGTTCCAGCCGACACACGATCCGGCGGCGACCTGGCGCACCAACGTGCTCGGCAGCATGCGGGTCTTCGAGGCGGTGGCCGCCGCGGGGGTGCCGGCGCTGGTGCACGCCTCGTCGGTCGGGGCGTACTCGCCGGGCCCGAAGGACGAGACGGTGGACGAGTCGTGGCCGACGCACGGCTGGCCGGACGCCGCGTACTGTCGGGAGAAGGCCTATCTGGAGCGCGCGCTGGACACGTTCGAGCGCGACCACCCCGGGACGCGGGTGGTGCGGATGCGCCCCGCCTTCCTGTTCAAGCGGGAGTCCGCGAGCGAGCAGCGCCGCATCTTCGGCGGCAAGTTCCTGCCGGGCCCGCTGGCCCGCCCCGAGCTGCTGCCCTTCCTGCCCGACATCCCGGGGCTGCGGGTCCAGGCGCTGCACACCGACGACGCTGCGCGGGCGTACCGGCTGGCCGTGCGCTCCGACGCCCGGGGCGCCTTCAACCTGGCGGCCGATCCGCCGGTCGACGCGCACGTGCTGGGCGAGATGCTGGGCGCCCGGCCCGTGCGGCTGCCGCGCACGGCGGCCCGTTCGGCGATCGCGGCGGCCTGGGGCCTGCACCTGCTGCCCGCCTCCCCGCACCTGTTCGACGCGGTGCTGCGGCTCCCCCTGATGGACTCCGCGCGCGCCCGGAGGGAACTCGGCTGGCAGCCGGAGCGTACGGCGACGGAGGTGCTGGCGGAATTCCTGCGGGGCCTCCAGCAGGGCGCGGGGGCGGGGACGGAGCCGCTGCGGGGCCGCAAGGTGGGCTGACCCGCCGGAGATCCCGACGAGGACGAGGCCGAGGGCCGCAGCCGACCCCCACAGCCGGCTGCGGCCCTCGGTGTCGGTGGGCCCTCCGCGTCCGCGTTCAGGCGGAGGGCTCGTCCGGCACCGGGTGCTCGGGATGGACCGTTCCGGACCGCGGCGCGCCTTGCCGGCCCGTCCCCGCTTCGTCCGTGTCGGGGACGTCTTCGGCCGGCTCGCCGGCCTCGTCCGCCTGGTCCTTCTCGCCCTTGCCGGTGCCCGTGAAGCGCGGTGCGACCTCCCACGGGTCCTCGCCGGCGTCGGCCTGCTGGTCCGGCATGTCCCGCGGGACGGGATCACCGTTCTCGCCGGGTGCTTCGAGGCGGTGGTCGGTCACGGCACTACTCCCTTCGCTCGTCCGGGCGCCACGCGAGTACCTCCGCCGTGCGCCGGGAAACCTCGGCGCGATGCGCGCTCCGGCAGCGCCGTACGCCAGGTGGGGAACGCACTGTCCGGTGTGCGGGCGGCCGCCGTCGGTGAGCTAATGCGCGGGGTCCGCCACGAGGGCCTCGATCTCGTCCAGGGCGGCGACGAGTTCCGGGGCGACCGTCTCCCGCAGCCAGCGCTCCCGGTCCGGGCCGTACTCGCGCGGAACCGTCTCGGTGATCATGATCAGGTCGAGGTAGGCGCGGTACAGGGCGAGGCGGAGGCGGGCCGGGGTGTCGAACTCCGCCCGGCCGCCGGCCTCCCGGTAGCCCGCGAGGAACGCCTCGTCCTGCCTGATGTCCCCGAGCAGCGCCAGGGAGATGAAGTCGGCCAGGGGGTCGCCCCAGAACATGCGCTCGCCGTCGATGAGGCCGCCGATGCGGGCGCCGCCGTCCGACCGGTCGACGAGGATGTTGCCCTGCCACAGGTCGAAGTGCACGAGGCAGGGCACGGTGACCTCGTCGAGGGCGCCGTACGCGGACTCGGCGGTACGCGCGACCGCGTCGGCGGGACGGGGCAGCCGGGCCCCGTAGCGGCGGGCGTCGTCGAGGACGGCGTCGAACATCGTCTGGAACGCGGTCCGCCAGTCGGGGGCGAGCGGGCCGAGGGCGCCGGAGGGGTAGCCGTAGCCGGGGCCCGTCACGCGGTGGAGCCGGGCCACCTGGCCGCCCAGCTCCCGGCGCAGGGCGGTCGTCTCCCGCGCGGTGAGCGAGTCGTCCCAGGGGTCGCCCGGGCAGGCCGTCATCAGCAGGAAGTCGTCGCCCAGGGACACCAGCCGCGGCACGCGGACTCCCACGCCGGCGGCCGAGCGGTAGAACTCGGCCTCCGCGACGAGCAGCCGGCGCTCGTGCCGCAGGCCGGGGACGGCCGCGGGGGGCGGGATCTTCAGCACGTAGCGGCTGCCGTCGGTGAGGCGGAGTTCCTCGACGGTGTTGTAGGTGCCGCCGGTCAGCGGGGCGAGGTGGGCGAGGCCGCCGGGGTCCAGGCCCGCCTCCTCGAGAATGCGCCGGGCCCGTTCCCAGGAGTCCACCACCGTGCGCCCACCCCTCCCCTTCGTTCTCGGTCAGCCGGCCGCGTACACGTCCTCGACGTAGCGCCCGTCCGCGATCAGCCGGTCGAGCCACTGCTCGGCGGCGCGCTCGTCGGCGTCCGGCGTGTGCTTGCGGTACAGCGTACGGAACGCCTCCCGCACCCCGGGGGCCATTCGGGAACCGTCGCCGCACACGTACACCCGCGCCCCGGCGTCCAGCAGCGCCCAGACCTCCTCGGCCTCGGCGGCGATGCGGTGCTGCACGAACCGCGCCTCGCCCTCGGGGACCGCGCTGAAGGCGGGGCGCAGGGAGACCGCCCCGGCCCTCTCGGCGGCGCGCAGCTCCTCCGCGTGCAGGAAGTCCGCGTCGGGGGCGTCGCAGCCGAAGTAGCACAGGGCGGGGGCGAGTGCGGCGCCCTTCGCGAGGGCCGCCGTACGGTCGGCGATGGCGCCGCGGAACGGGGCGAGGCCGGTGCCCGCCGCGACCATGACGACCGGTGCGGAGCCCTCGGCCTCCATGCGGAAGGCTTCCCGGCAGGGCTGCACGCGCGCGTACACCGTGTCGCCGGGCCGGACCGTGGCGAGGTGGCCGGAGCCGGTGCCCCGGTAGACGCCCCTGCCCGAGCGGGCGGGCGCCTGGAGCAGGGAGACCATCAGGTCCACGTGGGCGGGGTCGACGGCGGGCGAGGAGGAGATGGAGTAGTGGCGCGGGCGCAGGGGGGTGAGGAGGTCGAGGAGCCGCGGCCAGTCCAGGGCGCCGCGCAGCGCCGGGTGGTCCTCCAGGATCTCCACGAGGGTGCGCGGGTCGTCGGTGAGGGCGGCCAGGGCCGCGCGCTCCGGCGGGCAGGGGTTGGCGGCGGCGAGCGCGGCCAGTTGCCCGGCGCTCGGGCGCTCCTGCAACTCGACGTGGTGGGTGAGGAGCTGGCGTACCGTCACGGGCCGGTCGACGGCGATGCCGTCGCGGCGCGGGCGGGTGGCGCGGATGTCCAGGACCGTGTCGAGGTCGGCGCCGAGCGCGGCGGCGGCGCGGGCGACGAGGTCCGGGGCGTTGGCGGGCAGCACGGTGAGGTGGTCGGCCGTGCGGTAGGTGACGCCGTCCGGCAGCGCCACGCGGAGGTACCGCTTGCGGCGCGGGTGGCCGGGCGCGGTGAGGTCGTGGGCCTCGGTGACCCGCATGGGGACGAGGTCGTGCCGTTCGGCGAGGGCGTCCAGCGGGCCGCCGGTGAGGGTGCGGACCTCGTAGGCGGCCGTGGGCTCGCCGGCGTCCGGGGCGGTGGCGTCCGGGTCGCCGTACCGCTCCAGGAGGGCGGTGCGCAGGGCGGCCGTGAACGCGCGGACGGTGCCGGTGAGGTCGCCGGAGGCGTCGGCGGCGGCGCGCTCCAGCAGGCGGGTCGCGCCGGACGCGGCGAGCCGCTCGTCGATCCGGGTGGGGACGTGCTGGTAGGTGGCGGCCCAGTTGCGGTCGCCGACGCCGAGGACGGCGTAGGTCACGCCGGACAGGTCGTGCTCCTCCTCCAGCCGGGCGGCGAAGGCGGTGGCGTCGTCGGTGGGGCGGCCGTTGTAGGAGGCGGCCGTGATGACCACGGGCCGGTCGGTGGGCAGGCCGTCGGCGTAGGCGTCCAGGGGCGCCACCTGCGTGTCGCAGCCGAGCGCGGCGGCCTCGTCGGCGAGCTGGGCGGCGAAGTCGCGGCAGGTGCCGTAGTTGCTGCCGTGCAGGAAGAGGGCGGCGGTGCCGGGGCGGACGCGGGCGGGCAGGCCCTGGGGTTCGGCCGACCGGGACTGCCGGGCCGGGGCGGCGCCGGGCAGCGGCGGGTGGACGCGGTCGGCGGAGGTGCGCGGGGCGAGGGTGAGGGTGAAGCCCTCGGGCTTGAGGGTGAGGGTCTCCTTGACCGTGAGCCGGTAGTCGGCGTGGTCGCGCAGCCGGTAGCGGTGGACGAGCATGGCCAGCAGCATGGTCGCCTCGTGCAGTGCGAACTGCCGTCCGATGCAGGCGCGTTCGCCGGTGCCGAACGGCTTGAAGGCGTGCACCGGGCGCTCGGCCTCCGCCTCGGCCGTGAAGCGGGCGGGGTCGAACAGCTCGGGGTTGTCGCCCCAGACGGGCTGCCGGTGCAGCATCGGCGTGAGGACCAGGGCGGACTGGCCGGCACGCAGCGGGACGCGGCCGCCGAGCAGGGTGTCCTCGCGGGCCTGCCGGGCGAACACGGCGGCCGTGGGCCACAGCCGGAGCGCCTCGTTGAGGACCTGGCGGGTGTAGGTCAGCTTGCCGACCTCGTCGTAGGTCGGCTCGGGGTCGGCCTGGTCGCCCCACAGCTCGTCGGCCTCGCGCTGCACCAGCCGGAGCGCGGTGGGGTGCTTGGCGAGGTAGTACAGCGCGAAGGACATGGCGCCGGACGTGGTCTCGTGGCCGGCGATCAGGAAGGTGATGACCTGGTTGCGGATGTTGGCGGCGTCGAGGGTGGTGCCGTCGGCCGGGTGCTCGGCGGTGAGCATCAGGCCGAGGAGGTCGTCGGCCTGGCTCTGGTCGGTGCCGGTGCGGGCGGCGATGACGTCGTCGACGACCCGGGCGAGGTGGGCGGCGTCGTCCCGGAACGCCGCGTCCGCCGCCGAGTGGTCCTGGCCCGGGACGCGGGCGAGGCGGGTCATGCTCCACTCCAGGCAGCGGACCATCGACTCGACGAAGGGGTGCGGCTCGGGCCGTTCGAAGGAGCCGAAGTCGTAGCCGAATCCCGCGAGTCCGATGGTGTCGAGCGTCATGCGGGTCATGTCGCCGGGTACGTCGACGGGACGGCCGGCGCGGGCGTCGCGGTCCCAGGACGCGATGAGCCGGCGGGCCACCTTTAGCATCACGGGGTGGTAGGTCCGCATCGAGCCGAGCGCGAAGGCGGGCATGAGGATGTCGTGCGCCTTGGCCCAGTTGGGCTCGTCGTTGTAGGCGGTGAACAGTCCGTCGGCGGCGAACTCGCGGACGTTCTCCAGACCGGGCCCGATGTGCTTGGCGAACCGCTGCTCGTCCGCGAGGTCGGCCACGAGGTCCAGGTCGCCCACGAACAGGGTGTCCCGCCCGTACAGCCGCCGCACGAAGACGGGCCCGTGCTCGCGCATCAGGTCCATGGCCTGCTGGATGGGCGCACCGCCGGGCCCGGTGGCGGAGATGTCGGCGACGGGGACGCCGGGGAGGGAGTCGGCGGTGAGGGGAGTCTGTCCGGTGGGGGGCATGACGCGGCAACTGCCTTTCGCGGTACGGAAGTACTGCTTCCAGCGTGATCCACCGGCCCCGGCGGGCGGTGTCGCCGCCCTACATGATTGTGTAGTACAAGCAGACGCGTCGCTCTTGCGCGGGAGCGACCCGGCGTGGCAGGAGAGACCCGTGGAGCTGGCCCGGCTGGAGGCCGTGATGTGGCGCAACCGCGCGCTGCTCCTCTTCGACCGGATCGCGATGCCGGTCGCGGTGTGCGATGTGTACGGGGCGGTGCTGCTGGCCAATCCGGCGATGGCCGCGGAGTGCGGTACGACACCGGGGCGGCTGCGCGGCCGGGACGTGCTGGAGCTGTTCAGCCCGCGGGAGGCGACGCAGGTGGAGCGGATCGCCGAGGCGCTGCGGCTGCGGCACCGCTCGCGCTACCAGGTGTCGGTGCGCTGGCGGGCACCCGGCGGCGCGGAGCGGTACGGGGAGCTGACGGCGGACCCGGTGAGCGACACGGTGGAGGACACGCCGGCGCTGCTGGTGATGCTGCGGGTGGAGGGCGAACGCGAGCGGCCCCGTGCGGACCCGTCCGCCGGGCACCCCCGGGTCACCCCGGTGGAGGCCCGCATCCTCGCCCTCCTGGCCGGTGGCGCCACCACGGCCCGGGCGGCCCGCGAGACCGGCCTCACCACCGACGGCGTGACCTACCACCTGCGCCGCCTGTCCTCCCGCTGGAACGCCGCCAACCGCACGGAACTGGTGGCCCGGGCCTACGCGCTGGGGGTGCTCACGCCCGGTGTGTGGCCGCCGGAGGCCTCCGTCCCGCAGTAGGCCGTGCCCGCGCCCTCCGGGGCGCCGAAGCGGGCGAGGGTGTGCCAGACCATCTTGAGGTCCTGGAGGTCGTACCGGCCGGTCCGGGCGGCGTCGCCGATGGCCCGGGGGTCGACGAGGCCGTCCCGGGCGATCCTGGCCCCGAGTTCGGCGTACTCCTGTCCGCGGTAGTCGCCGTGGCGGCGCAGCTCGGCCGCCGTGAGCCGGTAGCCGGGGTGCCACTCGAGGGGGCAGGGCAGCCGCCGGGCCGCGGCCTCGACGGGTGTCCCGCGGTAGCAGGCGTCCAGCACGAGGGCTTCCACGTCGCGGGCGAGGTCGACGCCGCCGTGCACCTGCGCCTCGATGTAGTCGTTGAGGGCGTCCTGCTCGTCCGCCTCGGCCAGCGCGATCAGGGACATGCCGGCCGCGACGCCGAAGTGGGTCGGCTCGGCGGCGCTGTCGGGATAGCAGAACGTGGCGCGGTCCAGGGTCGCGGCGCGCAGCCGGAAGTGCGAGGAGCCGAACCGGGGTGCCGCGCCGACGACCTGCCGGCGGAAGTTCAGGGCACCGTACACGGGCCGCTCGTGCCCGGCCGCGGCGTCGTACGCGCCGCCGAAGATCCTGCTCTCCCAGCGCCACCGGTCGCCTCCGGGGTGGGCGGTGAGGCCGCCGTTGCTGGTGCCGGTGACGAACTGCGAGTGGTATCTGCCGTCCTGCGCCAGCGCCGCGAGGACGGGCCGGCCGCGCGCGGTCCGGTCCGGGTGGAAGTTCAGGGTGATGCGCAGGCGCGCGTCGACGCCGGGCCCCGCCGAGCGGGCCGCGACATGACGCAGCGCCGCCCGGGCACACGCACCCACAACCCCGCGGAAATCCATTGGCTCCCCCTCGCCGCCGATGTCTACCCTGGCCCGGACACAGAAACCTAGGACCCCTAGGTTACGGCGACGACCACCAGGAGCCCTCCCATGAGATCACTCACCGAGCAGGACATCCGCAACTCATTTGTCAACTGCTCCAAGGGAGAGGCCAAGCGCCTGGCCGTGCCCCGGGACCTCGCCGAGCGCCCCTGGGACGATCTCGACTTCCTCGGGTGGCGGGATCCGGGAGCACCCGACCGGAGTTATCTCGTGACCGAGCGCGGGGGGCGGCTCGTCGGGGTGGCGATGCGGTTCCAGGCCGCGCAGCGCGGGTTCCTGCACCGCAGCATGTGCTCGCTGTGCCTGACGACGCACCCGCGGGGCGGGGTCTCGCTGATGACCGCGCGGAAGGCGGGGACGGCCGGACGCGAGGGGAACTCGGTCGGCGTGTACATGTGCACCGACCTCGCCTGCTCGCTGTACGTGCGCGGGAAGAAGGTGCCGGAGACCGGCGCCCGGTTCGAGGAGAGCCTCACGCTGCGGGAGCAGATTGACCGGACCACGGGCCACCTGGCCGCGTTCCTCGACAAGCTGTACGCCTGACCGCCCTCGGCCGCCCCCGTTCCCCCTGGGCATTGGCGTCCTCCGTGGATACGTTCGATCATGGGTGCGTTCGATGCGCCAGGGAAGGGGAACAGCCCGAGGATGCGAGAGGTACGTGAGTGGACGGCGCACGCGACGCGGGTCCTGGAGAAACGCCGTGACCCCGTGGTCGTCCAGACGCTGCGGTCCGCGACCGCGGCGACGATCGCCTACGTCATCGCGCTGCGGCTGAGCCCCGAGAAGGCACCCCTCACCGCTCCCCTGACGGCCCTGCTGGTGGTCCAGGTGACGCTGTACGCCACGCTCACCAACGGCTTCCGGCGGGTGAACGCCGTGGTCGCCGGGGTCCTCGTCGCCATCGCGTTCAGCCTGCTGGTGGGTCTCACGTGGTGGAGCCTGGCCCTGCTGATCGTGGCCGCGCTGGCCGTGGGGCGGCTGGTCCGGGTGGAGGAGTACGTCCCCGAGGTCGCGATCAGCGCGATGCTCGTCCTCGGGGTCACCACCGTCGGGGACACCGCCTGGGCCCGGGTCCTGGAGACGCTGATCGGCGCGGTCGTCGGGCTCGGCTGCAATCTGCTGCTGCCTCCGCCGGTGTGGGTGGAGGAGGCCGGTGAGTCGATCGAGGGCCTGGCCCGCCGGCTGCGGCAGCTGATGCTGCGCCTGGGCGAGGAGGCCGCCGCCCGCGGCACGCCCGTCGACCGCGCGGCGGAGCAGTTGCACGAGGCGCGCCGCCTGGACCACGACATCGTCGAGGTGGACGCCGCCCTCAGACAGGCCGAGGACAGCCTGCGGCTCAACCCGCGCGTCCGGGAGGGCCTGCTGCACCGGGTGGTGCTGCGCACCGGCCTGGACACGCTGGAGATCTGCACGGTCGTCCTGCGGGTGCTCGCCCGTTCCCTCACCGACCTGGCGAAGGAACGCGAGCCGGAGCCGCTGTTCGAGGCCGAGACGGGCGCGGCGCTCGAGCAGCTGCTGTCCGAGATCGCCGACGCCGTGGTGAGTTTCGCGGTGCTGGTCACCACCCATCTCAGCGCCAGCGCCGAGTCGGCGGAGGAACGTCTCGCCGCGGAACTGCGCACCGCGGCGGGCACCCGCGACAAGCTGGCCCTGCTGCTGCGCGAGGAAGCCGAGCGCGACCCCGGGCACTGGCAGCTTCCGGGCGCCGTCCTGACGGAGGTGAACCGGATCCTCGACGAACTCGACACCGAGCACCGCACGCGTCGCCTGCTGGAGGAACTGGACCGGGTGTCGCGGGAGCAGCGCGTGCGCATGCCGCGGCTGACGCGGATGCGCGAGCGCCTGGGCGTTCAGGAGCAGCTGTGGCGGAACCGGACCGGGGTCGGCGGGCGTTCCCGCTGAGGGAGAGGACGGCTCCCGGTCGACCCCGAGTCCTGTTGCGCCGGACGCAACGCCAAGTGCCTTTGTTGCACCCGACGGGTGATCCACGCCAAGGTGGCTGTCGCGACGGGGACGAGTGACGAGCTGAGGGGCGACATGGACAGCACCGGCTGGAGCAGGCGCCGATTCGTCGGCGTGCTGGCGGGAGGGTCCGCCGCGGCGGCACTGCCGGCCTGCGACAAGGCGCCCGAACCCGCCGCCTCCCCCGCGCCCGAGGCGAGTACGAACCCCTCCGGCGAGGCCCGGCGCCCCTCCGGCCCGCGCCCCCTCTACCTCGGCACGTACACGTCGGCCGAGGGCGGCGGCAAGGGCATCGGGCTGGCCGAGTACGACCCGGCGACCGGCCGGATCACCGGCACGGGCACGCTCACCGGCGTCGGCGACCCGTCGTACCTCGCGATCCACCCGGACCGCCGGACGCTGTACGCGGTGGACGAGCGCGAGGACGGCGCCGTGACCGCCGTGCGGCTGTCCGACCGGAAGGTCCTGGGCAGCCGGAGCACCGGCGGTGCGGCCCCCTGCCATCTGTCGGTGCATCCGGGCGGGCGCTGGCTGTTCAGCGCCAACTACGGCTCGGGCAGCGTGGCCGTGCATCCGATCGACGCCTCGGGGGCCCTCGGCGAGCGCACCGACCTCGTCACGCACTCCAGTCCGCCGCCCGGCCCCGGCCAGGAGGGCCCGCACGCCCACCAGATCATCACGAGCCCCGACGGGGGGCACGTCCTCGCCGTCGACCTGGGGACCGACACCGTCTACACGTACCGGCTCGACGAGAAGGCCGGCACGCTCACCGAGGTCACTCGGGCGCGAACCCGGCCCGGCGCCGGCCCGCGCCACCTCACCTTCCACCCCGGCGGCCGGTACGCCTACCTCGCCGACGAGGTCGACAACACGGTGGCGGTCTGCTCGTACGACCCCGCCTCCGGCCGCGTGCGCGTCGGCGAGGCGCAGTCCACGGGCACGGGTCCGGGCACCAGCTACCCGGCGCAGATCCTCGTCACCCCGAACGGCCGGTACGCCTATCTCGCCAACCGCGGCGACAACAGCCTCACGCGCTACGCGATCGAGGCGGACGGTGCCCGGCTCAAGCTGCTGGACACGGTGCCGGTGGACGGGGACTTCCCGCGCCAGATCGCCCTCTCGCCGGAGGGCACGCTGCTGTTCGCGGCGAACCAGAAGTCCTCGACCGTCACCGTCTTCCACGTGGACGAGACGAGCGGGGCCCTGCGACGGGCCGGCGAACCGTTTTCCTCACCGGTCGCCGTCTGTGCGCTGCCGCTGTAGCGCCCGGGGGCAGGACGCGGCGCTCGCCTGGCCGAGCAGGACGTGCATGCGCTCGGTGAGCTGCGCGACGTCGTCGGCGGGCCGGTGGAACGCCAGGCGTACGTCGCCGTGGGCGCGGGCGCGTTCGATGCGCAGGGTGAGGCCGTGCCGGTCGACGGCGAGCGGCTGGACCCGGACCGCGCCGTGCAGGCTGTCGGAGTCGACCAGGCGGGTGAGCCGCTCGACCGCGTCGGCGTGGCAGTCGGCGAGATGGGTCAGCAGCCTGGCCTCGGCCGTGGTGAGCGGGTCGGGCGCGGCGGCGGCGAAGTCGTCCAGGTCCACGACGACGGCGCCGGACGGCTGCCGCAGCACCACGCGCGTGGGCGTGAAGGCGAGCCGGCCCTCCTCGACGGCGAACCAGCCCGCGAGCCAGAGCCGGGCGCGGATCCGGCTGCGGAGCGGGACGGGCGCCACGTCGGCGAACTCCAGCACCGCGGACGGCTCGCCCCGGGGCGCGCAGATCGCGGTCGCGAGCAGGGCGCTGTCCTCGGGCACGTCCACGAGCACCCGGCCGTCCTCGGCCACCGTGTGCGCGCCGACCAGCTCCTCCCGCGTGCCCTCCGCGGTCACCGAGCAGGACCACGCGGCGGCGAGCACCGAGCGCGCCCGTTCCGCCGCGGCAGGGGCCGCCGTCCAGCTGTGGCTGTCGTCACCCATCCCAGACCTCCTTAGGTAAGCCTCACCTAACCTATCGAAGATCGGGGTGTGCGCCAACCTCCTCACGTGATCTTTGCGAGACCTTTCAGGGAGTGAGAACGCCCAGCAGGGCGCGCGCGCACAGCTCGCGCACCTGATCCCGGCCCAACTCCGCGCCGCGCAGCCACTCCAGGCAGACGGCCGTGGTGAACGCCAGCCAGCCGCGCACGGCGAGCCGCACCTCGGGCCGCTCCTCGAAGGCGGGACCGAACTCGGGGTCGGCGGCCAGCGCCGCGAGGATCTGCCGCTCCTGCGCGGCCAGGGCCCGCTGGTACACCCGGCGCACCGCCTGGTCCCCGGCCGCGTCGGCGCGGTGGAAGGCCCGGTAGCCGTGCGCGTGCTCCCGGACGTACCCCAGGAACGTGTCGAGACCGTCCGCGAGCTGCTCGCGCACCGGGACGCCGGGAACCGCCGCCGTCATGCGCAGCATCCGCTCGCTCTCGCGCTCGACGACCGCCGCGAAGAAGTCCCGCTTGGTCGGGAAGTAGTGGTACAGCAGCCCGCGCGACACCCCGGCGATCTCGGCGACCTGCTCGATCCACACGTCGTCGTACGGACTCTCGGAGAACAGCCGCGCCCCGACCGCCAGCAGTTGCTCGCGGCGCTCCTCGGTGCTGAGCCGGCGGCGGGTGCGCCCGGCCTGGTTCGCGGCCATGCCCGCACTTTACTTGACGCCGGTTCAACAACGGGACCAGACTGAAGCACGCTATTGAACCCACGTACAACACACGGGCGACACGTGCGAACCCGCCGCTGGATCAAGGGAGATCGCGATGACCCAGGCGCCGACACGGGACGGGGTGCCCAAGGGGTTCCGGAGTGCCGAGCTGGGCTGGCCGGAGCTGGACCGCATTCCGCATCCGCCGCACCGGATCCCGCTGCTCGGTGACGTGGTGGGCGTGAACCGGCGCACTCCGCTGCAGGACTCGCTCCGGTACGCCCGGCGACTCGGGCCGGTCTTCCGGCGGAAGGCCTTCGGCAAGGAGTTCGTCTTCGTCTGGGGTGCCCGGCACGCGGCCGACCTCGCGGACGAGTCGCGGTTCGCCAAGCACGTGGGGCTCGGCATCGCCAATCTGCGCCCCGTGGCCGGGGACGGCCTGTTCACGGCGTACAACCACGAGCCGAACTGGCAGCTGGCGCACGACGTGCTCGCCCCCGGGTTCAGCCGGGAGGCCATGGCGGGTTACCACCCGATGATGCTGGCCGTCGCGCGGCAGCTCACGGAGCACTGGGACCGGGCGGCCGCGGCGGGCCGGGCGGTGAACGTGCCGGGCGACATGACCAAGCTGACGCTGGAGACGATCGCGCGGACCGGTTTCGGGCACGACTTCGGCTCGTTCGAACGCTCCCGGCCGCACCCCTTCGTGACCGCGATGGTCGGCACGCTGACCTACGCGCAGCGGCTCAACACCGTGCCGTTCCCGCTGGCCCCGCTGCTGCTGCGGAGCGCGAGCCGGCGCAACGCGGCCGACATCGCCTACCTCAACCGCACGGTCGACGAGCTGGTCCGGGCCCGGCGCGCCGGGGGCGGCGGGGACGGGGACCTGCTCGACCGGATGCTGGAGACGGCCCACCCCGAGACCGGGAAGCGGCTGGCGGACCGGAACGTGCGCCGCCAGGTCATCACCTTCCTGGTCGCCGGCCACGAGACGACGTCCGGCGCGCTGTCCTTCGCCCTGCACTACCTCTCCCGCCACCCCGAGGTCGCGGCCCGGGCCCGCGCCGAGGTGGACCGCGTCTGGGGAGACACGGCGGAGCCGGCCTACGAGCAGGTGGCCCGGCTGCGCTACGTGCGCCGGGTGCTGGACGAGTCACTGCGGCTGTGGCCCACCGCGCCCGCCTTCGCCCGGGAGGCCCGGGAGGACACCGTGCTGGCCGGAGAGCACCCGATGCGGCGCGGGGCGTGGGCGCTGGTGCTGACGCCGATGCTGCACCGGGACCCCGAGGTGTGGGGCGCGGACGCCGAGCGGTTCGACCCGGACCGCTTCGAGGCGGGGGTCGTACGGACCCGGGCGCCGCACACCTTCAAGCCGTTCGGGACGGGGGCGCGGGCGTGCATCGGGCGCCAGTTCGCGCTGCACGAGGCGACGCTGGTGCTCGGCCTGCTGCTGCGCCGCTACGAGCTGCGGCCCGATCCGGCCTACCGGCTGCGCGTGACGGAGCGACTGACGCTGATGCCGGAGGGGCTGCGCCTCCACCCGGAACACCGGACGCCGGTGCCCGCACCGGCCCCGGAGCCGCGCTGTCCCGTACCCGGGGCGGATGCCTGACGGTGGGAACCGATCAGCCTCAGAGCCGCACGCCGTCCAGAACCCGTGGCAAGTGCCTGACCCGGGAACCGGCCGGTCTCAGAGCCGCGCTGTCCAGTGCCCGGGGTGGGTGACTGACTCCGGCAGCCGGGTACCGGCGCTGCCACGCGCCGCGTTGAGCTGCGGCTGGGTGAGGAAGAACGCCCCGGTCAGG